>NZ_DAVZIU010000017.1:0-47141 GCF_052273165.1 Treponema berlinense | reverse complement strand
TTGCCAAAATTGCAGGTGTAATAAACTGCAACTTAATATCTTCTTCAGTCATCTGCTTTTTTGATAAAACCATACCGACTCCTATCTTCTTCTATATAGATAATAAGCGGAATTCAGTATACCACAAATTTCGACAAAATTCTATTAGTTATGAGATTTAAGGAATTCCTTATAGAAAGAGAAATTGTTACTTGTTCTTTTGAAGTTACATTTGCAAGTTCCTTACAACCCTCATTACATTTCTTACTTACTGTAATACAGACAAGAAATATTGGTAAGGTCTAAAAATTATATAAAATTTGCCTTCGATACTCTTAAGGAGGAGTACAAAATTGTCCAAAAAAATGGGTTCAGTTCACATTTGCCTCCGACCAAACGCCTGCGTTTGAACGCCTGCATTTGTTTTCGCTTGCTCTCACCCTTCCAATCTCTTCCGCATTTTGTTTTTGTTATCATTTTAAATAAAACAAATTTTTACATTTATAAAATTTTGATAATACTTATAATGTATAATCGTATGAATTTAAAAAAGATTGTTTATGGTCTTGAAAAAAAATATGTGATTTTTACGCTTTTTACTCCTCTTGTCATGATTGGCGAAGTCGTTATGGAAACTGTAATTCCGCTGATAATGGCACATATAATTGACAATGGAATCGCAACAAAAAATATAAATTACGTAGTCCGTACAGGAATTTTTATGGTTCTATGCACACTTTTTTCGCTTGCATGCGGAGTGTGTGGCGGACGCCTTGCTTCCCTTGCTTCGTATGGTTTTTCAAAAAACTTGCGGGCAAATTTGTTTAAAAGAGTTCAGAACTTTTCTTTTACGGGGCTTGATCATTTTGGAACAGGTTCTCTTGTTACGCGTTTGACGACGGATGTTACAAACCTTCAGAATATGTACCAGAATTTAATCCGTAGTCTGGTTCGTGCTCCTCTTATGATGCTTACAGGAACGATAATTGCCTGTTTTATAAACCTAAGGCTGGCGCTCTTGTTCTTTATTGCAATTCCTCTGCTTGCCTTTCTTTTGATTTTTATTTCTGCAAAGGCATATCCGCGCTTTCAGGTAATGTTTAAAAAATACGACGCGCTCAACAGTTTTGTTCAAGAATGTATGATTGGAATTCGCGTCATAAAGGCTTTTGTCCGCGAAGATTTTGAATGTGAAAAATTTGAAAAAATTGCCGCTCAGTTGCGCGATTGTCAAGTTCGTGCCGAAAAACTTGTAATCTGCTCAATGCCGATTATGAAATTTGTAATTTATATGTGTATAATCGCAACTCTTTGGTTTGGCGGAAAAATGGTTATCCTCGGTTCTATGAAAACTGGAGAACTTGTAAGTTTTCTTACTTATGTAACTCAGATTTTAATGAGTTTGATGATGCTCAGTTCGATTTTTGTTCAGTTTATCCTTTCAAAAGCTTCAATTTCTCGTGTTATGGAAGTTCTTGCGTTTAATACCGAAGAGGATGACTCAACTGACTGCTCAAAAATCAATTCTGTCAAAGAAGGTTCAATCGAGTTTTTAAACGTTGCCTTTTCTTACGAAGGCAAAAAAGGCAACTGCGTTCTCTCAGACATAAATTTAAAAATTCCTTCAGGTTCGACTGTCGGCATAATCGGCGGAACTGGTTCTTCAAAATCAACTCTGGTTTCTCTTATTCCTCGACTTTACGACTGCACTTATGGCTGCGTAAAAGTTGGCGGAGCCGATGTAAAAAATTACAGTTACAAGGCTCTTCGCAGTGCTGTCGGAATGGTTTTACAGAAAAATGTGCTTTTTAGCGGAACAATCGAACAGAATTTACGCTGGGGAAACGAAGATGCAACTCCAAAACAGATCGAGCAGGCCTGTCAGGTTGCAGATGCGTTCAATTTTATTTCGGAGCTTCCAGCCGGCCTCAAAACTGAGCTTGGACAAGGCGGAGTAAACTTGAGCGGAGGACAAAAACAGCGTCTTTGCATTGCGCGCGCACTTTTAAAAAATCCGAAAATTTTGATTTTGGATGATTCGATGAGCGCTGTTGATACCGCAACAGATTCAAGAATTCGTGCCGCTTTAAGGAATTGTCTGCCTCAAACCACAAAAATAGTAATTGCGCAGAGAATTGCTTCGGTTCAGGAATCGGACTTTGTTGTTGTGCTTGATGAAGGCAAAATAACTGGAATCGGAACTCATAGTCAGCTTTTGCAAGACAATAAAGTCTATAAAGAAATTTACGATTCTCAAATTAGCAAAAACTAAAAATCGGGGTGAAAAATAGATGTCGTCTGTAAAAATTCGGGGCACTCAAAAGCCTAATCACACAGTAAAAACAGTTTTGAGGCTTCTTTCTTACATGAAAGCTTTTAAATTTTTGCTGCCTCTTCTTTTTTTCTGCATAATTTTGTCGGCAGGAGCAGAAGTTGCTGGTGCATATCTTTTAAAACCTGCCGTAAATAATTATATTCTTCCTCTTATGGGAAAACAAAATCCCGATTTAGCAGGATTTGCTGTTTTGATAATGAAAATAGCTGGAATTTACGCTATTGGCGCAATTTCGTCTTTTTTAACCCAAAGACTTCTTTTAAAAATTTCGACTTCAACGCTTTACAAAATCCGTTGCGAACTTTTTAACCATCAGTCTAAACTTTCGTTGCGATATTACGATTCACATACGCACGGAGTTTTAATGTCGCTTTATACGAACGACACGGACACTTTGCGCGACATGTTCAGTCAGAGTATTCCTCAGCTTTTGACGGGAATCTTTCAGGTTGCAGGAATTTTTTGCATGATGCTTTTTTTAAGTATTCCGCTTACTGCCGTTATGGTTTTGACAGTAGCAGGAATCATGCTTTTGAGCGCGACAGTCGGAAAAAAGAGCGCAAAGGCTTACCGTGTTCAACAGGAAAATATCGGCAAAATAAACGGCTATATAGAAGAAATGATTGAAGGCCAGAATGTTGTAAAAATTTTTACACGGGAAGAACAGGCAAACAGAGATTTTTCAAAATTGAACGAAGTCCTCTGCGAATCTGGAACTCAGGCGTCAACTTATGCAAATATTCTTGGCCCGATCATGAATAACCTTTCTCATTTTCAGTATGCCTTGATTTCTATTTTGGGCGCAGTTCTCGTAATTACTGGATACATGGATTTGGGAACGATTGCAAGTTTTTTACAGTCAACAAGAGAGTTTTCCCGTCCGCTCAGCCAGTTGAGCCAGCAGTTCAATTCAATCTTGAACGCTCTTGCAGGAGCAGAAAGAATTTTTGCCGCAATAAGTCAAAAGCCAGAAAAAGACAATGGAACTGTTTCTTTGGTAAATGCTTACGAAGCGAAATTTAAAAAAGACGAAAAAGTTCTTGTTCAAAGTTTTGCACAGACAGGAACCTGGGCATGGCATTGTCCGGAACTCGACAGATTAAAACTGCTTCGTGGCGATGTCGTTTTTAAGGAAGTCGATTTTTCTTACAACGGTCGCAAAAGAGTTTTAAATGGAATCAGTCTGCACGCAAAACCAGGACAAAAAATCGCTCTGGTTGGTTCGACTGGTTCTGGAAAAACGACGATTGCAAATCTTTTGACGCGGTTTTACGACATTGAAGAAGGTTCTGGCTCTATTACATATGACGGAATTCCTTTAAATGACATAAAAAAACAGGATTTAAGACAATCAATTGCTGTTGTGTTGCAAGATGTTCACCTTTTTACGGGCACAGTTCTCGAAAATATTCGCTATGGAAACCTTGAAGCAACGGATAAACAGATTTATGACGCGGTAAAACTTGCAAATGCCGATTCATTTATCCGCCATCTTCCGCAGGGATTTGACACTGTTATAAAAGGCGATGGCTCAAATTTAAGCCAGGGTCAGCGTCAACTGATTGCAATTGCACGGGCTGCGGTTGCAAATCCTCCAGTCTTGATTCTTGATGAGGCGACAAGTTCAATTGATACCCGCACAGAATCCTTAATCGAAAAAGGTATGGATCAGCTTATGAGAGGACGCACTGTCTTTGTAATTGCACATAGACTTTCGACAGTGCGCAATGCAGACTGTATAATAGTTCTGGAAGAAGGAACTATAATTGAACATGGAACTCACGATGAACTTTTGCAAAAACATGGAAGATATTATCAGTTGTATACTGGTGCATTCGAGTTGAATTAAAATTCCTGCAAAATCAAAATTTTCACGCTTTAATGCAGTGTGGTTTTGTGTTAAACTCAGTGCCTATGAGAAAATACTGCAAAAATTTGTCAAAAAAACTTTTAAATTTATATTTTGTCTTTGTTCCTTTTGTTTTAGGAAGTTTTGGAGCTCTGCTTTTTTCATCCTGCCAGACGCCTCAGGCAACGTATGCATCTCTTTCTGCCGACGGAAAATTTTATAAATCTATCGAAAATTTGCTTAACGCTCCTGATTCACTTTTTTTGCAGGACAATTCTTCCGAACAGAGCATAAATGGAACTTATCCTGAGCATATTTTTATAAAAACGCGGACACAGACTTTTACAAAAGATTACGAATTTATGATTCGCAACGGAAAACTCTTGTTTAAACCGAAAACCGAAAATTTATGGAAACTTTATTGTGAAACAGGACTTCCAGAAGGTGCGCAGTCAGTTGTAGAAATTTCGGGAGATTCAAACTGTGTCTTTGTTTTTGATGAGCAAGGCAGGCTTTACAGAACTTACACAGAAAAAGAAGTCAGAAAAACGGCTGCAAGTCCTTTTTACGTAAAACCGTTCACTTGGATTTATCTTTACGGGTGGCCAGAGAGTGTGGTTTTTAAGCCGGGAATTGTCGTAAACAATTATCGGGCCTGGGCAATGGGAGCAAGGCGAAAAGATGTCCTTTGGCACGAAGATATTTTTAAGAACGAGCATCATTTTGGCACAATGGGACTTGAAACAATCTATTTTCTGACAGAAAAAGGAAACGAGATTCGCTTTACAGATTCAGGACTTCCTGCCGACCTTTCAAAAACTTTTTTAACTCCAAAAAACGGACGTTTTATCGCCGTAAATTTAAGCAATTCGGCTTCGACAAATTTTATAATCGGTGACAAAGGCTCAATGTACACAAGGCTTATTGATTTTGACACTATGGGCTGCGATCCAATGTTTTTTAAATATACTTACGAACCGTACCAGTCAAAATTCAAAGGAAATGAATACCGCTCAAATTTTGAAAGCTGGGGACTTCCAGCAGAAGACTGGTATAAGCAGCCGAATATTAAACTTGAAGGAAAAGCCCGCCTTACAAAATTCATTTCAATTCACCAAAACGGACATGGAAATTCCGCGCGGGAACTTCGCGTTGCAGGACTGGATTTTGAAGGCAATAGAGGATTTTATTCAAAACAGATTTTTGACACTGAATGGACTTTTACAAAATGCAATTTATTTTTTACTGAGCAGGATTATTTGGGCGGAAAATCGGAATGGGGAGAATCCTGCGAATACGCTTTTAAGGGCAGTGTTTTTGAAAACGGAAAAAATCTCGAAAATTTAAGTGTTCAGGTTGAAGATTTTACGCTTGCAAACGAAGGCAGTTTTAATTTAAAAATAACAATGAAAAAAGACGGTTGGCAGGAATCAAAGTCAATAAAATTCTATGACGTAGAAATGTGGACTTATATGCCACGCTTTGATCCTGGAAAAGACGGAGTTCCAAAGAATTTTTTTGTTACGCCAGATTTTTCAAAAGAAGACATAAACTGTGAACATGAAGAATTTTCAGAGCTCCTGAAAAAAATGTTTGACGGAATAAACCGAAAAACTTTTTGTGTAAAAAGTTCAGCAACCGAAAATTATTTGGAATTAAACTGGAAAAACTCAAAAGGCCTTCTTTCTGCAAACGAATTTAAAATTTTTATGGACAAAAGCGGAATTTCAGGCGATCCTAGCGCCTTAAAAGCTGTTTACATGTACGAAAATCCGTTCCTGCAGGTATTCAATCTTCCGGAAATGACATTTGAAAAAGCCGTCTACACTGCACAGGACACTGAAAACCTCAAAAAGACGGCAGAATCCAACAGTCAGTATGCAAAACTTTTGAGCGGACAGATGAAAGTTTACAACGGATACCGCCACAATACAAATAAATCCCGCTGGGAATGGAACCTGGCGGATTTAGTTTTGTCCGTTACTTTTTTGAATCAAATTGACTTTCCAAAAATAAAGACCGTTTCAATGCATTCTGGCGACATTTTTAATACAAATGCTGACAGTTACGGTCTGAATTATGAATATATGAGCGTTTTGTATCCTCATGTAATAAATCTTGCAGTCCAGCGCGCCGAAAAATATTCAAAAATTCTCGAAAAACTGGAAAAAAATCAAGCTGTCAAAAATTTACCAGAATACAAAAACGATTATTCAGAATATTTCGACAGCCTTTGCGTAAAAGATGAATACAAAGGTCAGATTGTTCAGGAAAAAAGAAAAGGAAGGCTTTTGCGCTTAAAAGAATTTCCTCTTTATCCAGGATTTGTCCTTTACACGCAAAAAAAATCTGGCGAAGTTGAGCAATACGTAATTCTTGAACTCAAAAATTTTGAAAAAGAGGCAATGCATTCGCTCAAAAAAAATAAAACCGATTTTGAATGCAATGTAAATTTCTATATCACGGCAAAAAGCGAAAGTTTTTTAAGAAAGTATTTTGGAATTTCAAAAATCGAAAAGAAAAAAGGCAAAATCCACATTGACGGCAAAAAAATAAAAATCAAGGCTGGTTTAAAAACAATTTTTGAAGCGGATTGATTTTGCGATTTTGTTGACGGAAAAACAAAATTCTTTTATATTTTCTTTATCAGATAGAAAACAAACTTTGCAAAGACGCTAGACTTTTTAGTTTGGCGTTTTTTTTGGGGGGGGAGGAAAACAAATGAAACACTTTACAATTACAATTGGCCGCGAATTCGGCTGCAACGCCCGCGAAATCGGACGTCAGACAGCATCCGCTCTTGGTGTAAAATTTTATGATAAGGAGCTTGTAAGTCTTACGATAAAAGAAGGCGGAGTAGAAAAACTGAAATTTTTCACTCCAAAAGAACATCCTGGTATAGTGGACAATTTTCAGACAGAGTTTGGCTATGGAATTTCAGGAATGTTTTATTCTCCAAAAGCGGTCGAAGCACAGGCCAGCGTGATTCGAAAAATTGCGAGCTCAGAAAACTGCGTCATGCTTGGACGGTGTTCTGACTATTTTTTGCAAGATTTAAATTCAACCTTGAGCATTTTTGTCTATGCGCCACTTTCTTATCGCGTAACTCATATTTCTCAGGCATACGACTTAACACAAAAACAGGCCCAAAAAATGATTGCCAAAATCGACAGAAAACGCCACAGATATTACAAATACATAACTGGCAAAAACAGGGGCGACCGTCACGGAAGAAATTTAATGATTGATGTTGAAAAATTTGGAGTGGAAGGAGCGGTAAAAATTATAACAGATGCGACAAAACTGCTTTTTTCCGAATAAAACAAACACTTTTTTTTGATTTTTGCGACGTCATTTTATTTTAGAAATTTGTTTTTTGCTATTAAAAAAACATCGGCTTAAAAACCGGCTGCTCTGGGTTCGGTAGCCCTCATTGGTGTTTAAGAGCGGATTGATTTTTATCAATCCGCTCTTAAACACCAACTAAAGCCCGGCGCATCCGGCGCAAGTTAAAACTTAGTTAAAGTGGTAGGTAATTCCGATTCCTGCATTGATTACGTCTTTGCTCAAGACAGTTTTTGTGCTGTCAGATTTTGAACCAAGGTAGTAGTCTGTGTCAAAGTAGTTTGCGTACAGACAAGAAAGAGAAACTGTAAGTTTGTCTGTCGGATAGATTTCAAATCCGCCACCAATTACAACGTTGTCGAGCACTGGGTTAAATGAAGAGTTTGAAGTGTCTGTTGTTCCCTGGTTTCCGTAGCTTGCTCCGATTGAGGCTCCAACGTATTTGCAGAAGCGGTAGTCAACCCCGAGGGCAACTTCCCATGAGTTGTCGTAGTCTGTCTCGCTTAAGATAGAGTCCTGATGAGCAAAGTCGTTAAAGTAGTAGTTAAAACTTGTGCTTACATACAGGTTGTCAAGAACGTGGTAGCCAGCTCCGAGGTTTAATACTGCTGGAAGGTCAGTGCGGAAATTTTTGTCGTTTGTAATATCATAATATTGCGCAATTTCGCCTTTTACGTTGTCAACATTGTATTCAATGCGGCTCAAAGTCTGGTACTGAAGAGAAAGATCGAGTTTTGGAATAACCGGTGGCTTTGCGTGGATTCCAAAAACCATGCTCTGACCGTATCCAACAGCATCATAAGAAATCTTGTTGCTTTTATTGATATTCTTGAAAGTTGCATCGTTGCACTTGAGTGTCATGTCCTGAGTTCCAATCGTGTAGCGGTAAGCCGCAGAAAGAGAGAGCCAGTCAGTAACAAGATAAGCCGCTCCAAGCTGAAGTCCGTAAGTGATAGAAGTTACATCGAGCGAGTGGCTTTTCGCCATTGCGAGAGAGGCTGATGCAATTTCTCCGCTTTTTGTTGCTGTTGCTGCGTATTTATCAGACTGTGTTTTAAATTCGTTGGCTTTTGAAGCAAAGTATTTTGCGTTAGCAGCGGCTTCTGTAGCTTTGTCCGTTAATCCTGCTGCGGTATACTTGTTCGCAGCGTCAGCATACTGTTCAGCAACCTTTGCGCTTAATGCGGCCGCTGTTCCTGCTGTGGTTGCGATTTTCTTGTCAGTAAGTGCAGATTTTTTATAATTGTTTGCACCATTCAAGAACATAAGCGTTGTTGCGCTTGTTCCGTTTTCGTAAGAAAGAGAGCCTCCACCTGCGTAAACTCCAAAATTCGAGAAAATTGACCATCTGCCTTTTTTGTAGACTGCATTCAAATCTGGATAGAGATAAACGTTTGTGTTGTCTGTAGCTTCGTAATCTTCAATTCCAAAGGCAGCGTAAGAATTATTTGTGTCGAGCTTGTTTGAGTATTCCTTAAAAACAAACTGGTTTCCGCCACCAATCCAAAGTCCTTCTTTCAAAAAAGCAGTTCCTGCAATGTTGTAAAAAGCGGCTTCTGGACGTTCGCTTTCTGTGTTGCGGCTTGGGTTTCTTAAATAGCCTGTGCTCAGGTTTGTCTTGTTTTCAACTCCGCTGGCAAAGATAAAACTTGCAGAAATTGCTGCAAAAATTGTAGAGGCAATGAGTTTTTTCATTGTTTGTTCTCCTGTAAAACACCTTTTTATGAAAAAAGAATTTGTAAATATTGAATGACACAATGATAAAAAATGTCATTTTGTCATTCAAGCCATTAGTCTATTCTCTTTTTATTTTGATGTCTAGTGCAAAGTTATAAATTGTTGCAAAGCCAGTCGCAGAAAGTGCAGATGTCGTCTGTGCGGCCATTTCCCGGCATTTTTTTGCCTGTTTTTGCAATTTCTTTGGCGCATTTTAAAAGTCCTTTTTCGTAGCAGTTTTTTATCATTGGACTGTTGCGTGCGTTTTGCATTATTTTTTCAAAACTGTCTGTAATTTTTCCTATAAAAAGCGAGCGATTTTCATTGGCGAAACCGCAACATGGAGCGATGTCGCCAGTCGGATGCACAAAAAGAATCTGTCCAGGTCCCTGACAAAAATCTTCCTTAAACCATTTTTTGCTCTGCCAGCCACGCTCGTCGTTACCTTTGAATGTCTGCGGCAAGATAAAAATATCTGCGGCAAAATCCTCGCTCAAGGCATTGAGTTCTTCTTCAAGTTTTTTTGTTTTTTCGTCATTTAAAAGAGGATCTGCCACTGCCTGAATATTTATGTTTTCTTCTCCAAAAATTTCATTCACTGTGGAACAAAAATGGCGGACTTTTTCGTAATCCTGTCCATGAAAGTTGTCGTAGCTGATTCCGATTTTTCCGTCGTAGCCACAATCCTGAATTTTTTTTAAGGTGCCGAATAATTCATCTTCGGTTTTCCACCATACGCCGTTCGTCATAATCTGGTCGAATATGAAGTCGTTTTTTCGGGCAAAATTTATAACTTCGTATAAAAAATCAACTGCCAAAAACGGCTCTCCGCCAGAAAAACCAACTTTGTCAATCTGACAGTTCCCGAAAGCACGGCACGATGTCAAAAATTGAACAGCATCTTTTGACGAAAGCGAAACTGGCGTCCGATTTACAAAGCAGTGCTCACAGTGTAGATTGCAGAGCGTAGTAGAAGCAAAAATAATTTCTGTAGGTTCAAAATCATAAATAGAAGTTGTATTTTTTATATTCATAATAGAAGAAAGTATATCATAAAGATAGAAAAAATGTGAAAAATACAAAATTGTTGAATTTTCAGCCTAAACTTATTATATTTAAAACGGTATTTCTATTCGCTTTATAAGGAGGCAGGATAAAAATTACAGCCTTGTAATTTTTATCATTACAGTTTGCTCAAGCGTTGCTTTCACAAACTGTGATTCTCGCCATCCGTGGCTCGCCGCTAACGCGGCGTTTTATTAAGGAGAAATAAATGATTAAGACTGTAAAAGATGTTGACTTGAAAGGCAAACGCATCATCATGCGCGTTGATTTTAACGTTCCTATGAAAGACGGTGTTGTTCAGGATGATACCCGCATTATGGCGGCTCTTCCTACTATAAAATATATTCTCGAACAGAATCCACGCTCTCTTGTTTTGATGAGTCACTTGGGTGATCCTAAAAAAGATGTAAAAAAGGCTCAGGAAAAGGCGGAAAAAGCTGGAAAAAACTGGACAGAAGCAGATTCTGAAAAATTCATTAACGGCAAAAATCGCATGAAGCCGGTTGTTGACTATTTTGCTTCAAAACTCGGAAAACCTGTAACTTTCTTGCCAGACGCTCTCGGACAGAAATCTGCAATTGACGCTCTTCCTGAAGGTGCCGTTGCAATGCTCGAAAATGTCCGCTTCCACAAAGAAGAAACTTCAAAAGATTCTGCTGAACGCGAAGCAATGGCTAAAGAACTTGCTTCTTACGGTGACATCTTTGTAAACGACGCTTTTGGAACTGCTCACCGTGATCAGGCTTCTACTGCAACAATCGCAAAATTTATGAAAGAACAGCCAGTTGGCGGCTTCCTTATGGAAAAAGAAGTAAAATATATTCAGCCAATGGTAGAAAATCCTCCAAAACCACAGGTTGCAATTATTGGTGGTGCAAAAGTTTCTTCAAAAATTGCAGTTTTGGAAAGCCTCTTGAAAAATGCATCTGCCTTGATTATCGGCGGTGGCATGGCTTACACATTCTTGAAAGCTCAGGGACACAAAGTAGGAATTTCTCTTGTTGAAGATGATTTTATCGATACAGCTAAAAAACTTCTTGCTGACGCAGCAGAAAAAGGTGTAAAAATTGTTCTTCCTGTTGACCACGTCGCGGCAGATAAATTCGATGCAAACGCAACACCAGTTGCAGTAGACGGAATTGATATTCCTGACAACTTGATGGCAATGGATGTTGGTCCAAAAACTCTCGAACTTTACAAAGAAGTTCTTTCAACAGCAAAATCTGTCGTATGGAACGGACCTGTAGGAGTATTTGAATTTGACGCGTTTGCAAAGGGAACTGCTGCTGTTGCAACTCTTGTTGCAGAAGCAACAGGCCGTGGTGCAATGACAGTTGTTGGTGGCGGAGATTCAGTTGCTGCTGTAAATAAATTCCATCTTGCAGACAAAATGAGCCATGTTTCTACAGGTGGCGGAGCTTCTCTTGAATTCCTCGAAGGAAAAACTCTTCCAGGAATTGCTATTTTGGCTACGAAATAAATTCGCAACATAAGAAAAAAAGGTGAAAGGTTGCTTGAAAAAGTTTTGTTACAATTTTTCAGACAACCAAAATCCGTAAGATAACAACTATTAATTTTTATAACGGAAAGGCTTTTTTTTATAAAGTCCTTTCCGTTTTTTTTAGTAAGCAAATTATTTTTTTTCTAAAATATGTAAATATTCAACAGTCGAATCGGCTTTGTTATAACGATTAGAATCAGCCTTAAAGCGTTGATAATCTGTTTTTGCTAAATCGTAATGACCATATTTAGACATTATTTTTTTTACATCATCACAATTCATTAATCCTTCATTATTATACGAAAGAAAAATATATTTAAAATTTGCATTTTTTATTAATTCTTCAAATTCTTCTTTTACAGTTAAAGTAGAACAATATTTTGAACGGGAATACTTTCTAAGACCAGTTTTTCCCTGTGGTTCAAATGGTTTATATTCTGCGATTGTGTTTAAAAGATGATAATTTGCTCCATATTGTCTTGAATTATAAGGCGGATCTAAATACAAAATATCACCTCCAATTTTTTTTATTAAAGAATTTGCATCTTCATTAAAAACCTGATGTTCATTTTCATTTATTTCAAAATCCGCACTTTCTAAAATCATTTCTTTTTGAGCAGATTTTTTTAACGATTTCAAAAATGCACCATAAACAGAAGCCGTATTTGCAACTTTATCAGCACTTTCCAGCAAACTGCACAAAAGAAAATAGTATAAACTAGAATCGATTCTTTCAGAATTTTTTAGTTCTTCAATTTGAATTCTTATTGAATCAATTTTTTTTCCATTAAAATCAGAAAAATATTGACGGCCACAATTTCCACCTAAGCAATAATTTTCAAAAATAAAACCTTCTTTTAATTCTGTGATGCTGTTTAATTCATTTATAAAAACTTCTTTATTTTTTATTTCTTGATGATTTTCAATATAATTTTTATTTAAAACAAAACTATAATATTCAATATCGTTAGAAATAACTTTTTTTACAGAAGTTTTAAAAGTTCGCCCAACAATTCCAGTTCCTGCAAAAAGGTCGCAAAAAGTTTTTTTTGACAAATCATATCCGCAAACTGATTTTATTGTATTTGGAAGAAATGATTGACATAATTTTAATTTTGAGCCGATGTAATTCATTTTGTATAATCCACCTGTTCAAAATATAAATCATTATCTTTTACAGAATATTCAATATATTTTAAGGGGTGTAAGCCTTTTTGTTTATTGAATTCCAAAAAATTATTTTTTAATTCTTGCGATAAAGGATTTTGTCTTTTACAAATAAGTACTGGCTGAATGATACTTTCTCTATTTGGAATATAATATTGCTCAATCCAATCAATATAGCGTTTTAATTGTCGTGTATTATCTTCATATGCAGGAACAGCTTTTAATTCTATTGGAAATAATATTCTCTTTGTTTCAGATTCAACTTTTGAAATCATAATATCGATTCGTTGCAATCCAACGCCACAAGAAACCTCGTTACCAAGCCACTCTATATTGTTTGTATTTATATTCAAAACTTTATCAAGCGATTTATTAATTCCTCTTCCAACATTTTGAGTAATATACATTTGAAGATGAACTTCGTGAGCTCTTTTATTTGAATATTTTGAAATTAAACGAGGCAGAATTTTTATTTCTTCTCTTCTACCTAAATATTCTTTTTTTTCAGATGCTGTTTCTATCTCAAAGGTTTTATTATTATAAGTAAGTCCTTTATTTTTTGTATCAAGCTGTTGTAAATCGTTTTCCTTTTGAATTAAACCAATTAGATGCTCACTTTCATAAATAGTAATCATTGTATTACCACGATTTCCTTTTAATTTTCTATAAATAAGGCTCCAAAGCATTTGATTTGGTGATTTTATATTTTTTATTTCATCAAGAGCACACCATTCAGTAATTCCTTTTGCATAAACTTCATATGGACGGATTTCAAGTCTAAATGTCAGTGATTTTTTTAACTCTTTATGTAAAAACTGTCTATTATTATTTCTATCTAAAAAGATTCCATCAGAAACGGCCTGAAATATTCCATAGAACATTCCTTCATGCTTTTTTGTTGCTTGAAGGTAAAAAATGATTAAATCATTTCTACGAATTCTGCAACCGTCCGCCATCATGGCTACTAAGCCATTTTCTGTGGAATGATGAAGTTGTGTTGTTTTTGAATCATTAAAATCGACATCTTTATTACCAGCTCCAGTGCCAGCAAATAAATATTCAAGATGATATTTAAAAGTCGTTTCATCAACTATAAAAACATGAGTTGTCATTCATCTTCTCCGTATAATTTTTTCATAATATCTTTACAAACTTCTTCTGAAATCCTTTTTACAGAACATTTTCTATAAGCAACTGGATCATATTGATAACAACCAACACAGCCTAGCTTTTCTGTATAATTTTCATCTCCTTCATAAAATGAATAAGGATTTCCTTTTATATTTTTTGCATCCCAACGCTTATCAGTTTCTTTACATTTTTTACAAATTTGTCTTTTAGCATCATTTGCAGCTTTACAAAGTGGTTGAAAATCTTCAAATTTTTGAGTTTTTATATCAGATACTCTCCAATCATCTTTTCTTCCATCTTTATGATCAATTTCAATTTTTGTATTTTCTGATTTTCCTTGTATTCCAAGCATTACACAATTTTTATTTTTATAAAAATCTTTTATATCAGATCTAATATTTTGAGAAAAAGTTTTTGCTTTGTTAAATCCATTTAAACGAATTGCATCTATAGAATTACCAGATGAAATTGACTTATCAAATTCAACATTATATTTTTTTGCTAATGTTGAACTTGATCTGCACCAACTTCCTCCATTTCCTAATTGTAAAGGTTTATATTCACCTGTAAACTCTGTTGCTTTTACCCAACGAGAAATTCCTTCTTTATTTGGATTTGCAAGTTTTAAAAATAATTCAGTTTTAGTCATATTTAAAACTCCTTCTTAAATACAAAAATATATTCATGTTTAAATAAATAATAATCACTTTTTAAAGCTCGATATTTCCAAATTGCTTGAGAACCAATTTTCCCTCTATTTCCTTCAATATTTTTAACAATGATTCCTTTCATTTTGCATTTAAAATTTTGCTTTATTGAATTCATCAAATAAAAACCAAGAGGAATAACTTCGCTATTTTTATATACATCTCCAATTACTATTGCAAAATATTTATCTTTTTTTAAATATTTCAGGGCATTATTTAAAGCAATTGTCATTTTTCCTAAAAATTTTTCAGTAGAAGAAATATGAGATAAATCTTCAGGCTTATCTGTAAATTTTACTATATCAAGATAAGGGGGATGAGCGATAACAAAATCAACTGTATTAGTTTCAATATTTTTTAAACTTTGTTCCACACATGCTGAAAATTTATTAGAATCCGTTACATCACACTCATTTATTGTAAATCTAATATTTTGTGTATCACTCATTTTTTCATAAATATGAGAAATCATTTCATCATTTATATCAAAACCAATATAATTTCTATTTAATTTTTCGCATTCAAATAAAGTTGTTCCGCTTCCTGTAAAAAGTTCAAGAACTGTGTCATTTTCATTTGTATAACGGCGAATTAGTTGATTTGGAATTTGTGGTATAAAATTTCCGTGATAATTATTTTCATGTTTTCCGGAATTATCACGTTTATCAATTAACCAAAGGCTATCAACATTTATATCTGTAGTTTTCCATTTTTCCATATTTATCATATTTTTATAGTATACAATATTGAACTTTTTTTTCATTAGAAAGAAAGTTTATTTTTGTTTTTTTTATAACTTATTTCGTATGGCGGAGCTTCTCTTGAATTCCTCGAAGGAAAAACTCTTCCTGGAATTGCTATTTTGGCTACGAAATAACTGACTGCAAAATAGATTTTTAAAATAATCTTAAAAAGAACCGTGTTGTCGACTTTTGATGACGCGGTTCTTTTTTATTCAAAATAACAAATAAATTATGCCCCTCTTTTTAAAATTTTCGTTCAGACGTATTCAAATATTCGAGTCAAAACATAAAAACATAAAAATCAATTATTTTGACATATATCAAAATAAGCAATAAAATAAAACTTCAAGACGATAGTGCTTTTAGGAGAATTAAGAATGCGTACAACTTATGTAGCTGGAAACTGGAAAATGAACATGGATCGCGAAGGCACTGTTGCCCTCGTAAAAGAGCTTGTGACCCAGTTAAAGGACTGCAAAAACAAAGTGATGATTGCACCTCCGTTTGTTTATCTTGACCTTGTTTCTCAGCTTGTAAAAGGAACAAATATTCTTCTTGGAGCACAAAACTGCGCTGCAACTGACAATGGCGCTCATACTGGAGAAATTTCTGTTGCAATGCTCAAAGATCTTGGTGTTCAGGTTGTGATTTTAGGACATTCAGAACGTCGTTATGAATTTGGTGAGTGCGACGAACTTATAAATATGAAGGTTACAAGAGCGCTTGCTGCTGGTCTTGACGTAATAATCTGTATCGGAGAGCTTTTGGCTCAACGCGAGGTAGGTCGTGCAGAAAAAGTGTGCGAACGCCAGTTAAATTCAGCTCTCATGGGAGTTTCAAAGGAACAGCTTTCGCACGTGACTATTGCTTATGAACCTGTTTGGGCAATTGGAACTGGAAAAACCGCAACTCCCGAAGATGCTCAGCAAATCCATTCTTATGCAAGAAAAGTAATTGCAAAAATGTACGATCAGGAAGCGGCCGACAATATCATAATCCAGTACGGTGGCT
Organism: Treponema berlinense; assembly: GCF_052273165.1. Classification (GTDB taxonomy): domain Bacteria; phylum Spirochaetota; class Spirochaetia; order Treponematales; family Treponemataceae; genus Treponema_D; species Treponema_D berlinense_A. The sequence goes on along the minus strand of NZ_DAVZIU010000017.1, from coordinate 30,592 downwards.
CTATGAACGTAAAAAACTATAAGGAACTTCTTGCTCAAAGCGACGTTGACGGTGGCTTAATCGGTGGAGCCTCGTTAAAAGCAGAAACTTTTATTCCGATCTGTAACGGTTAATTTTTTTAGTTTTATAAGATGGAGGCATTTTTGCCTTTGTCAAAAACCAGGCTATCCGCACTTCCGCGTCTTCGCGCTCCATCTGGCAAAAGCCAGACGCTTTGCGGTGCTTCTATCCTTTGCCCAGTAGCAGAAAATGTTTTTTCTTCTATACTCTATAGCAATAAATTGACAGTTTGTTTACATTTCGATAAAATGCAATCTGCAATTAAAAAGTGGCTGGGAATTATCTGCCAGCATTTTGGAGAAATAAATGAAAGTTGTTTTGTTGGTAGCATTTGTAATTATCTGCGCTCTTTTGGTTCTTTTGGTTCTTGTACAGGACGAAAATAGTAGCGGTATGGGCGGACTTTTAAGTGGCGGAAACTCTGCTGCATTTGGCTCACATTCTGCTTCAATTCTTACAAAAACTACAGTTGTTCTTGCAATTCTTTTCTTTGTTGTAACTTTAGCTCTTGCAAAAGTTCTTCCTTCTAAAAAACTTTCTTCTGATTCAGAACTTTTAAAAGCTGCTCAGGCAGAAGGAAAGGTTTCTACTGAGGAGATTGCTCCAGAGGTAGAAAAAAATACAGCAGACTCTTCTGATTGGTGGAAAGAAGCCAATTCAGCAGAATAAGATTAAAAGGCGGATTTTGATTTTTTTAAGTTAAAATCTGCCTTAAAAACAGTATTTAAAAAAATCGGTTTTCTGGCATTTAAATAATTCAGAAAATCAAGGGGATAGTAATGGTTCTTGAGAATGTTTTTACAAAGGAAAGCATCATTATTGGTCTGGAGAGTACAGAAAAAGACGAGCTGTTTGAAGAGATGGTGGAAGCCATTCATTCATTGCATCCTAATTTTGACAGGGCAGAGGTTCTTTCTGCGCTCGAAGAACGTGAGGCTCAGATGAGCACTGGAATTATGCATTCTGTTGCTGTTCCTCATGCTTTTGCTTCTTCTATAAATGGTACGATCGGTGCGATTGGTATCAGCAAAAACGGAATCGACTACGATTCACTCGACGGTTCACCTGTTCATGTTGTTTTTATGCTTCTTGCAGGAAATGGACAGACCGAAAAGCATATTCAAATTTTAAAATCATTAGCACTTCTTATTCAAAAAAACGGATTTGTAGATAAACTTGTTTCATGTCAGTCGCAGTCTGAAGCCTACAACTTAATTGTGCAGACGGAAGAGGCAGTCTGAGGAGGCTGAAATCATGGAAGAAAACGAATCAAACGTAATTGAGCATCTTCTCGAAGTCGAAAATATCGCTTCTTCTTTCACAGTTGATGCTCAGAATAAAGCGTCGGAAATCCTAAATTCCGCAAAAGCAAAGGCGGAACAGGATTACCTTTCAAAATTTAATATTCAATCTGCAGAACTTGAAAAATCTTTCAAAGAAGAATCTGCAAAAATAAATGAAAAAATCGTTTCTGAAATAAACTCTTACAAAGAGAATATTTATCAGTCAGTTCAGGATAAGACTGCTTTTAGCAATCTTATGAATAATTTGGTTTTGCAAAAATAGGTGGCGGTGCGGTATGATGGATAAATCTGCTGCAGATGCTTATGTTTATGCAAAAGTATCCGGAATACTAGCCAATTCTTATTCTGGAAAAAATGCGGGCAAACTGTATTCTGCAAAATCTCTGACAGAACTTTATAGTCTTCTTTTTAAAACCGAAGTTCCTTCAATTCCTGAAAATTTGCTTGCCAAAAGAATTGAAGAGGAATCAGTTTTTACCTTTATAGAACAGTATTGCCAGCTTGTTGAGTGCTATACTCATCCTCAAAAAATCCTTTTAACCTTGCTTCGACTTTATGATTACAGCAATTTAAAAATGCTTGCTGGTGCTTTGTGCATGCAGGAAACAAAATGTCCCGAAGTAATCGATTTGGGAAAATATTCTATTTTAAATTACAAAAACTGGCCGAACCTTGCAAAAATTACCGAAAATGGCGAACTTTCCTGGTATAACAAAATTCCTGATATTTCCGAACAGCAGGTTTTAGACACAAAGCTTGACTTTCAATATCTGCATAACCTTTGGAAAGACGCCTGCGCTTCTGAACAGTCTGTAAGAACTCAAATAAAATCTCTCGTTGCCGAAGAAATAAAAATCCGGAACATTGTCTGGGCGCTCCGCTTAAAAATTTATTACAAAATGGATAACGAAAGCATCTGTCAAAAGCTCTTTTTTGAAAATCCAAAATCAGCCGAAACCGATGTTTTTGCTGGCGAAGCATTGAAAATTTTAAACAAAGATATTTCTAATTTTGATGAATGGAAAACCTGGAAATATACCAAAATGCTAAATCCGCACGAGGAAGGCGTTTTTTGGGAAGTTGATCCGCGGTGGCTGGAAAATTCTTTCCGTACAGGCCTCGTAAAAAAATATTCTACGGCTTTTCACAAATATCCGCTTACTTCTCTGTCACTTTTCTGCTTTTTTAAGATAAAGCAGGATGAATTGAATAATATCCGTCATGTGACGGAAGAGTTAAGGCTTGGAGGCGAATAATGGCAAAAACTGCAAAAATGCGTCTTGTTGAATTGATGGTTCTAAAGGAAGACATTGATGAAGTTGTTGAATTTCTTGGTAAAAAAGGAAATTTTCAATTTCAGCAGAAACTTGAACTAAATCATTCGATTTCAAACCCTGACGAAGACATCCTTTCAAAACTAAAAAATGTGCGTTCATTTTTAAATTTGCCAGACGTTACAACCGAAGATTTGCAGGCTTCGACACGCCCCTCTGAATACGACAGAGTGTTGTGTCAGAAATTTCTTTATACTGTGGACGTTTTGCAGAAAAAAGAACGTGATGCTGACGATGAACTTAAGCGCGTTCAAGATGCCTATAAGGAGGCGCTTTCTTTTTCAAATTTAAAAGTTCCTTACAGTGAATTGGAACATCTTTCTTTTTTGTCGCTCCGCATTGGAAAAATAGATCCTTCTATTTTCGACGATTTGGTTTTTGATGTTGGGCAAAGGGCTGTAATTGTTCCTCTTGGTTCTGATAAGTCAAAAATTCTTGCAGCAACTTCTAAAAAAGGTCGTTTTTCTCTCGACAGCGAATTGCGCAAGCACGGTTTTGTAAATATGGAAATTCCTAGCGACTTTAAGGGTGTTCCAGATGCTGTTTTAAAAAGTTTGCAGCAACAGGTAAAAGAAAAAACTAAGGTTTTTGAGAATATCGAAGAAGAGAAGCACAATATTGCAAAAACACATGCAGATTTTCTTAAAAAATTTTTGTGCCAGTTCTCGATTGCCGCTCAAATTAAACTTTTGGAAAACAGTCTTGAGTCAACTGATCTGGTTTATCGTCTTACTGGTTGGATTCCTGAAACAGACTGCCATTCTATGATGACAGAACTCGACAAGCTTTCTGAAGGAAGAATTGCAATTCGTCTTTTTGAACCGAACGAAGTTCCTGCTGTTCAGGCTGGAGAAGAAAAAGTTCCAGTAAAATTGCATCACGGAAAACTGATTAGTTCTTTTGAAAGAATGATTTTTAGTTACGGTTCTCCAGCTTATGGAACGATTGATCCTACTCCGTTTGTTGCGCTGTTCTTTACTTTGCTTTTTGGAATTATGTTTGGCGATGCTGGACAGGGCTTTGTTTTCTTGCTCGCCGGAATTTTAATGTCTGCAAAGGTTCTAAAAATCGGTGGATGGAATAAATTTGCTCCGATTTTTATGGCAATCGGCTGTTCAAGCATGATTATGGGAATTTTAACAGGTGAATTTTTTGCGACCGAAGGAATAATGAAACCTGTTTCGCTATTTATTACCGGACTTTTTGGAGAAAGTCGTTATCCGATTCTCGAAATGAAATTTTGGGAATCGACAAATGCAATCGGAATCATTTTTGGAATTTTCGGTTTTACAATGGCTGTTGGTTTTGTAATAAACTCAATCGGACTTTTAATAAACATTATCAACAAATTTTCTTGCAAAAAATACGGAAGCGCGATTTTTGGAAAAACTGGAATTGCAGGAGCACTTTGGTTCTGGTATGTCGTAATCTTTGCTTTACGAATTGGCTTTGCACATCATTCTCCTGCAACTTTTGACTGGGTTTTTATTGCTGTTACTCTGTTCTTTGCAGCCTTTGGCGAACCGTTTGAAAGATTTTTTGACGGAGAAAAGCCTGCTATTGAAGGCGGAATTGGCGGTGTAATAATCGGTGGCGCGGTTGAATTGATAGAAGTTGTTTCTTCTTATCTTTCTAATTCGATTAGCTTTGTTCGTGTCGGTGCTTTTGCTCTTGCACACGCTGTTTTGGGATTCATCATTGAAAAAATGTGCAGCATTGCTCCGGCAGGTTTTGCACAGATTTTGATATTGATTATAGGAAACGGAATTGTTGTTGTTCTTGAAGGAATGATTGTTGCAATTCAGGTTATTCGTCTTCAATATTATGAATTCTTCTCAAAATTTTTCAATGAAACGGGAAAGGAATTTGTTCCTTTTGCGTTTACATATAAATAGGGTTTTTGAAGTGAATTTAAAAACCTGATAATTAAATAAATTTTTTGTGAGGTAAAAATATGAACAAAAAAATTATTGCGTTGGCAGCTGCTTTGCTTTGTTTTACAGTAGCTGGCTTGTTTGCACAGGAGTCAGAAACTCCTGCTACTACTACACAGACTGTTGCAGAAGCTCAGGTTTCAACTGTAGAAGCTAAAGCTGACAGCAATTCTAGTGCTATAAAATATGTAGCTGCGGCTTTTGCAGTTGCACTTGCATGTATTGCCGGCGGTATGGCAGTAGGAAAAATCGGTGCTGCGGCAATGGGCGCTATGAGCGAAAATGCTGAACTTTCAGGAAAAGCTCTTCCTTTTGTTGGTCTTGCAGAAGGTATCTGTCTTTGGGGATTCCTTGTTGCGCTTTTAATTATCATTCTCTAGGTTTTTAGTAAACGAAAATTATGGAATACTTTACGATTGCTCAGCGGGAACTTGTGCTGGCTTTTAAACTCGTCGGAGTTGACGGTGCAGTTGCCCTTAACAGAAAAGAAGCTCTTGAGGCATTTAACCGTGTAACCGGTCATGGTGGCGAGAATGCTTTGCCTGTTGATGAGCGACCGAAAGTCTTGATTTTGTCAGAGGATGTTTCTGCCATGCTTGAGCAGGAAGTGCTTGCCTGGCAGAAAAGTGCTCAGTTTCCGCTTATTGTTGAAATTCCTCCGCTTAACGGACATCTGCAAGGAAAAAAATCCCTTACGGATTCGATTCGCGAAGCAGTTGGTATTTCTGTGTAGATTTTGACTCAGGCAAGACCTGATTTTACGGGAATTAAAAAATGGAAGAACTTAGATCAACTGAAATACTCGACAAAGAAATTGAAGCCGATGCTCGAAAAAAAGCGGCTAGAATTGTTGCTAAGGCAGAGAGTGAGGCAAAGTCAATTATTGAAGGCGTTGATGAACGCGTAAAAAAAGCTGTTGAGGAAAAATCAGCCGTATATAAAAACAAACTTTCCCTTTTGGAAAAAAATGCGGATGCCTATATCCCTCTCGAAAAAGAAAGGTTCCTTGTTGCTTTCTACGATGAGCAGGTTTGCAAGGCTATGAACGAATATTTTAATTCAATTGGAAAAGAAAAACGCCTGTCTTTGCTCGAAAATAAACTTGAAAAGTGTAAATTTGCGTTAGAAAATAAAAAAATTGCTGTCAGTTATTTTGGTGGCCTTGAAGAAACTGATGCCAGAAAAGTTGTAGAAAAAGCGTTTGCAAAAAATATTACAAATTATGAATCAATTCAATTTGAAAAAAGTGGAGAAGAAGCTGTAAAAGGAAACGAAATCCACGAAGGAATGATTCTTAAAAGCGATGAAAAAAATTCCGTGATTGTTCGTCTTACAATGGATGAACTTGTGCGCGAATTAAAAGATAAATATTCATACGAACTCTCATCAACACTGTTCGGAGGAAGGCTCCCGGAATGATAAAAGGAAAAATAACTAGAATTTCAGGACCGATTGTTTATGCTGAAGGTCTTGAAGGTTGCGGTCTTTATGATGTTGTTGATGTTGGCGAAAAGAAAATAATCGGCGAAATCATTCGTCAGAATAAAGGCCTTGCCACAATTCAGGTTTACGAAGACGATACAGGTATGAAGATTGGAGAAGATGTTGTTTCTAATGAACGGCCTCTTTCCTTAAAACTTGGTCCTGGACTTGTCGGAACGATTTATGATGGAATTCAGCGCCCTCTCGAAACTATGTATAAAGAATCCGGAGCATTTTTGGTTCCGGGACAGAGAAGCGAACCGATTGACGCAGCTAAAATTTGGCATTTTGATGCCTTTGAAGGTGTAAAAGAAGGAACTCCGATAAAACCAGGTTTTGTGCTTGGAACTGTGCAAGAAACTCAGTCGATTTTGCATAAAATTATGGTTCCGCCACAGATTCGCGGACGTGTCCTTGTTTCTTTTAATGGAAGCGGAGATTACACCGTCGACGATGTTATTGCTAAAACTGAGCTCGATGAAGAAATCCGTTTGAGCCATTACTGGTCTTTGAGAACTCCTCGTCCTTTTGCAAAAAAATTGACTGTAAGCCAGCCTTTGGTTACAGGTCAGCGCGTAATTGATGTTTTCTTTCCGCTTTCAAAAGGTGGAACGGCCGCAATCCCTGGTGGATTTGGTACAGGAAAAACAATGACGCAGCATGCAATCGCAAAATGGTGCGATGCGGACTTAATCGTTTATATTGGTTGTGGAGAACGCGGAAACGAAATGACCGACGTTCTTACAGAATTTCCTAGCTTGATTGACCCTAGAACTGGCCGCTCGCTTATGGAAAGAACAATTCTTATTGCAAATACTTCAAATATGCCGGTTGCTGCTCGGGAAGTTTCTCTTTATGCGGGAATTACTCTTGCCGAATATTACCGCGATATGGGCATGCACGTTGCAATCATGGCAGATTCAACTTCGCGCTGGGCAGAAGCCTTGCGTGAACTTTCTGGTCGTATGGAAGAAATGCCTGCTGAAGAAGGTTTTCCGGCTTATCTTCCAAGTCGCCTTGCTTCGTTTTATGAACGGGCAGGTCGCGTAGACGCGCTTTGCGGACAGGAAGGTTCTGTTTCTGTAATCGGTGCAGTTTCGCCTCCAGGAGGAGATTTTTCTGAACCTGTAACACAGCACACAAAGCGTTTTATCCGCTGTTTCTGGGCTTTGGACAGAGAACTTGCAAATTCCCGGCACTATCCTGCAATTGGCTGGATTGATTCTTATTCTGAATATGCTGACGAAGTAAAAGAATGGTGGGATAATCTTGATCCTCGCTGGGCAAAGGTTAGACTTGAAGCGCTTGAACTTCTTAAAAAAGAGCAAAAACTTCAGTCTATTGTCCGTTTGATTGGACCTGATGCCTTGCCTGACTATGAACGCATTGTTCTTATTGTTGCAGACATGATTAAAAACGGATTTTTGCAGCAGAATGCTTTTGATGCGATTGACGTTTATTCTGTTCCTGAAAAGCAGATCCAGATTTTGCTTTTGATGATGGAATTTTACAATCGTGGTGCTGCCGTAATAAAAGCTGGTGCTCCGCTATCGAAGGTGAACGCTCTTCCTGTTAAGGAAGAAATTGTCCGCCTGAAGACAACTGTTCCAAACGATAAACTCGAAATGATAAAAGAAACGGAAAGCCGTTTTGAAGATCAGATGGGCGGACTTGAACGGATGTACTCAAAAGTTTGAGGACGGCTTCTAGGGGGCGTTGCGGGGAACTTCCCCGCAGAGTGGGGTGTGTGAGCAACGAAGTGCGAACCTAGGGGAGAGACTTCTCCCCTCAAAATTGAAAAACTTTGGTTGCTTTTAAAATTGGAGAAAAAATGAAAGGCGTAGAATATAAAGGTCTGAATTCGGTTGACGGTCCGATTGTTGTTGTAAAACGCAGCGAAAATATTTTTTATAACGAAATTGTTTATATTCGTGATCGCAATGGCGACAAAAAAACTGGTCGTGTAATTGATTTGAACGAAGATACTGCGATCGTTCAGATTTTCGGAACGACGACTGGCTTGGATTTGAACGAAACTTCGGTTGAATTTTTGGATGAACCAATGGAACTTCGTGTTGGCGAAGGACTTTTGGGACGTATTTTTAACGGTCTTGGAGAGCCGATCGACGGGCTTCCGCCGATTGTTTCTTCTGAAAAAGTTGATGTAAATGGAATGCCGATGAATCCTTTTGCCCGCGTTTATCCGAGGGATTTTATTCAGACGGGAATTTCTTCAATTGACGGAATGAACACTTTGATTCGCGGTCAGAAACTTCCGATTTTTTCAGGAAACGGACTTCCGCACAACAGACTTGCGGCTCAGATTATTCGTCAGGCAAAAATCCTCAATTCTGACGAGCAGTTTGTAATGGTTTTTGCTGGAATGGGAATTAAATACGACCAGGCGCAGTTTTTTATCAATTCGTTTGAAGAAAGCGGTGTTCTTTCTAAGGTCGTTATGTTCCAGTCTTTGGCAGACGCTCCTTCGATCGAACGAATTATTACTCCGAGATGTGCTCTTACTGCTGCAGAATATTTGGCGTTCAAAAAGGGAATGCATGTTCTTGTCGTAATGACAGATATGACGAACTACTGCGAAGCTTTGCGCGAAATTTCTACAACTCGCGGTGAAGTTCCTGGAAGAAAAGGTTATCCAGGCTATCTTTATTCTGACCTTGCAGAACTTTATGAACGTGCTGGTAAAGTAAAGGGGTCAAACGGTTCTATTACCCAGATTCCGATTTTGACTATGCCGAATGATGACATTTCGCATCCAATTCCAGATTTGACTGGATACATTACTGAAGGACAGATTGTTTTGAGCCGTGAATTGAGTCAGAGCGGTGTTTATCCGCCAGTCAGTGCACTGCCAAGTTTGAGCCGGCTTATGAAAGACGGTATTGGCGACGGAATGACACGAGAAGACCATTCAAGTGTTTCGAGCCAGTTGTTTGCTTCTTATTCAAAAGTAAAATCAATTCGTTCTCTTGCAGCTATTATTGGCGAAGAGGAATTGAGTAGCGTTGACAAGCAGTATCTGGCGTTTGGAGATGCGATTGAAAGCCAGTTCTTCTCTCAGGGCGAATACGAAAACCGCTCTATCGAAGAGACTCTTGATTTGGGTTGGAAACTTTTAAAATTGCTTCCACAGAATGAACTTTATAGAATTAAACCGGAATTTATTGAAAAATATCTTCCAAAAGATGAAGAGCAGAACTAATGGCAAAGTTAAATGTTGCGCCGACAAAATCTAATCTTCTCGCAATAAAAGAGCAGCTTGCTTCCGCTCAGAACGGTTATGAACTGCTCGAGCAAAAGCGAGAAATTCTGGTAATGGAACTTATGCACATGGTTGAACGCGTAAAGCTTCTTGAATCAGAAATGGACAAAGAGTATGCAAAGGCTTATCCTGCATTAAAGAATATGCTTAAAACAGTAGGTGGCGATCGTGTAGAGAGGATTGCCCACGCTGTAAAGTATGATTTTAAAATGAAGGACAAGACAATTACTGCTGGTGGAATGAACTTTAATTCGATTGAAGTCGAACTTCCAAAGCAGCAATTATTCTATTCTTTTATGGAATCATTTGCAGACAGTGATAAAGTTATGGTAGAATTCTTTAACTTGTTAAAGTTGCTTACAAATATGGCGAGCATTCGCACGGTTGCATGGCGGCTTGCAGGCGAAGTAAAGAAAACTCAGCGGCGTGTAAATGCCTTGGACAAGATGGTTATTCCTCAGACGAGGGATACAAAGGTTTATATCGAAAGTGTTCTTGAAGAGCGTGAGCGCGAAAATACTTTCGTTTTAAAATCTTTGAAAAACAGGAAGTCATAATGATAAAACCTTTATTTCAAAAAATTGTAGTTGCTATTAACGGTTCAGACCAGTCGCTTCATGCGGCTATGTATGCGATTCTTCTTGCAAAGCAGTATAAATGCTCGCTTAAGGCAGTTTATGTCGTTGATACGGCGGCTCTTAAATTCTTGAGCATGAGCAAATTCTTCCTTAAAACAGAAAGTCAAAAGTATGAAGAAAATCTTCTCATTGACGGAAAAAAATATCTTGAGCAGGTTGTTACTTTTGCAAAAGTTAAGGGCGTAAAAGTCGAAACTGAACTTAGAAAAGGAAGCCCGTGGTCTGAAATTCTGCACGTTGCGGACGATTTTGGCGCAGACCTTATTTTGCTTGGCGGAAAAGAGCACTCGGCTTCTTCACTTTCGAGCGAAGTTGCTCGAGACAGGGCAAGTTCAACAAATATGGACATTATTGGTAGCGCAAGATGCAATGTTCTTGTTGTTCGCCAGAAAGATATTGAAAAACTTTTTAAAATCGGCTGATAAAATTTAATCTGGCTGTATTGCCGAGTTTTTTGCGAAAATGCAATTTGTGTTTGAACTGGAGAATTTATGTTTTATTATGGTGGATTGGATTTAACATACCTTGTTTTTGCTGTTCCGGCTCTGCTTTTGGGACTTTGGGCGCAATCTGCCGTAAAAAGCCGTTTTTCAAAATACGACAAAATTCTGACAAAAAAAGGCATAACTGGAGCTCAGGCGGCTGCAATTTTGCTTAAGGCAAATGGAATTACAGACGTAAAGATTGCTCGTATAAAAGGTTCTCTTACTGATAATTACAATCCGACAGATAAAGTTTTGAGTTTGAGCGAGGCGACTTATTCTAGTGCGTCGGTTGCTGCCGTTGGAGTTGCTGCTCACGAAACTGGACACGCAATTCAGCATAATACAGGTTATTTTCCGCTTGTTTTCAGGCGATTGCTTGTTCCTGTTGCAAATTTAGGTTCGACATTTGGTCCGATTCTTGCAGTTGCCGGTCTTGGCTTCGGCTATTCTGCTCAGGTTGAATCTTATCTGCCTTTTTTCCAAATGATTACGAATATTGGACTTTTGCTTTTTGCCTGCGCAACTCTTTTTTATATTGTTACTCTTCCTGTTGAATTTAATGCTTCGTGGAGAGCTCTGAAAATTTTAAAAGGTGCTGGAGTTTTTACTGACAAAGAAGAACTTGCTGGCGCACGCGAAGTTTTGTGGGCGGCGGCAATGACATATGTTGCAAGCGCGCTTGGCGCAATTGGAAACTTTGTAAGGCTTTTGCTTTTGACACAAAAACGTCGTCGCCGTTAGAGTTTTTCTTTACAAGTGTTTTTCTTTAAGTTGACAATCCGCTGATTTTTTGTAAACTGTAAACTATATTTTTTGATAAAGAGGTTTACAATCAAAAATGAATAAATCTATCCTCCGTTCTGCAATTGTTGCTTTTTTTGCAGCGATTATCTGCGCTTCAAGTTTTTTTAGAATCCCGATTCCCGGAATTGCAAGTGGTATTGTAATTCAAAATGCGCTTTGTGTTATGACAGCCGTTCTTTTGGGTGGGATTTGGGGCGTTGCTCCGACCGCGCTTTTTTTTGCTGTCGGCGTTATCGGTCTGCCTGTTTTTTCTGGCGGTCAGGGCGGTTTTCAGGTTTTGATGAATATTAACGGTGGTTTTCGCATCGGCTGGGTTATCGGAGCGCTTGTAGCAGGTATGATTTCTGGCCGTCCGTCTGTAAAAGAAAAGCACATCACCGTAAAAAGCATAATCCGCCTTTTTCTTGCGGTTTTTGTTGGCATGCTTGTTCTTTATCTTCCTGAAGTTTTTTATGTAATAGGTTTTAAAAGCTCGGAGCTTGGAGTCTTGGGCGCTGTAAAACTTTTTGTTGCAGCATTTTTTGCTCCATTTTTGGCAGTTGATTTTGTTAAAGCTGTTGTTGTAATCTTAATTTCGTTAAAACTTCGTCCGGTTGTTGCAATGTATCTTTACGAGCCAGTAGAAAATGAATAAAATCGCAATCGACGGAATCACGAAAATTTACGCGACTTCCGAGGGCAATAAAACCGCCTTAAACAATGTTTCTTTTCAGATTGATGAAGGTTCTGTTACTGTGATTGGTGGAGAAAACGGTTCAGGAAAAAGTGTCCTTATGAACATTATCGCTGGACTTGAAAAACCGACTTCTGGAAAAATTCATTCATTTGCAAAGATTGGGCTTGTTTTTCAGGAAGCGGATACTCAAATTTTGGGCGAAACTCCGCGCGAAGACATCTCTTTTGGTCCTAAAAATCAAAAAAAATCAAAAATCCAGGTTGAACAAGCGGTAGTAAATTCTCTTGAGCAAGTCGGCCTTTCAAAAAAAGCTGATTATCCTGCAAGATTTTTGTCTGGCGGAGAAAAACGCCGGCTTGCTGTTGCTTGCATGCTTGCAATGGAACTTCCTGTCATTATTTTTGACGAGCCTTATGCAAACCTTGATTATGGCGGCGTAAAGCAGGTAAACACTCTTGTAAAACGCCTTCACGAACAGAAAAAAACAGTGATTATTTTGACGCACGAACTTGAAAAATGTCTTGGCTTAGCAGACAAATTTGTGGTTTTGTTCCGGGGCGATAAAGTTTTTGACGGAACTGCGAGGGAAGGGCTTTTGCAAAATCTTGAGCAGTGGAATATACGCAATCCGCTCAATTCTTATTCAAAAATGGAAGATTTGGTCTGGCTATAAAAAATGAATCAGAATTGTTACGCATTTAGCTACAAGGCAGGAAAAAGTTTTTTCCACAAACTGCCTTCCTGGATAAAAATACTTTTTATTCCTCTTTTTAACATTGTAATTTTTTCGTCCAGTTGGAAAGTCGCCGTTTTTTTTGTACTTGCCCAAATCCTGTTTTTTTTCTGCCTTCATTTTTCCGTAAAAGAACAGGTTGCCGACTTGACTCCTGTCTTGTGGTACGGAATTTTTTTATATTTTATAAATATTTTTTCCGACACTTGCTTGAATTATGCCGGATATGGACTTATAAAAAGTTTTGTTCAGGCAATAAAAAACTGCATTCACGATGAAAAAACATTTTCTACTGTTGTAAAATTCTTTGCCTGCAATCAGAGCGCTTCTCTTATGTTCAAGACTTCAACTTCTCTTGAGCTTCGCGAAGGAATCGAAAAAATTGAACTTTTTATCCGAAAGTTTCTTCCTTGCAAAAAAGAATCAAAATTTGCCACGGTTGTTTCTATGTTCATAAATTTTATTCCCGCAGTTTTTAAAATGTGGGCTCAATTAAAACAAGCATGGTTTGCACGCGGCGGAAAATTAAGTTTAAAAATGTATCTGGCGCTTTTTCCGGTTCTTTTTAGCCTTGGATTAAAATACTCAATGGACACGGCAAAGGCAATTTTTATCCGCGAATAATCTTCTGTAATTTATCGGATTAAGCTCCAAAATTTATTTTAAGCAAAAACAGTTGCGGCAAAACGACAATTGCAAAAAATACAAGGCTAATCCAGGTAAATGTTTTTATAAAGTCAAACGATTTTCCTGGAAATTCCTTAACATAAATCCGTAAGTTTATGACAGAAGCCAGACTTCCGATTATTGTGCAAAGACCTGCGCTGTCTAACCCGTACAAAAGCGCGCAAAGACCGTTTTTGTCAGTAAAAGGCCAGAGAACGATTGCTGCTGGAACGTTTGAAATAATCTGGCTCAGCAAAATTGAGCAGACATATTCGTGTCCAGCCACAACCTTCTTCAAAAAGTTCGCAATCGCTGGATTTTTGCAAATCGAAGACGAAAAAATAAAAAAACACAAAAAAGTAAGCAAAAGAACATAATCGGTTTTTAGCAAAATCTTCCGGTCAAAAATCAAAAGGGTAGTCGCAACAAAAATAGTCACAAAGGGCCAAAAAACTGTCCTGCTCACGATTGTAAAAATAATCAGGACAAAAAGAAAAACATACAGAATTCTCTTTTTATTCCAAAATTTTTCGCCGTTAGAGGCACTGAACATTTTAAAATCATTTTTGTTTAGGCAAATCTCTTCAGCGCTGTTTTTCCTGTACAAAAAACTTATAAATCCGTAAAGCAGAAAAAAACTGAAAATACAAAGCGGACTCATTATTTTAAAAAATTGTCCTGCAGAAATTCCGCTCTGGCTAAACAAAAAAAGGTTTTGCGGACTTCCAAAAGGCGTCAAAAGAGAGCCACGAACTGCCGCAATATTTTCAAAAGCAAGAACACTCAAAATATATTTTTCTTTTCCGCAGGCTCTGAACATTATAATCGTCAGCGGAACAAAAATTATGAGCGAAACATCGTTTGTGACAAACATCGATGAAAAAAAAACGCCGTAAACAAAAAAACAGGTCAGGTTTTTGAGCTTAGAAATTCTTCCGGTTTTGCGCAAAAAAGGATTAAAAATATTTTCCTGCTTAAAACCTTCCAAAACCGACAAAAGCATAAAAAGTGTCGCAAGCGTCTTCCAGTCAATCTCAAAAAAAAGAGCGGAAGAAGGCGGAGTTATAAAAAGTGAGGCAAGCGCGGCAATAAGCGCAACCGAAAGCATCAGTTCCTTTTTAAAAAAAGCAATAATCTTAGACAAGTTAAAATCCTGATTTTTTGGACGGCATCTTTCTTAGAAAAACATTTTTTTGTTTGGGAAAAAATGTCTTAAAAACCGGCTGCTCCGGCTTCGCTTTTCGCTCACTGGCAAAAGCCAGCTTCGGCCTATGCATCCGGCGTAAGTTTTTTTATTTCCCGAATTTTTCTAAAAAAAATTATCCGATGGATTTAAAATAAAAAAAACCCAGTACAAAGTACTGAGTTTTTTACGGCTCCTGCTGGGCTTGAACCAGCGACACACGGATTAACAGTCCGTTGCTCTACCGACTGAGCTAAGGAACCAAACCTCATTCGCTTGAATGTGAATTTATAATATAAAAATTATAAAAATGTGTCAATATATAAAATGCAATTTTTTTTACTTTTTTTAATTTTTTTTGTAAAAAATTATTTAATAAGCGTCCAGACAAAAATCCAGATAAAACTTATTACGCACAGCATTTTAATTCCTGTTCCGAGCAAAAATCCTATAAACGAGCCGATTGCGGCTTTTAAGGCGCGTGAAGCGTCTTTCGGATTTTCAATCAGTTCGCCGATAAATGCTCCTGCAAACGGTGCAAGAATTATAAAAAACGGTCCTAAAAACATTGCAAGAAAAAGACCGATTGTCGCTCCCAGAACAGCCTTTTTGCTTCCTCCGAATTTTTTTGTAAGAAATGGCTGCAAAATCGAGTCGGCAATCGTTACAATCAGGGCAACAATTCCCGTAATAGTAAGAACGGTTACAGAAACGTTAGAAAGATTTCAAAAATGCGCTGTAAAAAGTCCTGCCCAGGCAAGAGGAACTCCGGGCAAAATTGGAACTACGCAGCCGGCAAGTCCTGTCAAAAGAAAAATTCCCGCAAGAATTGAAAGTAAAATATCTAAATCCATAGTTTTATTTTATGATATAATCAGCCTGAAAACAATTGAGGAAAGTTATGGACTGTAAAAATGTTTACGAAGAAAAAAAACTTTTGCGTTCAAAAATGCGGAAGCTCTTAAAAGAAAAATATTCTGACGTAAAAAACATTCAGACTGCCGGAAATTCCGCCGCACAAAAAATCATTTTATCTGAGGAATTTAAAAATTCGGATCTGGTTTTTTCTTATATTCCCTATGGATTTGAAATTGATCCTAGGTTTCTTGTCGAATTTGCCTGGAAAATGAAAAAAACAGTCTGTGTTCCGCGCGTTGTTCCGGATTCAAATTTGATGGATTTTTATTTTTTGGAACCGGAACTTTCTATTCAAAATCAACTCGAAAGCGGAGCATTTGGAATTTTAGAGCCAAAACTGACCTTAAAAAAGGTTTTGACGGATTCTTCCCTAAAAGACAAAAAAATTTTTATGGTTGTTCCCGGACTTGCTTTTTCTAAAGACGGAGCAAGGCTTGGCAAGGGAAAAGGCTTTTACGACCTTTATATTCCCCGTCTTTTAAAAAGTGGCTGCTCGCTTTTTACCGCAGGTTTTGCTTATTGCGAGCAAATTGTCGAAAATATTCCTGTCGAAAAGACTGACTTTTTTTTGGACAGAATTTTTACGCCTTAAAATTTATCTTTTTGTGTCAGCGGAATAAATTCTCATCCGCGGAAAATCCTCCAGATACGAACTAAAAACAAGATAGTAGTCTTCTGCCGTTGCCTTGCTTACGGCTTCGTATTGGTCTAGGTATAATTCCAGATTGCCGGACGAAAGCCCTTTTTGAATTAAAAATGCGGTTCCTTCGTTTGTCGAAGTTTTTTCAAGTTCGTTTATAATCCACTGATTTTCAAGCTCCGATAAAAAATCGTCTTTTTCTAAATCCTTAAAACCGTGAGTGTCGGTGTTTATTATTTTTTTGAGTTCCTGGGAAATCTCTTTTATTGCCTGCTCATAAATTTTTTCTGTCTGAAGATAATGCTTGACTTTTGTAATTACGATTCTTGCATAAGGCAAATCCGAATCTGCTGGAAAAACCTTTGCTTCCTGCCCGAATTCTTCAAGTTTTTTTTGAAGACTGTCTTTTAGAAAATAGAGAAGCGCGTTAAAAATCGCATAGTCGGTCGAAGAAATGTCTGGCGTTTCGAGCATAAACAAAAGAGGGTCGGAAAAATCTGTCGTTGGAACCAAAATCGCCGGTCTAGGACCTGCTTTGTCGGCGCTTACGTCCGTAAAAAACTGGTGACGGAGCGGAATTCTTTTTATTTTTTTTGGGAGCGGAAGTTTTTTTACTTTTAACTGAATGTTTTGTGTCTGTGAAAGGCTTTTTAGTTCTCCAAAAGTTGAATTTAACGAGGCTTTCAATTCTTCGCTTTGGGAAATTCCTCCAGTCAAAATAATCGAAAATCTGGTGCAGTCTAAAATTTTGGGATATGCTGCCTGAATTTCTGTAAATTCCATCTGAGCTGGTTTATCTTTTGTGTCCTCGTAAAGAGCGGAAAACGGTTTTTCGTATATTGTTTTTGCGGCTTCGCACAAAAGCTGAAAATCCGCAGAACCTGTTTTTATTCGCCATTGTGTTCGCAAATCGTAACTGATTCCGTCTGCAAGAGCCGGACTTATGTCGCCAAAAATTGTGCAGTAAGACATTGCTTCGAGGCAGGTATTTACATCTTTTGACGAGCAGTTCACCGACAAAACAGAATTTTCTGAATTCGTCCTGGAAGTTACGCTTGCCTGCGAATTTAGTTTTCCAGTTTTATAAAGTTCGTCCAGTTGCCATTGAATCATTGCCGAAAGCGAATTTGCCAGTACAGAAGCAAGACCAGGATTTTTTTCTGCAAAAAGCAGTTCTCCTCCTGCAATCGAAAGCATTACGGTTGCCGTATTTTTTGAAGAAGAATTTTTTATCGTTACTGGAATTCCGTTTTTTAAGGTGAATTGAGAGAATTCTTCCCTGCTTTTTTGAATAAATCGTCTGGAAGAAAAGTTAAAGTCTTCTTCTGACGGCTGGTTTTCTTTTTTATCTTGAAAATTTTCTTCATTTATAAAATTTTTGTATTGTGGCAAAAGGTACCAGGCGCCGTTTTTTTGGGTGATTCTTTCGTAGCCGTATTTTTTAAATTCATTCGCGTATTTTGTGTAATTTTTTGTATTGCACAGAATAAAAACGTAAGGGATTGAATTTTCGTAGGCTTCGTTGAGTTTTTCGGCAGAAATCGAATTCAATTTGTCGTTTTTGGCAAAAAAATCTTCCGTCAGACAGCCACTTGTCCGGTTAAAAATTGCAAGATTTTTCATAAGAAGCGTAGAATTGTCAGAAATTTTTGAAAATGAACTGTTTATTTCCCGAAGAACGGATTCTGCTTCTTGAGAGGAAATTCTCTCTTTTTCCCGCGACATTTCTAAAAAAAGTTCTCCCTGAACCGCAGGCCCAACCTTTGTTTTTTCGCAAATTGCCTGAATTATGAGCCTTTCGTGGCTGTTTTGTGGAACGGACGAAATGTCCATGTATTGTGGAGAGCGGATTGCAAGATTTTTCTGTTTTAAAAGCAGTTTTTTAAAAGACGAATTATTTTTGTTAAAAACGGCAGCCATTAATTCCGCTTCTTCCGGAAAAAAATCCGTGTATTGAAGGACAATCTGCGCCAAATCCGGCGAAAGCTGGTCGTCTGTAATTACAAATTTTTTCTGAATTTTTTGATTTTCTGAAATTTTAAGTTTTTTTTCTTCGAAAAAATGGTTTTGTGAGCGGCGACCTGTCTTTTCAAAATATTTTTTTGCCAGGGAAAGAACTGTCTTTTCTGTTATGTTTCCGCTTATATAGAGAATTGCGTTTTGAGGACTGTAATATTCATCCTGAATTTGAGTTAAAATCGTGCGCGCTTCGTTTATTGAAACTGAATTAAAAGTTTTAGGAAAAATTCCGCTTTCGGTTTTCCACGGCTCTTCATAAAAAATTCTGCTGTCGATTGCCTGGTTTATAAATCCTGCTGCCGAAGATGCAAACTCCTTGAGAGAAAGCCGGGATTTTTTTAGTTCTTCGTTTAATTTTTTGTCGGAAAAAAAAATCGGCTTAAAATACTCTGCAAAGTCGACGAAAATTTTTTCGGTTTGGGCTGGAGCTACTGTCTTTTCAATTTTTACACAGTCTGGAGAAATTTCTAGTCCCAAAAGGTTTGCATAAAGCGAAAAAAATCCGGCGTTTTGTAGATTTTGGCTTTTTGTTCCGGCTTTTATGTTCAGTTCGATTCTGACTGTGGCGGTCGCTTCATCTTCCAGAAAAAAGACTTTAAAACCGTTTTCGAGTGTAAATGTTTTTATATCGCTTTGAGAAAATGAAAATAAAAAAAACGCGTTCAAAAAAAGAAGAACTCCTGCAAAAAAATTTTTTGTTTTGAAAAAATTGCAAAAAAGTGAAGAAAAATTCATAGTTCGATTATAGAAGATTTAGTCGAACAGTTCTATTTTTTTGATATATTCTGTAGAATAAAAAAGTTAAAATTCATCAAATTTCTAAAAATTACGGTTTTTAGAAACATTTTGTTGCGGAGAAGAGGATTACGGAAAAATGCCAGTAATTACATTAAAAGAAAAAAAAACAGAAACAAAAATTCCTGAAAATCTTGCTGAAATTTTAAAGTCAAAAAGACATTTGACAGAGCAAGAAATTGCAGTTTTAAAAGCAAACGGAAATACGAATAGCGACAGTTTGTGGCAGAATGTTTTTGTTTCCGCAAAGGACGGAGAATTTGACGCGAACTTGATCCGTTCTTCAGAAATCCATGGCTTTTTAATTTTGGGTAGGCTTGTTCCTTCAACCTTGAAATTTCACGACCTTGTTCTTGAAACAGGAATTTACGGTTCTTATGTGGAAAATGTTGTTCTGGAAGATGATGTTGCAATAAGAAATGCTGCCTATCTTTTAAACTACAGAATCGGTACGCGCTCAATTATTTTTAATGTGCAGGAAATGAGTTGTACAAACCATTCTAAATTTGGCAATGGAATTTTAAAAAATGGCGAATCCGAAGAAGTCCGTATATGGATTGGAGTTGGAAACGAAAATGACGGAAGGTCGATTTTGCCTTTTGAAGACATGATTTCTGCCGATGCTTACATTTGGAGTCGCTATAGAGAAGATTCTGAATTGCAGAAGCGTTTTGTTGAACTTACCGAATATGGCCAGTCAAAAGAACTCGACACTTTTGGAATTGTGGAGCACGATGCCGTCATAAAAAATTCAACTTTGATAAAAGACGCAAAAATCGGCGCACATTGCTATATAAAAGGCGCATTTAAGCTAAAAAATATTACTGTTCTTTCGAGCGAGGATGAGCCGAGCCAGATTGGTGAAGGTGTTGAGCTTGTAAACGGAATTTTGGGATTTGGTTCAAAAGTATTTTATCAGGCGGTTGCCGTAAGGTTTGTAATCGGCAGAAACTGCCAGTTAAAGTACGGAGCAAGGCTTTTGAATTCAGTTTTGGGCGATAATTCTACCGTAAGTTGCTGTGAAATTTTAAACAATTTGATTTTTCCATTTCACGAGCAGCATCATAATTCTTCGTTTCTTATTGCTTCAACAGTTTGTGGTCAATCGAACATTGCTTCTGGGGCTACGATCGGCTCAAACCACAATTCCCGCTCTCCTGACGGCGAAATGTTCGCGGGAAGAGGATTCTGGCCGGGACTTTGTTCTGATTTTAAGCATAATTCCCGTTTTGCAAGTTTTACTCTTGTTTCAAAGGGAAGTTATCAGCACGAATTGAATATAAAATATCCTTTTTCTCTCGTTGCATCGAACGGTGACCAGAAATGCATAACGATTATTCCTGCATACTGGTTTTTGTACAATATGTATGCAATTTCCCGCAACAAGTCAAAATTCTTTAAGCGCGACAAACGTTTTGTAAAGGTTCAGCACATAGAAACAGATCCGCTTGCGCCCGATTCAATCCAGGAAGTTGTCTATGCGCTCAGCCGGATAATTGAGCTGACTGGAGAATATCTTGTAAAAAAAGGTTTGGAAAAAGCCATAAATGCAAAATCGCCAGAAGAACTTTATAATGTTACGAAAGATTTTCTTCATCAAAATTCTGGCGTTGAATTTACATTATGCGACCCTGAAGCTCAAAAAAAATACGGAGCAGAAATTCACAAGCCGATTCGTGCATATAAAATGTATCGCAAAGTTGTAAAGTATTTTGCCTGCTCTGTTCTTGTTGACTACTGTACCCTTTACAATACTCAGATTGACCGCGAAGAATTAAAAGTTATTACGACTCAGTTTCCGCTTTATACGCAATGGCTCAATGTTGGAGGGCAGATAATCCCCCAGAAAAAAATCGAAGAGCTTTTTGAAAATATAAAATCGCACAAAATCGAAAACTGGCAGCAAGTCCACAATTTTTACGATAAATGCGAAAAAGAATATCTGATTTACCGGACAAACTACGCAATTTACCTTTTGGAAAGGCTTTATTCGACGAAAGTGAGAAACTTTACTCCAGAAATTTTCAATGATATTATCAGCGATGTTACTTTGGTAAGCAACGAAATGATGAATGCAGCGCATTCGTCCCGCGAAAAAGACTTTACCGATGAATTTAGAAAAATCACTTTCCGCAATGACGAGGAAATGGTGGCAGTTCTTGGAAAAATTGAAGACAATGAATTTTTGACAGAAATGAAAGATAAAACTCAAAAATTTAATGAAGCCTTACTTAATATCTTTAATATAAATTAAGTCTTGCAATTTTTTTTGCAAAACTGCATAATAAGAATATGAATTCTTTATCACTACTTCTACAGCTAGAAACTTTTCTCATTAGGGCCTAAGCAAGTCGGGTAGTGTAGAATATTATTTTTGCATTTAGAAGACCTGGTGCTTTAGGCGCCGGGTCTTTTTTTATCCGCGGATATTTTTGCGGATTATAGGGGGAAAAATGAACGCATCAAAGTACAGACCGGTTATTCAGCCGGCATTGAAGAACAGAAAGTGGCCGGATCAGCGCATTACAAAAGCACCTGTTTGGTGTTCCGTTGATTTGCGCGATGGAAATCAGGCTTTAATTGACCCGATGGGAGTTGAAACAAAACTGGCGTATTTTGACCTTCTTGTAAAAATCGGCTTTAAAGAAATTGAAATTTGTTTTCCGTCTGCAAGCGATACTGAATTTGAATTCTGCCGTCGTCTTATCGAAGAAAATCATATTCCAGATGATGTTTCGATTCAGGTTTTGTGCCAGGCCCGTGAACATTTAATCCGCCGCACTATGGAAGCAATCAAGGGGGCGCCGAATGTTATCTTCCATATCTATAATTCAACATCTCCGGCTCAGCGCAAATATACTTTTAATAAATCAAAAGAAGAAATTATAAAAATTGCTGTTGACGGCGTAAAATGCATAAAAGAATGCATGAAAGATTTGCCAGAAGAAGAACGAAATAAAATTCGTCTTGAGTATTCTCCAGAAAGTTTTTCAATGACGGAGCTTGACTATGCAGTTGAAATCTGCGAAGCCGTAAAAAATGAATGGGGAACAAGTCCCGACAAAAAAATCATCTTTAATCTGCCGACTACAGTTGAATGTTATACAGCGAATGTTTATGCGGATTCAATCGAATATTTTGCTGAGCATATTTCTGACCGCGAAAATGTTGTGATTTCGACACACTGCCACAATGACCGCGGAACAGGAGTTGCTTCGTGCGAACTTGCTCTTATGGCAGGTGCTGATCGTGTTGAAGGATGTCTTTTTGGAAACGGTGAACGTACTGGAAACCTCGATATTGTGACTGTTGCCCTAAATATGTTTGCAGAAGGTGTTGATCCTGAACTTGATTTTTCTGATTTGCCGGAAATTGCGGATTCTTATCAGGAATTTACAAAAATGGATATTCCTCCACGTACTCCTTATGCTGGCGGTCTTGCATACACGGCTCTTTCTGGCGGACACCAGGATGCTATTGCAAAAGGACTTTCTGCACGCGATAAAATGCCAAAAGACGCAGTTTGGGATGTTCCTTATCTTCTTATTGATCCGAAAGACATTGGCCGCAAATACGAAGGAATTATCAGAATCAATTCTCAGTCAGGAAAGGGAGGTGCAAGTTTTATTTTGGAGCACAATTTTGGTTATGCAATTCCAAAGGCAATGCAGCCTGCTGTTGGAAATTTGATAAAGGCGGAAAGCGACAAAGCTCAGCGTGAGCTTAAGCCAGAAGAAATTTTGCACTTTTTTGAAAAACAATGGCTCGAAAATAAATCTAATCTCGAAATTATCGATCTTGCAACAACGATGGTTGGAAGTTCCGGTTCGGAAGAAGTTGTTTCTGTCCGTGGCGTAATAAAATGCAACGGAGAACAGGTTTCTATCGGCGCAAAAGGAAACGGACCTCTTGATGCCTTTGTTGCCGCCCTCCGTGAAACAAAAATTCCTAATTTTAATATTACTGCTTTCCATGAACATTCTGTTGGCGAAGGTTCAGATACTTCGGCTATTGCTTATGTTCAAATTATGGAAGAAAACGGAAAACAGGTTTGGGGTGTAGGAAAATCAAGCAACGTTGGAAGAGCCGGAATTACGGCTGTTGTTTCTGCCTTAAACCAATAGTTTACGCCGGATGCGAAAGGCTTTAGTTGTTGCGACTGAACGGTTTGCCGTTCTGTCGCAACAATGAGCGTGAGTGAACCTGAAGCAGCCGGTTTTTGAGTATGATGTCTGGCTAAACGCCGGACATTTTTTTTAGAAACGTGTCGTCCTTTAAAAATAAAAACTTTTTTGATATATCAACTTTTTTTTGACACTTGCATAGTATTTAGATAGAATTGTAGGCTGAGGTATGTAAATGAAACTTCGTATTCGCTCTATTTTTTTTAAGTTGGTTTGTCCTGTTATTCTTGTTTTGACTATTTCGGCAATGATCCTCATTTTTGGACTTGTAAAAATATTTTCAATAAATCTTTTTCAGAATATGGAAGCAAGCGTTGCTAGAAACAGGTTTATTGTCGAAGACCACATAAATGAGGAGTTGGTTTATGGAGACAGCGTTGCAGATTTTGCTTCTAGTTTTTTCTCTGGAATTATTACGAATAACGCGACAGAGGCTATCAACGAAGTTTCTAAAATGGCATTTGAATCGCTTGATTTGGAATTTATCGCCATTTTTGATACTGACGGAAATCTGATTTCTCCTCCAGAATATGCTCAGGGTGCGGTCGAAAATGACGATGTTCATGCTGCTTTGGAAGGAAAGTCTGTTTCTGGCTTGAAGATGATTTCGGGTTCACTTTTGACGACAGATTCTTGTCGTCCGATTTATAATAATGGTGAAGTTGTTGCTGCTGTAGAAATTACGACAAATTTGAGCGATTCCGATTTTTTGGAACGTATGCCAGAAAAAGTTGGTTGCGATGTTGCGATTATTTATAAAAACAAGGTTGTTGCCTCTACAATAAAAGCAATTCTCGGACAAAGTGTTCCTGCCGACGTTCTTGCTGATATGGAAGATGATGATACTTGGGTTGGCAAATACGATATCGATTCTACGACTTATGTTGCGCACTGCTGGGAATTTTCTGAAGTTGATGATTGTAAGATTCTTGTTGCACAGAAAGCTACTGGAATTTATAAATCTATCAGTGGTATGCAGAGAATTGTCCTTATTGCAAATATCATAAGCACAGTTGTTGTTATGATTTTAACTCTACTGCTCATTTGGATTTTTGTTTATAAACCATTAAAAAGAACAAACAAAGCGATTACTAATCTTTCGAGCGGAGAGGCCGATCTTTCTGTTCGTCTTCCAGAACGCGGTGGCGATGAATTTGAGGATTTGTCTTCTGGCGTAAACAAATTTATGGCTTTGCTCCAGCAATTGATGAAAGATTTGCATTTACGTGCTGCCGATATTAAGACTGTTATTCAGGAACTCGGTACAAGTTCTCAGGAAACAGCAAGTGCTACAGCCGAAATTATGGCAAATATTGAATCTGTAAAAAATCAGTCTTCAAATCAGGTAAGTGCCGTTCAAAATGTTTCTAGCGTTATCGAAAGTTCAAGCAATTCTATGAATAAACTTAAGGAAAATATTGTTTCTCAGACTTCTGATATTACAGAATCTTCCGCTGCAATTGAACAGATGATTGGAAATATTCATTCCGTAACTGATTCTACCGAAAAGATGTCTTCTTCGTTCTCAGACCTTGAAAGGCTTATTAAAGAAGGTGCGGAAAACGTCAAGGCTTGTTCTGATGTTATTAACCAGGTTGAAGAAAAATCTCTCGTTCTTGCCGATGCAAATAATACAATTAAGTCGATTTCTTCTCAAACAAACCTTCTTGCAATGAATGCGATGATTGAATCTGCCCACGCTGGAGAAGCTGGAAAAGGATTTGCAGTTGTTGCGGACGAAATTCGCAAACTCGCAGAAAATTCTAGCGCACAGGCAAAAGCAATCGAAGAAAATATCAAAGATATAACTGATTTGATTAGTGAAGGTGGACGGCTTTCTGACCTTTCTCAGTCAAGTTTTGAAAATATTGACAATCAGGTAAATGTCGTTGATCCTCTTGTTTCTCAGATTTCAAATGCTATGGAAGAGCAGACAAGCGGTTCTTCTCAGATTTTGGAAGCTCTTGGAAATATGAAGGATGAATCCGTTCTTGTTGATGACAGTTCAAAATTGCTTTCTGAAGGTTTTGTAAAAATAGACAAAGATATGCAAGCCGTAACTCAGATTTCTTCAACTGTCATGGGAAGCATGGATGAAATGGCTGCTGGATCAAAACAGATTAGCCAGGCAACTCAGATTGTAAGCGAACTTGCTGCAAAAACAAAAGATGCAATGTCTGCAATTGACGAAATGCTTCTCAAATTTAAAGTTTAATCGGTATGAGTTTTTATTCAAATCTGAAAAAAGCAAAAAAAGCAGTGGAAAAAATTTTCAAATTTTCTCCACTGCTTTTGACTTCATTTTTTATTTTATCCTGCACTTCAAAGACGGAAAAGCAAAGATTGTACGAACTTGCAGTTCAAAATTCAAAAAAAAATGCAATCGAACAATTTGTAAACCAGCTGCCAGAAAGCGTAAAGATTTCTCAACTTTTTTTGGTTAACATCGAAGGAAATAAAAATTATATTCCTGTCGAAAAAACAGGTTCTCTTTATGGCAAAAAAAATGAAGGTGAGCCTCTTCTTCCTGGTGGCTGTCTTTTTTTTAGTTACAATATTGCGGATTCAAAAGAGCAGGTTCGTTCGTTTATTAACTCTATAAATTCATTTTATTCAAAAAATAACAATATTCTTCCGTTTATCGCAGTGGATCAGGAAGGCGGTTCAGTTAATCGTCTCCGAAAAATTACTGGAATTTTTCCTTCAGAAAAATATATTTCTCAAAATTTCGATAAAACAAAGGCCCTGGAGCTTTATGAAAACCAGGCCAGCCAAATGGCAGAACTTGGTTTTAATATGAACCTTGCGCCTGTTGTTGAAGTTGAAACTTTGGAAAATGCCGGTTTTTTGGATACGCGCTCTTTTGGTTCTCTTGAAAAAGTCCTTTTTTATGCGCCTTTGGAAATAAATGCCTTTGAAAATCAAAAAATTGCGACGGTTTTAAAGCATTTTCCAGGAAATTCAAATACCGATCCGCATACAGGTCTTCCTGAAATAAAAATTTCTTCGGAAAAACTTAAAAATGAACTCCTTGTGCCATTTAAAAAGCTTCTTCCATTGTCTTCTTCTGTTCTTATGAGCCATGCCAGAATTACCGTTGGAGATGAGCCTTCTTATTGCGATTCTTCAATTCCAGCCTGTCTTTCTGAATTTTGGGTAACAAAAATTTTGAGGGAGGATTTTGGTTTTGAAGGCCTTATTTTAAGCGATGATATTTTTATGGGCGCTTTGGCGGACAATGGTTTTTTGAGCGAAGATGCGGCGATTATGGCGATTGAAGCTGGTGTTAATATAATTATGCTGAGTGAAAAGCGTTTTGGTTCTGTTGCAAAAATTTTGCTTAAAAAAGCATCTGAGTCTCAAGAATTTAATCAAAAAATTCAAAAAAGCGTTCAAAAAATAATCGAATATAAAATTAAGGGCGGACTTTTGGAACTTAGGCAGGTTGATTTTGATTCAGACGGCAAAAAACTGAAAGTTCCAGCTTTTAAGGTTATTGCTGCGGATTTTTAAGAATGAAACAAAAAGACAAAAAAAATAAAATTTCTGGAGCCGAAGGCTTTGAGTCATATTATTCAGAAATTTTTGGTTCAAGATGGAAGTTGCTGAAGTCATCTCTTTACGGCGAAAACCAGCTTACGGAATTTAATGCTGGCGGAAGCGAAAGTTATTTTCTTGATAGCGCTTCTGTTCGTGCTGCGGTAACTCTTCCGCTAAAAAATGCCAAAAATATTTTGGACATGTGCGCTGCTCCTGGCGGGAAAACAATTGTCCTTGCAAGCTGTATGGAAGAAAATGCCAGGCTTTTGGCAAACGAACGTTCGCCTGAGCGCAAAATCCGTCTTTTTCATTCTGTGCAAAATTGTCTTTCAGAAAATGTAAAAAAACGTGTCAATGTAATCTGCAAAGACGGAGCTACACTTTGTCTTGCAGAATCAAACAGATTTGACCGAATTTTGCTCGACGCTCCATGTTCTTCCGAACGACATGTTCTTTGCGATTTGAATTATTTAAAAGACTGGTCGCCGTCGAGAATAAAAACTCTTGCAATCGCCCAATGGTCGCTTTTGTCTTCTGCTTGGCGCATGCTCAATGTGGATGGTTATATGGTTTATTCAACCTGTGCCCTTAATCCAGATGAAAATGACAATATAATAAAAAAACTGTTAAAAAAATTTGATGATGTGGAAATTTGCGAGCCAAAAATCTCTTCAGATATAAGTTGTTTTTGTAATTCGGTTTTGCCTGAGGGCGAAAAAACAGAATTTGGAAGCCATGTTTTGCCAGATTCCTGCAATGGGGCAGGACCTCTTTATTTTTCGCTTTTGCATAAAATAGAAAAATAATAGAAGAATTTAAGTTTAAGTGCTAAAATGGTGGTGGTTTATTTTAAAAATTGAGAGGAAAGAGATGTCATCGACTACAAAGGAACAGAAACTTCAGAGAATTATCGAAATGGAACGAATGCTGAATGAAATTCAAGATTTGGATGTTCTACTGGAAAGAATTTTAACGGAAGCAAGAAAAATTGTTCATGCAGATGCCGGTTCGATTTATGTAGTTGAAGGAAATAATTTAAGAATAAAATATGCACAAAATGATACCCAGTTAAAAACTGTTCCTCCTGGCTCAAAAATCCCCTATGTTTCTTTTTCTTTTCCTATTTCAAAAAAATCGATTGCCGGTTACTGCGTAGTTTCTGGAAAAGTTGTAAATATTGCCGATGCGTATAACCCTTCTGAAGACTTGCCGTTTTCGTTTAACAAAGCGACGGACGAAGAAACAGGCTATCGCTCAACTTCAATGTTTTGTATTCCTTTAAAAATTGCCAGCGGAAAAATTCTTGGAGTCCTCCAGATTATAAATGCGCAAGATGAAAACGGAAATGTAATTCCTTTTGACTCCGATGCTGAACTTTATATTACTCACTTTGCGACAAATGCGGTTCAGGCTCTAGAACACGCTCGTCTTATTGGAAATATGATAAAATCACTTCAACTTATGGCGCAGTTTCGAGATCCAAAAGAAACTTTTAAGCATGTCGAAAGAGTTTCTTCGTTTTCGATTGAAATTTATGACCGCTGGGCAGTGAATAATAATGTTCCATTCCTTAAACAGCAAAAGTATCGTAATAATTTAAAAATTGCTGCAAAATGCCATGATTTTGGAAAAGTTGCCGTTCAGGACGCAATTCTCAAAAAAATAACGCCACGCCTAACTTGCGATGAACGTAACGTTATGAAAGGACATACTTGCGCTGGAGCCTTGATTTTTAATGAACCTGAATCTGCCCTCGAAGAAATGTGCCGAGATGTTGCCTTGAGGCATCACGAATGGTGGGACGGTCAAGACAAAGGTTATCCTGGAGATTTTGATTTTTCAAAATATGAGCCTGGAATGGCTATTCCTCAGGCAAAACCCTTGAAAGGTGAAGAAATTCCTCTTGCTGCGAGAATTGTTTCGATTGCCGATGTTTTTGACGCTCTAAGCCATAAACGCGCCTACAAAAGCGCCTGGTCTCTGGAAGATTCATTTTTTGAAATTGAAAAACTTTCTGGAACCCAATTTGATCCAGAACTGGTAATGGCTTTCTTACAGATAAAAGACCGGATTATTGCAATCAATTCTGCGTTTGAGACAAATGGCTCTGTTGAGGACATTGACTGATATTTTTAGTTCTTTTTTGAAAAATTTTCGTTTACGATAAGTTGGCTTGTTTTTCTTTCAAAACAGTCTGCAAATTTTTTTAATTCTCTGTTGCCGTAGCGACTTGTATTTTTTTCTGAAAGCCCAAGTTGTGCAAGGTTGAGGTTGAAATTTCTTTCGCTTAGGCGTTCGTGTATATTGTCCTTTGTAAAAACTGTTCCTCGGTCGTTCATCACAAAGATTCCTTTTTCTACAAGCCTTCCTGCAAACGGAATGTCCCTCGTAATTACAATGTCGTTTTTTTCTGCATTTTCAAAAATAAAATTATCGGCTGCACCTTCTTTTTTTTCGCAGATAATCATTTTAAAAAGAGGATTGTTCTTAGGATGGGAAATTTCATGGTTTGCGACAAAATTAACATTTAAATTTTTTGCTTTTGCCATGTCGATTACGTAATTTTTTACAGGAAGAGGGCAGGAATCGGCATCTATCCAAATGAAAAAAGAATACATTTTTTTATAACCTATGCTTTTAAAACCTGATCTAGTTTTTTTATCATTTCGGAAGCCATTTTTTCTGCTTTTTCGTTGCTGAGTGAAGGTTTTTGAGAAACTGCGCTTTTTGATTTTTCTTTGTAGAGCTCGTCGCAGAGCATTATTCCAGCGAGAATTGAAATGTGGAGTTCGGATTTTAACATTCCACTTTTTTGAATTTCGTCTACGATCTTTTTATAATAGCCAAGCATTTTTTTGAGATAGACATCGTCTTCACTTGCTTTTATTGAAAAAGATGTTCCTAAAAGCTCTATCTTCAATGTTCCCATTAAACTGCCTTTTTTTGGTTGTTAAAAAATATCAAATGACGGCTGAATTGTCTCTGTTTTTTCAGAAGATTCTTCGTTTTTAACTGGATTTTCCTGTTCTGGCTGCTGCACTTGAACTGGAATTGCCGTATCAAACGAGTGCTGGACAGGCTCTTCTTGAATTGAATCGATTTCTGTGTTTTTTTGTTCGGAAGAATTTTGGGCTGAAGCCTGTTCTGTAGTTTTGTTTTGCTGCTGAACTGGCATCTGCGATTGTTTTTGTACAGACGCCTGAACGGTTGCTGTTGCCGTATGAACTGCATTTTCTACAGCATTCAAACGTTCAAGTGCCTTTAAGATTCCTTCCTCGATCTTGCCCTGATCTGTCTGAAAACTAGAAAATTGCTCCGTTTTTGCTGAAAGTGCGTTTGTGAGCTCTGCGCATTTTCTACGCAAAGCAGCATTTTCTGCATTAAGCTGTACGATTTTCGCAACAGCATTTTCTACTTTTTCTTCAAGAAGAATGACTTGATCGAGTGAAATCATTTTTACGTCTCCGTAAAATTATTTGCTGAGTGCTTTTTTAGCAACTTCAACAACAGCTTTGAAAGCTGCTGGGTCTTCAATAGCCATGTTTGAAAGAGCCTTGCGGTTCAATGTTACACCTGCTTTGTTAAGACCGTCGATAAAGCGTGAGTAAGAGAGACCTTCATCACGAACTGCTGCGTTGATACGTGCAATCCACAACTGGCGGAAATCGCCTTTGCGGTCGCGTCGGTCAACATAAGCGTGGCAAAGAGCCTTTACAACAGCGTCTTTTGCTGCTTTGTAGTTTGTTCCGCGACGTCCAGTAAATCCGCTTGCGAGTTTAAGAATCTTTGAACGGCGGTTATTGCGTTTTGTTCCATCTATTGCTCTAGACATTTTATTCTCCTTTAATTAGCGGTTATTAGCCGTATGGAAGCTGCTGTTTGCGGATTCTTGCTGCTGAATCTTCAGAAAGAATTCC
>NZ_DAVZIU010000016.1:0-52350 GCF_052273165.1 Treponema berlinense | reverse complement strand
ATTTTGCCGGGGATTCGTGCGGGGGCTGGGTGTAAAGGATTCAAAAAACTCAAAACCTCTTTTTTTGAGAATTTATTTTTCGCAAGACAGCGATGAATTTGTGCAGTTTGCGCCGTCTGGAGCAAAAACTCTGTCAGATTTTGTAATTTCCGGACTTTACGCTGCTCATTCTGTTCCTTTGGGAATTCCGTTTGAAAAACTTTATACACTTTCTTTTGAACAGATTTTTTCTTTGACAGAAAATCTTCTTCCCTGGAAGTATGCTGACCGTCAGCAGGGACAGTTCGAGTCAAAATTGCAGATGATTGCAGCAATTCGCAAAAATCTTGAAAGAATTGTTTTTTGTCCAGACAGTTGTTACGACGAAAATGGAAAACCGATTTTTATTTCGTCTGGCAAAGAGCGGAAAATTGATTTTAAAGAAATCGAAAAAACTTCTGGAAAAATCGAAAATCCTGTTGTTGTGGACGATGCTGGATTTTTAAAATGGATTTGCGATGGTCTTGTTGAACCTGTAACCGGAAGTTTTCTTTATCGAAATCCTCTTGTTATGCCGACTTCCGAAGAAAATAAAACTGGCAAAAAAAGCATAATTTCTCAAAATTACTATCTTTCTTTTTCGCTTGATTGGTGCAGAAACCTTGCAGCTGCTGTTCTTTCGGTAAAATCTCAGAGAAATTATCTATGGAAAAATTCTGGTGTTGACGTGACTCTTGAACCTTTTGCGTCCGAAGTTACTGCCCGCGGAATTACTCAGACTGCTGGCTATCTTAAAAATTCGGGGTATCAGATTGAAAAACTAAAGCCTCTTCTTTTTGTGCTAGCTTCGACTGAGCCAACTTATTGCTATCTTGCGGCAATAAAACGTCCTTTGCAGGACAAAAAACTGTCTGATTCTGAAATTTTTGCGTTCGACCGTTGCGCAGTTATTTTTCCGCTTTATGACAAAAACGGACGGTTTAACTGTGTGATTTTTGAAAATGGAAGGGAACTTACTTTTAAACAGTTCGCTGAAAAATATAAGGGAAGTTTTATTCATCTTTCCAGGGTTTTGACTGAAAATAATTTTTATTTACAGTAGAAAATAATTTTTTTGAAATAAGTGTTTTTATGAAAAAATTGAAAAAAATTGAAAAAAAAATAGTTTTTGGAGCGTTGTTTTGCGTTTTTGCAGGAGCAATTTCTTTTGCTCAAAGTGAATCTTCGTTGGCTTTTCAAATGCAAAATGCTTATGACAGTGGATTTTATCCAGGAGTTGTGCTTTATGCAGACCAGATTTTGAGTTCAGAGTCAAAATCGGTTTACGAAGCAAAAGCAATGGTTTTTAAAGGCGAAAGTCTTTTTAAAATGGGAAGAATAAAAGATTCCCTTGAAATTCTTTCTGCCGCCGAAAAATCTGCAAAAAATAGTCCTGAGCTTAATTCGGTCCGCTGTTTTTGGACTGGTCGCGGTCTTTTTGAATTGAATAAAAACGAAGCCGCTTTGCCATATTTTTATAAAAGTGCGGAAATCTTAAAAAATGCTGGACTGGAAAAAAAATCGGTTTATTCTCAGGCAATCTTGTATTCTGGAAAAACTCTTGTGCGCTTAAAAAAGTTTGAGACAGCGACAGAGTGTTTTGAATATGCACTTCAAAACGGGAAAAAATTTTCGTCTGGAGAATATGAAGAAGCGTGCGTAAATTTTTTTGAAAACTGTGTTCGCGCCGGAAATTATAAAAAGTGCGAAGAATATTTTATTCAGCTTGAAGAACTTGGGCAAATTGAGAAAATTGATTTTTCGCAAGAAGCAAAATACAGAATTCTTCTTGCTTATGGTCAGGCTCTTGAAAATCTTGGAAAATTTTCTGACTGCTATGACTGTTACGTGAAAGTTTTGACAGAAGGACCTTCAAGCCTTGCCGCCCTCGCAATGCAAAAAGCGTACCTTGTTTCTAGTTCTCATCAAAATCAAATCAAAAAAGATCCTGCCGAAGTTATCGAAAAGGCAGAACTCTTAAAAAAAGAAAAACCGGAACTTGTAAGTGAATTTTGGACTAGACTTGCAATCGATGCATTCAATTCAAAACAATATGAAAAATCGCTTTCCTATTTTAAAAATGCCGAAAAAAATAATTCAGTTCAGCTAAAACAACTTGCCTTGCTTTATTCTGCCGAAATAAATCTTTTGACTTCAAAAGAAGAGCTAAAAACGGCTGCAAAAAATTCTTTGGAAATAATAAATTCTGGCTGGAATGAATGCGGTTTTGAAAAAGAAAAGTTTTATTATTCGGATGCGATTGCGGCAAAAACTCGGTATTTTGGGCTTTCTGAAAATTGGGAAAATTCCTTAAAAACCGCTCAATCTCAGATTTTGAACGAAAATTCTTCTGCGGCAAAAAAAACTCTGATTTATTGGGCGGCTCTTTCTGAATATTCCCTCAAAAATTATGAGGGCGCCCTAAATTTTTTAAATTCCGAAAACTATTCGGATGATGAATTTCTGTTTTTAAAAGCCAGAATTTTTGCAAAAATTGGAAAATCGTCCGACGCAGATTCAATTTTTTATGCGCTTGCAAAAAAAGGTTTTCTTGATAACGACGGAAAACTTGATTATATTCGCACGCTTTTAAATGCCGGGCACTTGATTTCTACGATTGAGCAGGCAGAAAATGCGCACGGAAGCGAGTCGGATTACATGAAGGCTCTTGCGCTTTTTAACCAGAAAAACTGGCCGGAAGCGGAAAAATATTTTGAAAAATCGATTTCTGATAAAAAATTTGATTCAAAATATTCAAATCTGGCAAAATTTTATCTCGGATACAGTCAGTACCAACTTGAAAAATACAAAACCGCCCTTGAAAATTTGGAAAGTTTTGTAAAAAATAGCGGAGAAAACGCCCTAAATTTCCAGGCTTTGGTAACAGCGGCAAAATGCGCCGCTCAAATTCAAAATTATTCGGAAGCAGAAAAAAATGCAAAAAATGCACTTTCTTCTTCTAAAAATCAGGAGCAAAAAAATGAATCTGTGCTCTTGCTTGCAGGAATTTATTCGGATTCGAAAAAATACGATGAAGCGATAAAACTTTTAAAATCTTATTCTTCCGAAAAAAACAGTTTTGGCTTTGAATGTCGCTATTTGATGGCTCAATTTTTTGTTCAAAACAAAAATTTTGTTCAGGCTGATAGAACTTATTCCGAACTTTCAGAAGAAAAAAATGCCGGTTTGCTTGCAGAAGAGGCAACTTTCCGTCGCGGCGAACTTTTTTATGTAAGTGAAAATTATGAAAAATCAGCCCAGCTCTTTGAATCTTACCTTAAAAAATATCAGTCTGGAAAATTTTATCCTGCGGCGCTTTACTTTGAAGCGGACAGCCTTTTTAAAATTGGCAGAACAGAAAAAGCATCGCTTTATTTTATGGAGATTGTCGAAAAGTCGGAAAATTCTTCATATAAATATGATTCTGAAAAAAAACTGATTGAAATTTATCGTTCTCAGAAAAAATATTCGCAAGCCTTAAAAATTGCAGATAAAATGCTCCTTGAATACGGAAATCAGGCTGAAAAAGACGGAGTTTCCAGTTTAAAACGGGAATTACAGGCTTTGAATTCTGGAGCGGACAAAGAAATTTTCGAAAAAGAACAGGAATATGAAAGTGCTGGCGGAAGTAAAACAAAAAATGGACGAAAAATCGGCACTGAGCTTGCAAAAATTTATTTTGAAAAGCCGCAGCAGAAAAAGGCTGAAAATCTTGCACGGGAACTTTTTGAAATTCAAAAAAATAACGGTGATGAAATTGAGCTTGCTGGAAAAAATGCTGTCTTGCTGGCAGATATTTTGAGGTCGCAGAATAAAAATGCCGAATCGGCAGATATGTTTTTGGCTGCGGCGGAATTTGGACGGAAATGCGGAAACAGCGAAATTGCCGAACGTTCGCTTTACGGCGCGGCAGAAGCGTTTGATGCGGCTGGCAAAAAGGCAGATGCCCTTTCTACTGCAAAAACACTTATAGAGCTGTATCCAAAAAGTCAGTACGCTGCCGATGTTCAGAGAATTGTAAATCTTAAGGAAAACTGATTTAGCAAGCAAAATTCTTGCTAAAAAAATAACCGAATTTAACTGATGAGAGGTTTTTTGAAAAAAATGAAAAAGATATTTTTAGTTTTGACAGCATGTTTTTTCGGAACGTTTGTCTTTACGCAGACTGTGAGCGAAGTTCAGTCTCCAGAGAACGAAATCGAACTTCCAGACGTGACAACTGTAATTTCTGGAGGAGCGCTTACGGCTGGAAAAGACAGTGTTCCAGATTATAAAAAAATTCTTCCAGATAAAAATACTGGCAGCCTTGAATTGCCGGAAATGGAAAGTGTCCAGAAAAAAGAGCAGGTTTCGCAGCAGTACGTTCAAAATTCTTCTGACGAAAAAAGTGTCTATGCCCAAGGCAGCATTGGCGGCGGTTTTCCGTTTAGTTTTGCTGGCGATTTTGATATTTACCGAATGAGCGGAAATTCACCTTTTAAGGTTTCGTTTTTTCACAAAAATGCAGAAGATTTTGCAGATAAAAAAGCTGCCGACGGTTATTTTTTTAGAAAAACTGGAATTGAAGCAGAAAAAAAATTCTTGAACGAAAAGTCGGAATTCATTTTCTCTGGCTGTTACAAAAATCAAAATGAAGGTTTGCAGTCAAAATCTTCGATTTTTACGGATTATCTTTGGAACGACATTGACGGAAAAATGTCGGCAAAATGGTTCTTAAAAAATGGCTGGTACATTCAACTTGGCGGAAACGGCTCTTATTTTAATCGATATGGAACAAAATCGGCCGCTGCTTCAAATTTTGAAAACAAATGGGAAAAAAGTTCAAAATATTTTTCGTTTGTTCCTCGATTTTTAGCAGGCTGGAAAAATTCAATGTTCGATGTAAATTTTCTCGCAAAATACGAAACCCAGCTCAACGTAAAAGAAACAGATTCTCTCGAAAAAGCACCTGAGGCTTCGAGTGCAGAAGCCGTTCACAAGGGCGAATTCAGGCTGAATTTTGACTGGACGGATGAAAATGTAAAAGTTTATGCTTCTGCTGGTGTGATTGCCGGAAATTCCATTGGAAAGCAAAATGTCCTGTTTCCGTTTTTGCTCGGTGGAAAAGCTGAAATTCCATACGGACTTTCTTTTAGACCTCTTTGCCTGAAAATTGAAGGCGGACTTGATTCTGTTTTGGAATCTGCTGGAAATCTTGAGCAAAAGTATCTTTTTGCAGCGCTTTACTGTCTTTCTTCCGAACAGAGCGACTGGTATGGACAAATTGCGGCTTCGGTTCCTGTCCAGGATTTTTTCAGCGTAAATTTGAGCGGAGAATTCAGAAAAACTGCTTTTGATAACGGAGTTTGGACTCCAGCTTATAAAACTTCTCCGTCGTCAGCAGGTTTTTACGTTATAAAGCAGGAAAATCGGACTGAATTAAAATCGGTTGCCGAACTTTCTGCAGATTTTGAAAAATTAAAGTTTTCTGGCTCATGGAAGTCTTACTGGCTCGATGTTCCGTCTTACGAAGATGAACAGAGTTTGACGGCTTCTGTTATTTTTGAGCCAGACAATTTGTGGAATTTAAAGGCTTCCGTTACCCAAAATCTCGGAGACGATGCTGAAAAAGTGCCTGTTCTAGATTTTTCTGGTTCTGTCAGAGCTTCAAATTCAATTCGCCTTGCTCTCGAAGCAACAGATATTATAAAATTGGTTACCGTAAAGACGAGGGCTTTTGCTCATAGTCAATACAAACAGAATTGCGGACATATAACGGCACTTGTAAAATTTCAATTTTAATAGAAATAAAATGGGGGAAATAAAAAATGTTTAGTTTAATAAAATCCGGCGGAATTTTGATGATTCCGATTATTCTTTGTGGAATTGCTGCAACTTACATTATTATCGAACGCCTTCTATACTTTAAGAATTTGCGTAAAAACGATTCACTTTTAAAACTTCAGTTGAATGCAGTTTTGCTCAAAAAAGATTATGAAGCTGCTGCGGCGCTATGTGTTGCCTGCGAAACTCCATTTTCCCAGGTTGTGCAAAAGGCAATTTCTGTCCGGAACCTTGAAGACAAGTATTTAAAAGAAATCGTTGAAACCGAAATGGAGACTGTAATTCCGCAGTACGAACATTGTCTTACACTTCTTGGAACAATTGCAAATATTTCCACCTTGCTCGGTCTTTTTGGAACTGTAACCGGAAACATCAAGGCTTTTGGCGTTCTTGGCGCTGGAGCGAGCATGGGAAATCCTGCTGTTTTGGCAGGAGCAATCGCCGAAGCTCTTGTGACGACGGCAGCCGGTCTTTTTGTTGCAATTCCTTCAATGATTTTTTCAAATTATTTTACGCGTCTTGTAAACAAAGAAATCGTGATTCTTGAATCTTCTGTAACGGAAGTAGTCTTAAAATTGACAGGACATTTGCTTTAATGAAAATACGAAGAAGAAGAGGTGTTTCTGCTGGTGCGGATTTAACGCCGATGATTGATGTTGTTTTTCAATTAATTCTGTTTTTCCTGGTTTCTACGACATTTGCCGTTTTGCCTGCAATCAATGTAAATCTTCCTGAAAGTGAAACTTCGCAAGCGCAGTCAATTGCAGGAATTACAATTACAGCCACTGCCACAGGAAAACTTTTTTTTAATGACGAAAAAATTACAATTCAATCCATGGACAAAAAACTTAAAAATTTTGACACCGAAGGAAAAAAGCGTGAAGAATATCCTGTAACGCTTGAAGCCGATGAAAAAGTGACGAATGGAACAATTGTAAAAATTTTCGATGTTTTACGGAAAAATGGATTTGTTTCGGTGAATTTAAGGACGACTGACTAAATGACAGAACTGCAAAAAAAACGAAATTTGTATGCTTTGACAGGAACTGCCGGCATTTGGATTTTTATTTGCATTTTATTTTCTCTTTTTGCGCTGTTGCCTCAAAAACCAGTTTATAAAACTGTAAAAATTACACTTTCGGAAAACTCAACTCCAAAAATTACAGAAAAAAAACAGGAAGCAGCCCCTCCAAAACCTCAAAATCAGGAAATAAAAAAACAATCTCAGTCAAAACCTCAGACCGAACAAAAAGCATCTGCTCAAAAACCGTCAAAACCAGTTTCTGAAAAAAAGCCTGAGATAAAACAAAATATCGCATCAAAAAAATCTTCTGTTTCTGAAAAAACTGCCGTTCAAACCTTGCAAAAAAGCGTAGACGAACTTATGGCGGAGCAGTGGACAAAAAAAAAGGCGGTAAAAAAAGAATTTGATTGGAGCCAGTTTGATGATGAGGCGGTGGAAAACGTTTCTGAAAATTCCAGCGTGCCAGTTACAGCAAACAATTCAAAGGCTGATATTTTTGAAGGAACTGCTGGAAAAGCTGTCGACAAGGATTCTGCCGTTGTTGCTGGAAGCAAAACCGAAAACACTGGTTCTGCCTCAGATTCAACTTCTGCTGCGCTTGAAAAAATTTCTTCTGCGGTTTACAGCGCAAATTTTGGTAACGGCGTTACTGCAAGTTCTACCGTAAAAAGTGCAAGCGCTCCAAACGGAAAAATCGCTCTTCTTATGAACGACGGAAGTTCTAGAACTTTGTTGGAGCCTGCAAAGCCGGTAATTGCGCTTTCGGAAGCTGCATCAGCGACAATTGATACGACAAAAAATCTTACGGTAAGATTTACTGTGCTCGCAAACGGACATGTCGATTTAAACAGCATAAAAATCACTCCAGGAGCGATTATAACATCTATCGTTCAAAATGAAATTTCGACACAAATTTCTACCTGGCGTTTTAATCAGGATACTTCTTCTGCAACTGCAAGTTTTCCGTATAAAATTGAAAAAAGATAATTTTTTCGGATTGTTCAATATTTTGCTTTTGTTTATAATCGAAGAATGTTAGATGGAATCTCTGCTGTAGCATTTGATATTGACGGAACTCTTTATTCTTCTCCTCAGTTTTATGTGCGGATAATTCCATATTTTTTGAAAAATTTGGCTTTTTACGTAAAATACAATAAAGTTCGGAAAATTTTGCATCATACTGCGCCATTGCCGGATTTTTATGAATATCAGGCACGACTTTTTTCGGAATTGACTGGACTTTCTGTTTCCGAATCAAAGAAAAAAATTCAGGAAATTGTCTACGACGGACTTATTCCATATTTTAAGAAAATAAAAACTTTTAAATATGTTGAAGAATCTTTCAAAAAAATAAAAGAAGCTGGCTGCAAAATTGCAATTTTGTCGGATTTTCCTCCGGAACAGAAGGGCGATTTATGGGGGCTTTCTTCTTACTGCGATGTAATTTTGGGAACAGAACGTCTTGGAGCATTAAAACCTTCAATTTTTCCGTTCGGAATTCTTGCAAATGAACTTAACTTAAAACCAGAGCAGATTCTTTACGTTGGAAATTCCATAAAATATGATGTCTGCGGTTCAAAAAACGCTGGAATGTTGAGTGCATACATAATGCCGTTTTGGCGGAAAATTTTTCACTGTCCTTTAAAATCTGCCGATATAAATTTTTCAAACTATCGTCAATTGACAGAAATTGTGATAAACTAATTCTGCGGAATTCTCTAAAAATTTGCTGATACAGTTTTTAGAAACTTCCAAAAATCTTTTCTGTAAAATAAATTATTCAGCTTTAACCGTAATTTTGTGCGGTTTTGAGCATTAAAACTTTTAAGATTAAAAAAAGTCTGTTTTTGGGTGGGTAAAAATGACTCTTCTTTCAATTCTTATTTCTACGGCTGTAGCTGTTGCTGTTGTCTTTGTTTTACATTCGTTGGACAGAGAAAACAATTCAATGAACAAAGTAAAACATTATGCGGATTCTCGTATCAATCAGCTTGATGAATATTTTAAGGAACAAACTTCAAAGTTGAATGGACTTTCTGCTGAATGGGACGCACATCATACTTCTGCGGCTGCTGCCGTAAAACGAATTGAAAAACAGATTACGGATTTTCAAAACATAAGCCAGAATTTTGACGGCCAGTTTGATGCAGTTACAAACATTGCAAAAAAAGTCGATGCCTACGGAAAAGTCATTCACGAACTTATGGAAATGACAGACCGTGTTGAAGAAAATCTTCAGGCGGTTAAAAAAGAAAGCGTGATTATTGAAAAACTCAATGCAAAAATCGAGTCGGGAAAAAAATCCGTTGAGGATTTAGAGAAAAAAATTCCACAGATTATCACAGAATTCAGAACAAAGAATAATGACAGTCTCAAGGTTATTGGCGCTGATATGCTTACAAAATTTAACGACAAGGCTTCTCAAATTGAAAAAAATGTTCAGACTGCGGCGGCTCATTCAGAACAGATTCTTGATAAAATTGAAAAAGGAATAAAATCTGCTTACGACAATGCGGCTCAAAAAGCACAAAATCTCGAAGATGCCGCATTCAAAAAACTTGCAGAACAGGCAAAGGTTAGGGCGGATTCGGTTATAAAAAGCGTAAATGAACGCACAGAAGAACTTTCAAAACAGCAGACTTTAAAGATTTCAGAAATTCAAAAATCACTTGAGCAAAAAAATTCTGCATTTGCAGCTTCAATAAACGAAAAAACTGAAATTCTTGAAGTCGAATTTAGAAAAAAGACAGGAGAATTTTCTTCAAGTCTGAGCGTAAAAACCGAAAATCTTTCAAAATCGCTTGAATCAAAAATTGCGACCCTCGAAAATTTGTTCCAGCAGCAGGTTTCTTCTTTCGATGAACAGATAAAGGCTTTTGCTCAAAATACAAGTCAAACGGTTGAAGAAATCAAGTCCGAATCAGAAATTAACGAAAAAAATCTTGAAAATCTCCGTGAAATTTTTGAAAAACAGACTTCAGAAATTCGTTCACGATATGGAAATTTGTACGAAAAATCGGTTACCGATGCGGACGAAAAAGAACAGGCGGCTTTTGTTCGTTTTCAGGAAATTGCAGAAAAGCATCTTAACGCGTATAAAGCTACCGTCGAAGAAAAAATCAACGCAATCGAAAAAAATGTAAATTCCCGCGTTTCTGCCTTGAATCAAGAATTGAATGCTGCGGTTGAACAGATTCAAAAATCAATGTCTGACAGTCAGACAGG
This sequence comes from Treponema berlinense, assembly GCF_052273165.1. Taxonomy (GTDB): domain Bacteria; phylum Spirochaetota; class Spirochaetia; order Treponematales; family Treponemataceae; genus Treponema_D; species Treponema_D berlinense_A. The sequence continues at coordinate 42,260 of NZ_DAVZIU010000016.1, read as the reverse complement.
AGCGGCAGCAACTGCTCAGACGATTAAAAATGCGACTGAAGAAGCAAATGAAAAACTCAAAGGTTTCCAGTCTCAAGCAGACGAAAAAATTGCAGGCATTAACAAAATGCTTAGCGACACTATGACACGCATTTCTTCGGCATACGACGCAAAGCAGACGGAACTTCTGGCAAATGTTGACAAGCAGCTTGAAGAATACCGCAATAACATGGAATACCGTTTTAATAAACTTCAAACGACGGCAAGCGACATTGATACTTTGGAAAACAATCTAAGAACCGCGCTTGAACGTACTCAAAATTCAGTTGTTTCCGACTTTAACCAGTTTTCAAAAAATCAAAAAGACCAGCAGTCTCAGTTTGAATCTGCAATAAAGCGCAATAATGACGAAATTACCACCCAAATTGAAAATCTTGAAAAAACTCTCGATTCAATTAAAGCGACCGCAAGTGACAACGTGAGTGCAACTCTTGCCGATTTTGAGGTAAAATTTGGCGACGACTTAAAAAAACGTGGAGATTCGATTACAGAGGATTTGAATTCGTGGAAAAACAGCATGGATTCCAAACTCGCTGTCCTCAGTTCTGAATATGAAAGTTCAAGACGCGAAATTGAAAATCAGCATAACGAAGAATTGAAAAATCAACTTTCTGAAATTTCTGCAAAAAATCAGAGTCAGTTGCAGAATGTGCAGTCTGGAATTGAAAATTCTGCTCAGTCCTTGCGTGCTAGAATTGACGAAATCGAACAGTCTGTAAAAAATTACACGGAAGAAAGTCGGACAAAACTGCACGAAGCAACAGAAAACCAGGGAAATTTTGTAAAAACTTCGCTCGACGCATATACTCAGCGCATGGATGGTCAGCTTGAAAAAGCCGAAAAAGATATTCAATCAAGACTTGTGGAACTTTCAGAAACTGTAAAAGCTCATGCAGATACAAACCAGAATGGAATAGATGCGATGCTTGGTGAATTCAATGTTTGGCGTGGGCAATTAAAAAATCAGTTTGATCAGGCAAAAACTATGTTCAGTGACCAGCTGAACGGCGTAAAAGAAAGTTCTGAACAGAAGATTTCTGCTTTTAAAGACGATTTGAATCAAAATATTGAAAATTTTAGAATGGAAACAAAAAACGAACAGCTTGAACTTAGTCAAACGATTGAAAATCTGAAAAAAGATGTTGAAGATTCAATTTCTTCATATAAGGAGCGTTCCGAATCTATTGTTGCACAGATGAACAAATCTTATGAGGATATGCTCAACGAAACCCAACGCCGTGTAAAAGAGCAGAGTGCAGATTCTGAAAAAGTTTTGAGGGAACTTCGTACTAAAATTCAGGAGGCAAACGAGGCGAACGACACTCATCAGGCAGAACTCGTAATGAGAATGCAGAACGATGCTGCTGATTTGCAAACTCGAATGAGCGAAATCGACCGCGAAGTAAAAAACTTCTCGACACAGATGCAGGTTTATCAAAAAGCGGACCAATTAAAAGCTCAACTTGAATCTGAACTTGACGAACTCAAAAACGAAATTACTCGGGTTGAAAATTTTCAGACGACCGTAAATGAACTGTCTGCAAGTTTTAATTCAATTCAAAATATGAACGATGATGTCAATTCTAAACTTCAGAGGTTTAATAGCGAAAAAGTTAGAATTGATGGAATTGAAAAGAATTTTGCAAAACTTGTCGAATTGAGTTCAACAATGGATCAAAAAATCGAAGAATTGAATTCGACAAGCGACCAACTTACTTCGATTCAGCTTGACGTCAGAAAATTTCAGGAAACTCTCGGAGATATTTCCAACCGTTATGACCGTCTGGAAACAAAAGGCAACCAAATCGAAGCAATTGCCGGAGAAGTTGATAAGACTTTTGACCAGCTAAAATCGTTGGAACTTCGTCTTAACGATGCAAATCGCCACGTAGACAGTTTCCCGCGTCAGATTGAAGATGTTCAGAAAAATATTGACAGTCTTGTCAGTAACCGTTCAAAAATCAGCGATGCAGTTGAGCAATTGTCGTCTTTGCAGAATATCTTGAGTGAAACGGAAGAACGTGTAAAACAAGTTCAGACAGGACGCGAAGGAATTGCTCGTACAGAAACAAGGCTCCACACACTCGAAACTGAAATCGACCAAAAAATGAACCTTCTTCTAGAAATTACAAAACAGGATTTAAAAGAAAATCCAATGCAAAAAGAAGAGGGAATTTCGCTGGCATTGAGAGAATCGGTAATTTCTTTACACAGAAAGGGCTGGTCAAACGAAGAAATTGCCAAACGCCTCAAGCGCAGTGTAGGCGAAATCGACCTTCTTGTCGAAGGCAACGGTTTTATGAATTAAAAAATTTTACTTAAAAGGTGAATTTATAGCGGACACAAAAAAGTGCCCGCTTTTTTATTGTGGCCCTTAAGATCCAGAGTGGAATCTAGCTTATTTAGAAAGCAGGCAGGTAGCCCAGACTTCTACGGCTCGGCATTGTCCTACATCTCCCAGTTTTTCTCCTGTTTTTGCTTTTACAAAAACTTGATTTTTTTCAACTTGGAGAATTTTTGCAATCGAATCGATAACTTCCTGTCTGCGCGGAAGAAATTTTGGTTTTTCGAGGGCAATTACACAGTCAAGGTTTTCGAGTTTCCAGCCTTCCGTCGTAATTTTATTCCAAACAGTCTCTAAAAGCATTTTAGAATCCGCGTCTTTCCATTTTGGATCGCTCGGAGGAAAAAATGAACCAATGTCGCCCATTCCGCAGGCTCCAAGAAGAGCGTCTGTAATTGCGTGCAAAAGAACGTCGCCGTCAGAGTGTCCGTATTCGCCAAGTTCGCTGTCAAATTTTATGCCACCAAGCATAAGATCGCGTTTGGCAACAAGTGCATGTTTGTCGTAGCCAAGACCTGTCCGAATCATTTTGTTCCCTTTGTTTGTTTCATTTGATTTTTTAGTATTTATTTCTGGTTTTGTAAAAAAATCTTCTCTATATGTAATTTTTTTATTTTTAATGTCACCGTCTACGATTTTTACCTTTCCTTCAGGAACAAATAAATCCCAAATTTCAGTATCGTCTGTGTATTCTTTTTTTGTTTTCCGGGCTTTTTTATGCGCTTCGACAAGTTCATTCAGCATAAAAACCTGAGGAGTTTGAACAGCCGTTAATTGACTTCGCACCAGATGCCGTTTTATAAAGCCATTCTCATCGATTTCGTTCTGAGTGTCTGTAGGTTGAATTCCTGGAGCAGAAGCGCCGTATTTTTGAACTGTGGCAAAAGTTGAATTGATTATTTTTTCTGAAACAAAGGGCCGTGCCCCGTCGTGTATAAATACAAATGGATTTGAATTTTTAAAATTCTCTTTTATTTTCAGCAAGGCATTAAAAACACTAGCCTGCCGGTTTGTTCCTCCTGGAACAAAAATAAATTCTGTATTGTTTGCAATTCTATTAAGTTCTTTATCTTCAAAAAGAGCGTTTTTGCATTTTTCTTCTGCGGATTTTAAAAGTTCTAGATTTTCTTGATCCGGAAAAGTTACAACCACAATAGAAAATGGCAAAGTTCTTAAAAAAACCTTTACAGCGGTAGAAAGTACGGTTCCAGATTCAAGAGGAAGATATTCTTTTTTAATGCCGCCCATCCGGCTTGAAGAACCAGCAGCAACAACAATCAGTGCCAGTTCTTCGTTTGAGCGGTTAGTCTTCGTCATCATCTCCGTCATCGTCTGAGTCAGAATTGTCAGATACTTCGGAATCGTCAGAGTCATCATCGTCGTTCATAGAACTTGAAGAGCCTCCGAGTTCATCTCCAAATTCGTCATCATCATCGTCGTCGTCAATCTGAATCGCTTTCTTTTCGTGAAGAGCATTGAGCGGTTCGAGCTTTGCATGGAGCATGGATTCAACTTCTTTTGATGAAATTCCAAGCGCAATTGCAATTTCGTCTGCTAAAAGCTTGCGTGCGGTATCGTAAAGTTTGCGCTCCTGAATCGGTAATTCTTTTACCTTTGAGCGATGATAAAGAGTGCGGACAATATTTGTAATATCTTCAATACTTCCTTTTTTTAGGAGGTTCAGATTGTCCTGATAGCGCTGTTTCCAGTCAGAAGTGACAGATTCTACTGGCTGACCTAAAAGTTCAAGTGATTTTTGAGCATCGTCAGCAGAAACAATTTTTCTAAGTCCAAGTTTTTCAGAATTTGCAACTGGAACCATTACAATCATATCCGAAACTTCAAGATAAATTCTGTAATACTGAACGGTCAAGTCGCCGTTTTTTCTTTCAAAAATTTCTTTGATTTCACCAACACCCTGCGAAGGGTAAACTATTTTTTCATTAAGAGAAAATTGTGTACTCATAGTAAGTTATTATATCACAAAATTTTATAAAATGGAACATCAAAAAAAATCAGTTTTTGGCAAAACTCAACTCAAATTAAAAAAGATGAAAAAAAACTGTTTTTATTTAAAAGACATGTTAATATTTAAAGCAAATCTGCAACGAATTTTATATGGCGACAGTGCTGTATAAGAGCGTTATGGCGGATAAGAAGAATATCTATTAAGCGGACTCCCGCACTGGGGCGCTTCCGAAGGAGAAAAAAAATGAAAACTATCAAAAATTTTTCAATTGTATTATTGGCATTATTTGCTTGTTGCTTTACAAGCTGCGTTTCAACACAGGCTGAACCGTCTGCATTTGAATCACAGACAGGTGTAGCAATAGTTGTTCCAATGAGAGTATTTACCTGGGTAAAAGCTGATGGGGCAAAAACATTTATGAAAGATTATTCATCTGGAAAAATTACGTTTGATTATTCAGAAGAAAATGATTTTATCGTAAAAGCAGAGAAAGTTGATGGAATCTTAAAAACGACCTGGGGAAAACAATTTACAGATAATGGAGAGAATATTCGTTCCCTTATAATAACCGCATTTATTTCTTCATGTTATTCAATGGACAATAATAAAGATAGCATCGATGCGGCTTTTGATGTAATGAATCAGATTTTTTCTGATAATATGTATGCAGCGCGAATCGATTCCTTAATGCCAAGTTTAAAAAATGGTCTTGATGCATATAAAAAGAAAACAGACTGGGCAAGTTATAAAGCAGAATATTTTTCTATAGAAGACAATACTTTTATTGTAAAAAAGTAAATCTATTATAAAAATATAAAATAGAATATAAAAAATGTGTTTGCGATGGTGAAATATTATCGTATAACACATTTTTTTTACCAAAAACTTTTTCGCAGTTAAAATCTACTGATAAGCGCCTGTTCGTATTTTTAATTCCTTGCGCAAAACTCTTTCGCGATTGTGATTTTTTTTCAAAACCTGTAAAATACTTAAATATTTCTAAAAAAATCAGTTTTGTTATTTTATTCAGGAACAGTTATGGTTATTGAATTAAAAAATCTTGACAAGGTTTACAGTGGAGAAAATTCGCCTGCGGTCCATGCCGTAAACAAGGTGAATCTTCGTATTCCTTCAAATCAGATATTTGGAATTATAGGAAAATCAGGCGCTGGAAAATCAACATTGGTTCGGTTAATAAGTCTTTTGGAAAAACCTGATTCTGGAGAAGTCTGGTACGACAACAAAAGAGTTGATAATCTTTCGGCAAAAGAACTGATTGCCCGTCGTCGAAGAATTGGAATGATTTTTCAGAATTTCAATCTGTTTTCGAGCCGTACAGCCGAACAGAACATTGCTTATCCTTTGGAAATCTGCGGAACACCAAAATCAGAAATAAAAAAACGGACCGCAGAACTTTTGGAACTGGTTGGGCTTTCGGATCGTGCAAAATCGCCTGTAAGTAAACTTTCGGGCGGACAAAAACAGAGAATTGCGATTGCACGTGCGCTTGCGAATAATCCAAGCATTCTTTTTTGCGACGAAGCAACTTCCGCCCTCGATCCTCAGACCACTCAACAAATATTAAACTTAATCCGCGAAATTCAGAAAAAAATGAATCTCACGGTTGTTATGATTACTCATCAAATGGAAGTTGTGCGAGACGCCTGTTCTCAAGTTGCAGTTGTGCACGAAGGTCAGGTTGTTGAACAAGGTAGCGTAGAAGAAATTTTTATAAGACCAAAAACAGATGTTACAAAGGATTTCCTTTCAAGAATTTCTTCTCAACAGGAAGAAAACAAAAAAGAATTTGTTCGCTGGAGTTTAGACGGCGGTCAATACGAACTTCATTTTATCGGCGACAAAACCGATTCTACAACACTTTCTCAACTGGCAAAAAAATTTAACATCGACTTTAACGTGCGTGCTGGAGGAATCCAGTCGGTTCAGGGCAAAAAAGTCGGAAAAATGCTGGTCGATTTTATTGGCGAAGAATCAGAAATAAGCCGTGCAATAGAATATCTTAATAAAAACGGTATCGAGGTAGAAAAAAATGGCTCAAATATTTGAATTAGTTGGAATTTCAACTCTCCAGACCCTGCAAATGGTGTTTTTTTCGACACTTTTTGCCGTTATAATAGGTTTTCCGCTCGGAATTCTGCTTTTTATAACAAGTTCGACAGGAATTATGCCAAAACCACTCTTTAATATGGTTTTAAGTCGCATAATCGACGTTTTGCGTTCTTTCCCTTTTGTAATTTTAATGATTGTCCTTCTTCCGTTTACGCGTTTTGTTCTAGGAACCGCAATTGGAACTTCTGCAACGATTATGCCTCTAAGTCTTGCTGCCGCACCTTTTGTTGCCCGTGTGATTGAAACCGCGCTTATCGAAATTGATCCTGGCGTAATTACCGCGGCCCGAGCAATGGGCTCAACAAACTGGCAAATTATCCGAAAAGTTTTAGTGCCGGAAGTTTTGCCGTCAGTAGTCAGCGGAATTACACTTACAATCATCAATTTGATTTCATATTCAGCAATGGCTGGAACCTTGGGCGGTGGCGGTCTTGGAGATCTTGCAATTCGTTACGGGTATCAGCGCTTTAGGACAGATATAATGCTCGCTTCCGTAGTTGTAATAATTTTGCTGGTTGCTTTGATTCAGTTTGCAGGAACAAAACTTTCAGAAAGAATTCTTAAAAAAAGATAGAAAAAGGGCGCCACCCGCTTTTGCGGGTCGGAGTACTACAGGCTCGGTAACCCTCGGTGCCTTGCACCGGCTTTGCCGCCTTCCGTATTCCTGGCGCATTGCAGTTTATTGCAGTTCATTTTGCATCAACTGAACAAAAAGATATATTTTTTTGTAAACTTCTACACCAAGTTGGTTAATTGGATGTTCTGCAAAACGATCTAGTTCTTTCCAGTTCATAACGATTTCGCCTTTCGGCTTTTGATGGTCTTCGATTACAGACTTTAAAATCTTTGCAAAACTGATCATGGATTTTGTCGTGTTTACAAGATATTCTCTTGCCAAAGAGTTTATGTCGCGCAAAGTTGTTTTGATAATGTTATTAGCCTCTCGGTCTCGGTCTGCCCGTGGCAAAAGTGTCTTTATTTTTATTCCGATTTCGGCTTCTTCGTTTAATTTTCCGTCAAACTGCGTAATTTCATCGCTTGCTTCAAACATTTGGTGGTAATTGTTGCTCATTTCTGTGGAAAGTTCTGGCAAAGTCCATTTTCCGCGGATTAAAACAAGGTCTGCATATTCCCGCACATCGCGCTTTACAAATTCAACAAGAAAGGCTTTTAAATAATTCAACGGCTTTGCATATTCAAATCTTCCAAGATTTTTTCGTTCAAGCGGAGCGCTTCCAGCTTCCGTATAATTTTTTAAAATAACAATCGAATCTGTGTTAAAAATTTGCACCAAAAGACTGTCAATTTTTGAATTTTTCTGCTCGTTTTCAAGTTTTTTTATAGTGTTTGTAGCCTGAGTTTTTGTTGATTCGATAAAGGATTCTACAATGTGTTCCTGTTTTACAGCAGAATCGGTTACGTACGCTGGATTTTTTGTTGTAAGTTCAATCATCATGTCAAAAACTCGTGTATCCCGCAGTTGCTTTAACTTTTGTACGATTTTGTTCCACTGGTTTGGTTTGACAGGTTCAACGCCACGTGTAGTTTTAAACATTGTCATTAAATCGTCCCATTCTTCGTTCAATGGCAATGAATTTAAAATTTCTGCAAAATTTTTAAGGTCTTCGGCAATGTAAGCGCCTTCGATTGATTCAAGTTTTGGGGCACGGTTAAATTCGCCTTCTCTCAACGTTGAATCAAATTTTTTTAACAGAAAATAAAAGTCGTAAAGACAAAAGGATTTAAACCCAACGAGTTTTGTGTAAAGAGAATCAATCGAATTTATTTTGTCAGAGTCAAATTCTCCCAGAAAATTTTCAAGATCCTGCTTTAATTTTACCTTTAATTTTTCAAACGGCACATTTTTTGAAAAGGCCAAAATCGACTCTTCAGAAAAATTTTCTGATAGTTTTTTTTGGGATTCTGTCAGAGAAAAATCAATTACAATGTTTTTATAAAAATTAGGATTCGGCTGATTTTGAAAAAACAACTGGGCTGGAGAAATTATCTTGTAAATGTCGTAGAAAAACTTTCCAAACTGAGGAAGAACCTGGTCGGAACCAGCCTTATAAAATTTATAACCTGAACGCGAAAGGTTTTTTGCAATAATTTTTAATTGTCTGTTTTTTTCGGCTTCCGGATCGTTGCCACCAAAAATTGAAGAAATGAGTTTTTGGAAAAAAGACAGTCCTGAATTCTTTGTCATACTTTAAATATGAATAAATCAAGGTTATATGTCAAGTTGCTTCAATAAAATAAACTTGATATATATTTAGATATATGTTTTTAGCCAATCGTGTATTGAACGAGCAGAAGGCGTAAAAGTTCACGGTTTTTTACGCCAAAAAGTTTATAAAGGTACTGCATTTCTTTCTTTATGGTTGATTCGCTTGTAATAAGTTCTTCCGCAATCTTTTTAAAATTGAAGTTAGTGCTTAGCGTGTAATAGATGCACGAAATCTGTCTTTCTGAAAGTCCCATTTCTTTTAAATTAAGCACAGAACCCTTTGGTGGTAATGTGATTTCTGGAGCAAGTCCAGGAACATCAACATCTTTAAAAAGAAAACTGAGCCGTTCTTGCAACATAAAATACAAAAGAAAGTAGCATCCCATTTCAAAAGAGGCAAAGGCAACATAATAAAATATGTCTGTAAGGGAATTTCTGTATTCAAAAGAAATCATGCTTATAAGAATTACCGCAGCGACTGCAAATTTTATCTTAAAGTGCGATTTTGCATATCCTCCAGCACAAAAAAATGCAAAAAAGTTGATGTAAAGTGTAATTCCTACAACTGGAAAACCTGTAAAAATAAGGTTTACTGTTTCGATCAAATACAAGAAGAACAAAAAACAAACTTGATTAGGTATAAAAAGATAAACGATTGTAGCTACAAAAGTAAATATATTAGTTGCAGGAACTAATATATTTGTGTAAGGATAAAAAAAAGACTCGGTAAATGGAGGGTGATCTACGCCCTGGTAAAAATTATTGAATGTTCCAATGGCTGCAAAAATCATGCCGAGGATATCGAGTACCTTATAAGGTTTTAATTCTTTTTTTGTATAAGTTCGCACATTTTTATTATAAAGCATACGAAAAAAAACTCAAGTATTACGTCTTTTTATCCAATATAATGGTATCTTTGGATACTTTTCGGGTATCTTTGGATAAATCGTACAAAAAACGAGGATCAAAAGTTCATTTTTTTGTAACGATTTGTTATACTTCTTAGTGTAAGGTAACTTAATTTGTTTTACAGCAAGCAAAGTTCGGAGAAAAAATGTAAAAAAGTTTCGGAGGAGAAGTTTTTTGTAATTGACAGCAGATTGGCTTTTGTGTGTGGAGTTTTTTCAATCTTAAGTCGTATAAGGTTTCTGTGTATGCGGAAACCTTATTTTTTTTATATGCACCTTTTTTACATAAAAAAAACTGCCCGGAAAAGCAATTAACGCTTTGTATCCAGACAGTTTGTTTGAAATAAAAATCAAAATTACCTGACTGTATATTCGGTTTTCCATAGCTTGTGCAGATTGCAATATTCGTAAGCTGCTATGATTTTTTCGTCTGGAAGAATTACAAATTCGGCTTCAGGCTTGTCTCCCGGATTCAGCATTTTCTGCTGAATTCCCTTGTCTGTCTGAAGGAGTATCCATTCGATGTAGTGTTCTGGAAGCGAAGGATGGAGAGTTTCTCCGACTGTTACTGTAATTTTCTGTTTGTCAGCGGTTACAACCGGAAGGTGTTTTTCTTTTGCACCGTCTGTTGTTCCTGGAATAAGCGGTTTCATAGGTTGTCCGCAACATATTGTTTCGACTCCAGAATCTTTTACGATTGAGATGATTTTGCCGCAATGCGGACAATAAAAGAATTTCAATTGCATTTTTTACCTCCTGATAAAAGTATTCTATAACTTAAGGATAACACGTAAAAAAAATAGTGAAAGTTTTTTTTTAGAATTTGTTAAAAAAGTGTTTGACAAAAAAAATTAATGGCTCCACAATGATATTGACTGATATTTTAGTATATTAGTTGACAAGATTTTTGGAGGAATTCAATATGAAAAAAACTTTAGTTGCTGCAACTTGCGCTTTGCTTGCTGCTGGATTGGCTTTGACAGGATGTAAAGAAAAGAAAGCCGAAAAAATGGTTCTCCGTTATGCAGAAAACCAGGCTCAGGATTATCCGACAACAAAGGCTGCGTACAAATTTGCTGAACTTGTAGAACAGAAGACAAACGGAAGAATTCACATTGATGTTTACCATGGCGGACAGTTGGGTGATGAAAAAGCCGTAATTGAACAGCTTCAGTTTGGTGCTATTGACTTTACACGTGTTTCTATTTCGCCATTGAGTGAATTTGAAAAATCGCTCAACGTTCTTCAGCTTCCATATCTTTATAAAGATGCTGCTCAGATGTGGCGCGTTCTTGACGGTTCAATCGGAGAAAAATTCCTTAACTCAATGGACAAAAACAATTTGATAGGTCTTTCTTGGTTTGATGCTGGTGCCCGTAACTTCTACGATTCAAAGCGCCCTATTACAAAACTCAGCGATATGAAAGGCCTTAAGATTCGTGTTCAGGAATCTCAGCTTATGATGGGAATGGTTGCCGCTCTTGGTGCAAGTGCTACTCCTATGGCTTACGGTGAAGTTTATTCTGGACTTCAGACTGGCGTAATCGACGGTGCAGAAAACAATTGGCCTTCATACGACTCAGTTTCTCACTACGAAGTTGCAAAGTACTACGTTCTTGATGAACATACTCGTGTTCCAGAAATGCAGCTTGTTTCTAAACTTACTTGGGACAAATTCTCTGATTCTGACAAGGCAATTATCAAGGAATGTGCTGAAGAATCTGCAAAACTCGAACGTGAGCTTTGGGCTGCTAAAGAAAAGGTTTCTGAAGAAAAAGTTCGTGCAGCAGGCTGTACAATTACAGAACTTGAACCTGGAGAAAAAGAGAAATTCCAGGCTGCAATGGCTCCTCTGTATGCACAGTTTGGCGCTGGTTACGAAGATGTAATCAAAAACATTCAGGCTCAGTAATTTTTTAATTGAATAAAGGGCAGGTTTTGTCAGAAAGACGGACTTGCCTTTTTTGGATTTTTTTAACTGATATTTTAGTATATTAGTTGGTTTTTGAAAAAGGTTTTATTATGGTTTCCATTGTTGAAAAAATAAAGAATTTTTTTGCATCTGCTTCAGCTGAAATTTGCAAACCTGAATACAACGTTCTTGAAAAAATAGTTTCTGGCATAACTTTTGTTTTTGACTGCATTTACAGAGTTCTGCTTGAATTTTCAAAACTTGTTATCCTTGTAATTGTAATTATTGTAAGCTGCCAGGTTTTTGGACGGCTTGTCCTCCATAATTCGATTATGTGGTCAGAAGAAGTTTCTCTTCTTTTGATGATTTGGACAGCATTTATTGCAATGGCAATTGGTGTTGAAAAAGAGCTTCATATTGCCATTACGCTGTTTTTTTCTATGTTTCCAAAAAAAGTTCAGTTTGTTATTTCAAAAATAAACACTCTGGCAACAATTTTCTTTGGATATATTCTTCTCGTTTATGGAATAAAATTAGTAAAGATGACTTGGGTAAGTACATTGCCTGCAACCCAATGGCCGGCTGGAACTGCTTACTGTATGATGCCTGTTGCTGGAATTTTTATTATCTATTTTGCGCTTACGGATTTATTCGGTTTAAAAAAATATCGTCATTTGCTTATTGAAGGCGAAAACGCTTCTGATGAAAAAACTGACCAACAGATTATTGAAGAAATGCGTGCCAGCAAAAATGATGGAGGTGAAACAAATGTATGATCCAACAGTAGCTATCTGGCTTTTGCTCGGAACTTTTGTTCTGTTTATTTTAATAAAAATGCCTGTAACATTTGCTCTTGCCGTTTCTTCTTGCATTACTTTGGTTTATGTAAGAATTCCTCTTATGGCATTTATTCAGCAGATGGGAAAAAGTATTAACTCGTTCAGTTTGATAGCGATTCCGTTCTTTATTCTTTCGGGCGAAATTATGGGTGCCGGTGGAATTTCTGACCGTCTTTTGCAGGCTGCAAATGCGATTGTAGGCCGTTTCCGAGGCGGACTCTCATACGTGAACGTTCTTGCCTCAATGTTCTTTGGACATCTTTCAGGCTCGGCTGTAGCAGATGTTTCTTCTCTCGGCTCAATTGAGATTCCAATGATGGTAAAAGGAGGCTACGACAGGGATTTTTCTGTAGCAGTTACCGTTGCAACTTCTTGTCAGGGTGTTTTGATTCCTCCAAGCCACAATATGATTATTTATTCTGTTGCTGCTGGCGGAGTTTCTGTAGGCGCTCTCTTTATGGCAGGTCTTCTGCCAGGAATTACTCTCGGAATTCTCTTCCTTGTCGTATGTGCGATTATGAGTATTGTCCGCCACTATCCAAAAGGTGAAGCAATTGGTTTTAAACAGGCGTTAAAGATTTGTCTTGATGCAATTCTTGCTTTGTTTACTGCTGTAATCATTTTGGTTGGTGTAACAGCAGGTTGGTTTACTGCGACAGAATCTGCGGCGATTGCCTGTATTTACTCATTCATAATTTCGGTTTTTGTTTATAAGGAATTGAAACTTTCAATGATTCCGAAACTTTTGATGAACACTGTAAAAACTTTGGCAATGGTTTTCTCTTTGATTGCGGCTGCTGGCGGATTCGGTTACCTTTTGGCTTTGCTTAAAGTTCCGACAATCATTACTACCGCTCTTCTTTCAATCAGCCAAAATAAGGTTGTTCTTCTGCTTTTGATTAACATAATGCTTCTTCTTCTTGGCTGTATTATGGATATGGCTCCGCTTATTTTGATTGTAACTCCGATTATTGCGCCTGTTGTTCATAATGTTGCAGGAATGAGCCTTGTTCAGTTTGGTGTAATGCTTATCTTTAACCTTGCAATCGGACTTTGTACACCTCCTGTTGGTTCTGCGCTGTTTGTCGGCTGCGGTGTTGGAAAAATCAGCATTGAAAAAACAACAAAAGCTATGGTTCCGTTCTATTTGACGATGATTGCAGGTCTTTTGCTTGTAACTTTTGTACCTGATATTTCTCTCTTTCTGCCAAAACTTTTGGGATACGCAGTGTGAGTTTTTCAGGTTGTCTTGATTTTTGAGGCGACCTGAAAAAAATGAAAAATTTTTTGACGGAGAATTTTTTATGGAAATGACTTTAAGATGGTACGGACCTGGTTTTGATTCCGTAACATTGGAACAGATAAGACAGATTCCTGGAGTAAACGGCGTAATTACAACTTTGTATGATTTACCAGCCGGTGAAGAATGGACTCGTGAGCGTGTAAAAGACCTTAAAAAAATAGTCGAAAAAGCCGGATTAAAAATATCTGGAATCGAAAGCGTAAATATTCACGATGCAATAAAAATTGGAAGTTCAGACCGCGACAAATATATTGAAAATTATATTAAATCGCTTTCCGCCCTTGGCGAAGAAGATATTCACATGGTCTGCTACAATTTTATGCCGATTTTCGACTGGACACGCACTGACCTTGCAAAAATGCGTCCAGACGGTTCGACGGTTCTTGCATACGATCAGAAAGTTGTGGATTCGATTGATCCGCAGACATTTTTTAACAATACAACTGATAATTCAAACGGTTTTGTTATGCCTGGCTGGGAACCTGAACGACTTTCAAAAGTAAAAGAACTTTTTGAAGCCTATAAAGATGTTACTGCCGAAAAACTTTTTGAAAATTTGGTTTATTTTTTGAAGGCGATTGGACCTGTCTGCGAAAAATACGATATGAAGATGGCAATTCATCCTGATGATCCTGCCTGGCCTGTTTTTGGACTTCCGCGCATTATTACAGGAAAAGAATCGATTCTAAAAATGCTCAAGGCTGTTGATAAGGAGTATAACGGTCTGACTTTCTGCATGGGAAGTTTGGGAACTAATCCTAAAAACAATTTGCCAGAAATTATGCGTGCTTGCAAAGGAAGAATTCATTTTGCGCATGTAAGAAATCTGCATCATTTTGCACCAGGAGTTTTCGAGGAAGCCGCCCATCTTTCTTCTGACGGGAGCTTTGACATGTACGAAGCTGTAAAAACTCTTTACGAAATTGGTTTTGAAGGACCTGTCAGACCAGATCATGGCCGTACAATCTGGGGTGAAAAATGCATGCCGGGCTATGGACTTTATGACCGTGCGCTCGGAGCAATGTACATTCAGGGATTGTGGGAAGCTGTGGAAAAATCGCAGAAAAAATAGCGAAAGCTAGCTAAAGCACACGTCCTGCCTGTGGCAGGGATTTTGCGTGCAAGCACGCTGCGAGTTTTGTTAGCACAAAACTCGGGTATTGAATTGTGTGCTAAAGCACACGTCCTGCCTGTGGCAGGGATTTTGCGTGCAGGCACGCTGCGAGTTTTGTTAGCACAAAACTCGGGTATTAAATTGTGTGCTAAAGCACACGTCCTGCCTGTGGCAGGGATGGGAGCCACGCGAAGCGTTCAAAACTGGCGGCGGTTTTTCTGCCGCTGGTTTTGAATGTAGCGAATAGCGTAATGGCGGACAGCCCGGTTTTTGTGCAGTGGAACGGAACAAAAAGCCACCCGAATATGAAAAAATTGGCTGTAATTTTTGGAGAATATTATGAAAAAGCAAGAGAGTTCTGTTTATGAAGTGTTGAGAGAAAAAATTCTTAGTTTGGAATTAAAACCTGGGCAGGAACTGAACATAAATCAACTTGCAAAAGAAATGAATGTTTCTCGTTCTCCAATCCGTGATGCTCTTTTAAGGCTTTCTCTTGATAAATTGGTTGATGTTTTTCCTCAAAAAGGCACTCGTGTTGCTTTTTTGGATAAAGATATTATTAAGCAGGAAAGGTTTTTGCGTATTACGCTTGAACTTGGTGTTCTGAAAGTGTTTATGAAAAGTCTTGACGAAAATAAACGGAAAATCTGCGCTACAAAATTGCAGGCGCTTCTTCTTGAACAGCATGCAAGTCTTTTGGATGGAAATAAAAAAGCTTTTATGCAAAAAGACGATGAACTGCATTACTTTTTTTATGCTGAAACGAAAAATGAATGGCTTTGGAAAGTTCTTGATTCGCACACAGGAAACGACCATCGCATAAGGATTTTGAGTTACAATGCCGACAGAATTGCGAACAGTGTGGAAAAAGAGCATATTGAGCTTGTTAAGGCGATTGAAAACGGAGATACGGAACTTGCCAGCAAGATTGATGAAGAACATATGCAAGTTCTTTCTGATTTGCTTGAAGAAATGAATAAAAGTTATCCTGAATACTTTAACGTTTAGTTAATTTTTTGCGAAATTTGAAGTTTTGAAAGAATAAAGACAAAAAAAATAAAAACGAGAAAAACAGACTGTTAGTTGGACAGTTGAATATAAAAGGCAATTTGCCGCGAATGTTTTTGGAGGATTATTTTATGAAACTGAACTTAAATGAAATTAAAGACGGTTCAAAATGGAACGGCTACAAACTTCCGGAATTCGACCCGAAAAAAATTGCAGAAAATACAAGAAAAAATCCTGAATGGATTCACTTTGGAGCAGGAAATATTTTTAGAATTTTTCCCGCGGCCCTGGCCCAAAAACTTTTGAACGAAGGCTTGATGAATACTGGAATTATTGCCGGCGAATGCCACGATCCTGAAATTGTTGAAAAACTTTTTAAGCCGCATGACAATTTGACTCTCGGAGTTACGCTAAAAGCCGACGGTTCTATCGAAAAAGAAATCATTGCTTCTGTCGTTGATTCTGTCTGTGTTTCTCCTGAATTTAAGGATGACTGGGAGACTATGCTTGTGGCATTTAGAAATCCAAGCCTTAAAATGCTTTCGTTTACGATTACAGAAAAAGGTTATGCGGTTACTTCTCCAGACGGAAAATTGCTCGGACAGTATGAGCATGATTTTGGCAATCCGCCTGAAAAAGCAGAGATGTTCTTGTCTAAACTTACAGGACTTTTGCTAGAACGCTTTAATGCCGGAAAACTTCCTCTTGCCTTGGTTTCTATGGACAACTGTTCGCACAACGGAGAAAAACTTTCGGCCGCTATTTTTAAAATTGCAGAGAATTGGCAGAAAAACGGTTTTGTTTCTTCTGAATTTGTTGATTATCTAAAAGATGAAGCAAAAATTGCATTTCCATGGACAATGATTGATAAAATTACGCCTCGTCCAAACAATGCGGTTGCCGAAATGCTAAAAAAAGATGGTTTTGAAGAAACTGAGCTGATTGTAACTTCAAAAAATACTTACTGCGCAACTTTTGTAAATGCCGAAGAAACTCAGTATCTTGTAATAGAAGACAAATTTCCGAATGGTCGCCTGCCTTTGGATAAAGCCGGAGTTTATTTTACAGACCGCGAAACTGTGAATAAAGTCGAAAAGATGAAAGTCTGCACCTGTCTAAATCCGCTTCACACCGCTCTTGCTCTTTCTGGCTGTCTTTTGGGATTTGATTTGATTTGCGACGAAATGAAAGACAAGGACCTTAAAAAAATGGTCGAAACCTTGGGCTATAAAGAGGGGTTGCCGGTTGTAGTTGATCCAAAAATTATAAAACCGAAGACTTTTATCGATGAGGTAATCGAAAAACGCCTGCCAAATCCGTTTATGCCAGATACTCCGCAGAGAATTGCAACTGATACTTCACAAAAACTTTCGATTCGCTTTGGGGAAACCGTAAAAGCATATCTTGCAAATCCAGAACTCGATGTAAAAGCTCTGAAAATCTTGCCTATGGTTTTTGCGCTCTGGCTTCGCTATCTTCTTGGAATTGATGATACTGGAAAAGAATTTGAACTTTCTCCTGATCCGCTTCTTCCAGATGTAAAAAATGAACTTGCAGAAATAGTAATCGGCAAAAATGATGAATCTGAAGTTGAAGAAAAAATCAAAAAACTGTTAAAAAATGAAAAGATTTTTGGGTTTGACGTTGTTTCTTCTGAATTGTACGGAAAAGTAAAATCTTACTTTATGGAAATGATAAGTGCAAACGGAAAAGTCCGCGAAGTGATTTCGCGCGCGGTTGAAAACTAAAACTCTTTTTGCAAAAAAAAAAGGCTATGTGGCAAGGTTTTAAACTTATCGCATAGCCTTTTTTATTGTAGTTAATTCAATTTTTAGTGAATTATTTTACAAATTCTTTCTTTAAGAAGTCCAAGTCGAGTTCTGGATAGAGAACAAATTTGCCCAAAAGTGCCTGAACGCGTTTTGAAGCGGCTTCTTTTACGTTTTCGTCCATTACAATCTTGAGTTTTGCAGGTTTTCCGTCTTTTGTTACGCCTGGTTTTGTTCCTTTAAGAACCATGTCGATGATGGCTGCAACTTCGTCCATCTCTGACTCTTTCATGCCAAGTGTTGTGAGGGCAGGAGTTCCGAGACGGAGACCAGAAGTGTACCATGCGCCGTTTTTGTCGTAAGGAAGAGCGTTTGCGTTTGTTGTTACGCCAGCCTGGAAAAGTGCCGCTTCCGCCTGTTTTCCTGTAAGACCATAAGAAGTAATGTCTGCAAGCATGAGGTGGTTGTCAGTTCCGTTTGTCTGAAGGTGGATGCCGAGGTTCTGGAGTGCTTTTGCAAGTGCCTGCGCGTTTTTAACAACCTGATGTGCATAGTCCTGATAAGCTTTAGAATTAGCTTCTTTGAGGGCGATTGCTTTTGCTGCCATTACATGTGGTAGTGGTCCACCCAATACCATTGGACAGCCTTTGTTTACGTAATCTTCAAATTCTTTTTTGCAGAGAATCATAGCGCCACGTGGTCCGCGCAAAGTTTTGTGTGTTGTTGTTGTAACAATGTCTGCCCATTTTACAGGATCAAAATCGCCTGTGAATACTTTTCCTGCAACAAGACCAGCAAAGTGAGCCATATCTACCATCAAAACTGCTCCGCACTTGTCTGCAATTTCGCGGAATCGTTTGAAGTTGATCGCGCGAGGATAAGCTGAATAACCTGTCAGAAGAATGAGAGGTTTTACTTCCATTGCTTGTTTTTCGATTGCGTCGTAATCGAGAAGACCTGTTTCTTTGTCTACTCCATATGGATGACTTTCAAACATGCGTGCAGAAATATTCATCTTGTAACCGTGAGTAAGATGTCCGCCACAAGAGTAGTCAAGGCCCATGAGGCGCTGATTTCCAAAGCGGTGGCGGAGTTCGTCAAACTGTTCTGCAGTGAGGTCGTTTAAAGATTTTACGCCAAGTTCCTGCAAAGTTGGAGTTTCTACTTTTGCAGAAAGAATTGCCCAATAAGCAACAAGGTTTGTATCTGCGCCTGAGTGTGGCTGAACGTAAGCGTAGTCTGCACCAAAAAGTTCTTCTGCTTCATGTGCCGCTGTGTTTTCTACGGCATCAACGTTTACACAACCACCGTAATATCTGTGTTCTGGGTAGCCTTCGGCATATTTGTCTGTAAGAAGATTGCCCATTGCTGCCTGAGTTGCAAGAGAACTGTAGTTTTCTGAAGCAATCAATTTTAAGTGGCTGCGCTGATTTTCGATTTCGTTTACAACGTCTGCGGCGATTGAAGGATTTACAGATGCAACCTGCTGAAGGTTTGCAACGTAAGCTGTCATTGCAACGTTTGGTTTTCCGTTACAAGAAGAAAGATAGTTTTCCAATGGTGTAGCCATTTTTCGCTCCCATAAAAAAAGGCATAACGCCTGCAACAATCCTTTAGTCACAGTCATCGTGCCCATTTTTGCATAACAAAAAATTTTAGAATAATGATATTAAAATTCTACTATTTTATCAATTGAATTTTGTCTTATTTGCCAATTTTATCTTATTTTCTTGATTTTTGCGCAAACTTATTCGCCTTGTGTAACTATTGCAAGCGAAAAAATGTTTTTTATGTAATTTGATTGTTTACAGTTTTTAAAAATGATATAGTGAGAATATTATGAATAAAAAAATGAATTGTACAGTCGGCAGTTTTGCTGCGATTTTTTTAATTTTGCCGTTGTTTTTTTCTTGCGGTTCTGTGCCTAAAGAAATTCCAGAAATGACTTCGCAGGAATTGATTCAAAATGGACAGACGAATTTTGAAAACGGAAATTACAAAGCGGCTCTTGCTTATTACAATACCGCTGTTGAGCGTTTTTCCGATTGGGCAAATGTCTATATTGAAGCCCGTTATGAAATCGGACATGTTTTTATGAAGCAGAAAAAATACAATCTTGCAGAGCCAATTTTTAACGAGCTTTTGGACATTTATAAAAATTCAACGCCGGGAACTTATCCTGCCGCTTATAAAAAACTTGCAGAAATTGAACTTGCAAAAATTCCGCACAAAAAGGCTGAATAGATTTTTTGCGAAAAACTTACGCCCGATCGTAGCCATGCGAAGCAGCAGGTGTGATTGTTTTTATAAATTCGTTTTATAAATAAAGAAAATTTTTGCCGTTTAAAAAGCGGGTTAAGAATAACAAATAATTAACACCTGCCGAGGGCACTGAGTGGCGAAGAGCGGGATAGACCGTGCAATGCCGTCCAAATTCTTATAATCCTTATCTTCCGCGCGCGCTTTTGTCGTCTGGAACGATAATTGCGTCAATTACGATATTTGTTGATTTTGCTGTGTCGGCAACGAGTTGTTTTGTGTATTTTCCTGTTCCTCGTGGAGTTGGATGCGGTTCTGCGTCTCCAATCAAAATGATTTTTCTGTAAGCGTCTTTTCGCCATTTGTAAAATGTTAGGCTTGCAAAAAGTGCTTCGTAAACGGCTTCTGGAATGTCGCCACCTTCGTTTCCGTAAATTACAAAACTGTTGAGGTTTTTTGTAAAGACATTTATGTCTTTTGTAAATTCGTAGCGTTTTACTGGAAGCCCCATGAGCCTGTAAGTGTCGTTGTAGTCGCGGTAAAGCAGCAATCCGATTCTAAAATCTCCAAATTGTTTTATCTGTTCTGTCAGGCGTGGAATCCATTCTTCACGGAGTTTTTGAACGTCATCTTTCATGCTGCCTGTTGTGTCGATTGCAAAAACAACGTCAACCTTATTTTTTGGCGAAATTCTTTCAATACTTGCAGTTATGTCGTCTACGATTGAATCCGGACCTTTTGAAAAGCACATTTGTCCGCCGTTAAAATTTGCAATGTCGTTAAAACTTGCTGCTGCAGCCGGGTTGTAGTCGTCTGTAAGCACAATCGGCTCTTTGACTGGAGGTGGCAGTTCTTTTGGTTCTGGCAGCGGCTGAGGAGCAGGTTCTTGTTTTTTTGCTGGAAGCTCGACTTTTTTTTCTGGATTTTTTCCGAGATCGAACATAAAAGGGTTGTCCAAAAATGTTCCTGTGTAGTCGCCGTATTTTTTTGAAAAACTGCGAATGTTGATGAAAGTTCCGCGGTTGATTTTTAATTTTCCGTGGCGCGACCATTCGTAACCGTATTCGATTTCTGACGGAATATAAATATGAAAGGCTTGTCCAAACTGCTCGTCTGCCTGAGGCGTTGAGTCGATGAGAGAATATTTTGCAAATTCTGATTTTAGAGGTTTGCCGTTTAAATAGCGGATTTCGTCTCCGTTTATTGAATTGTATTCGAGAGCGCGGTAGGCGTAATTGTCCTGTGTTCCTGACGGATCTTTTGTCGTTTCGGTGAGCATTATCGATTCAATTCCAGGCTTTTTTCTTATATAAAGATGATACCCTTCTGCATTTTCAAAATTTTTATTGTTTTCGTAAACGAGACGAATGTCGCTTTCGGTTATTAAGAGAGAGGAAGTTTGTGCTGGCGATGTCTGCGCAAAAATTCCGAAAAATCCATAAATTATTATAAAAAAAGAAAATGCAATTTTTTTCATATTTTTAATATCGGAACTTTCATTTGTTGAATTTAGAACAATCTGTGATATACTAAAAAAAATTGGAAAATAATAAAGATATGCAGTCAGACTTTACAGAAAGTGATTTTACTTCAATCGATTTAAGCGAATTTTTGGATACTCAGGAAATGACCGAAGATACAGAAAAAAGTGGAATTGTCGTTCTGACACAAAATCAAAAGGTTCTCTGCGATGAATTAAATTCGCGAATTGCGCTCTATTCTCCGCAGCACAAGGAAATTTTTGACAAGAGAATGGCGGACTTAAAGAGGCTTGCTGTTGCAATTGCAGAATTTCCTTCATTGCTTTCCAAGGTAACTTTGACTTCTGAAACCCGGACTCCACAGGATATTATTGAACTTCTTGTTGATATTGATTCGGATTACGGAAAAACTTTTATTCAGCTTCCGAGCAAGGCAACTTTGGGAAAAGGTTTTTTGACGGCAAAACTACACACTTTTTCTTCGCTTGCAAAACTTGCGCTAAAAGTGAACAACAGTATGGATTTAAAGACAAAACTTGATTCGACTGAAAAGTCTGAACTAGAAAAAATTGCAATTTCAAGCAAATTAATTCAGGCATTTAAAGACGAAACTGTTTCGATGATGTTTTTGCTTCTTGCGGAAGACGTTTACTTGAATCTGATAAAAGACGATTCTTTGAATGTGGATTTTAGGCGCCAACTTGCGACTTCTCTCCTTCTTTTGTGGGAACACAGGGCGGATCAGAATATTTCGGATATTGCTCCAGTTTTGACAAGCGTATGGAAGGCAAGACGGACTTTGGCACCGGCTTTTGGAACGATGATGGGAACGAGTGAATTGATAATGTTTTCGTTCCAAATGGATGAAGTTTGGAGCAAATTTATCCGCACTCAGCTTGAAATTCCAGAAGTAAGCCAGGCAATGGAAGAGTTTTTATTTGGAATTTCTTACGAGCAGATTCAAAAATTAAAACGCCTGCTCCGGGAAAAAGGAATCGGTTCAATCGGACGAGATGAAGTTTCAAAATTTTTAGGTGAAAAAGTAAAGACCGATGTAAGTGGCGATTATAAAGATTTTTACAGTCAATATTCAATTCGGCGCGACAATGCGCAGGCACGAAAAAGGCTGAACCTTGAAGGACCGCACAGAACTTTGGAAGACCATTTTATCCGCTTTGTAATGGAACAGAATCGGGAGAAACAGAATAATGACAGTTTTGCAAAAGCAGACTAATAATACAGAAAAACAGCAGGACGGAAAGAAAATTCCGTATCACTTTGGAGAAAAAATCCGTACAGTCAGGGAACGGAGTGGACTTACATTAAAGGCTGTTGCTCAAAAAGCAGGAGTTTCGGAAAGTCTTGTAAGCCAGATTGAAAGAAATAAGGTGAGCCCTGCGATTGATACTCTTTTGACTCTTGCAGATGTTCTCGACATAAATCTTGAGTTTTTGTTCGAGGAATATCATAAAACCCGTCCAGTTGAAGTTACTCATAAAAATGAGCGAAGGCAGATTGTTGAAGGCGATATTCTTTACGAAGAAATTGCCGGAGCGTCAAAAAATGACGGTAAGCACGCACTTGAGTCTTACGAAATTACAATTCCTGTTGACGCAAAAACTTATCGTGGCTCTTACGGACATTTAGGAAAAGAAATCGGATATATTTTGGAAGGAAAATGCCAGCTTCATTACGAAAATTTTGTTTATGAGCTTCAGGCTGGCGACAGTGTTTCGTTTTCTGCAAATTCGCCACATACTCTTGTAAATATCGGCGATACTGTGGTTCGGGCAATCTGGACTGTAACGCCTCCTCAGAGATTTATCCATTCTAAATAAAAAAAACTGGCGGGTTGACAGAAAAAATTGAAGTCGCCGCCTTTTTTGTTTTTCAAAAATGAAACTTAAATCAACGGATTTTAAAAAGACATATTTTTTCCTTTTTTGCGCAGTTTTTTGTTTTTTTTCGGGTTGTAGTTCTCTTTCTTTGTTAAAAAATGAGCCTTTTATTGAACTTGATGAATCTTCCTATATTCCAGAAAAAATAGAATGGAAAAAAATAAATTCGCTTTCGGAATATTTTTTGTTTGAAAATAAAAACGTTCCTCTCCGTTACCATCTTGTAAAAATAGATCTTAGTTCGCAGAGTTTAAAAATTTCTGCTTATCCACTTAAAAAATATGAACTTGGAAAAGGTATCTCTGCTGCGAGTTTTGCCAAAAAGTCTGGAAGTTTTGTTTCGATAAATACATCACCGTTTAAGGGGCGTTTTTTTTCTAAACGCAAAATTGTCGGAATTCACAAAATTCGAGGACAAATATTGTCTGAAGTAAACGGACGATATTCTGCTCTAGGCTTTAAAACTGAAAAAGGCGGAAGTTTAAAGGCTTTTGTTGCAAATCAAAATGAATTAAACAGTATAGAAGATTTGAATTACGTTTTTGGCGGATTTTTTGAAATCTTAAAAGATGATGAAGAAATCGATTTTTCGTATTCAAGCAGAAACAGCCGTACGACAGCAGGAATTTCTTCTGACGGAAAAACGCTTTTTTTGCTTGTTGTGGAAGGTGAGAGAAAAAAAATAAGCCAGGGGCTTTCTTACTGTGAATGTGCAAAAATTCTGAAATTTGCAGGTTCTGCGGACGGACTAGAGTTTGATGGCGGAAGTTCTTCAAGCCTTTTTGTTGACGGAAAAAATATGCTTTTGTACCGAAATTTTACAAAATGTGCGGCATTTTTTGGATTTGAGTCGCTGACAAATAAAACACTCTTTTAAGTTGACGGTGATTTTTTTATAAAGTATAGTTTTATATATGGGTGTTGCAACAACTCAGCAGTTACAGCGGTTTTATGACCAATATCGGGATACAGAAATTACTTTTACAAAAGATATTATTCGTGCGCTTGGTCTTGACCCTCGACAAATTTATATAAAATGTAATCGCGGACAATGGCCTTGCATCATAAATTCGACTTCTTTTCTGCAGGCTAAGATTATTGTCGGCGCAAAAGGCGGTGCTTTTCAGGCTCTTTCTGACCAGTCAACTTCTGGCATAAATTTGCGCTTTTGTTTTTTTGAAGCAGAAAATGATGTGATGAGTTTTTTTGTTGCTGGTCATGTTACAAATATTGTTCCGTATATGAATTCACCGGAACTTGCCGTAATTACGATTGCTTTTAACCAGCGTCCGCCAGACGATTTAATTGAAGCAGTTGGTCGTCTTCTTGAAGCAAATTCAAATGCGATACGTCGGCGTGAAGAAAGAATTTTAATTAACGAAAATTCTAAACGCAAACTCGGACTTGTTCGTGAAGAGGCGATTGTTTTAATTCAAAATGTTCCTCGCCACTGTATTGTAAGAAATCTGTCTTTTTCCGGGGCAAAGATTATACTTTTGGGACTTTCTCAATTTTTGACGAATAAACCTGCTCAGCTCAGACTTGAATTTGAAGATCCGAACGAAGTTATAACTCTTAACGGTGTGATTGTTTCTTCGGAAGTAATTGAAGGAAGAAAAGATATTGTTGCCTGTAGCATAACATTTGCAGATAAAATCGTTCCTCTTTCGTATAAGTTGCATGTAAATAACTTTTTGACGGCTGTAAGAAAAACTCAGCTTTCTGCAAGCGACCAGATTGCCCAGCAAAGGGCAATGCAGGCAAAAATAGTAGCTCAGAAACAAAATGCTCCTGTACAGACTGAAAAAACGCAGGCAAGTCAGCAGGAAACAAATGGCAACGCTTAAAAAGTTGCTTATGTGGCAGGGATTGAAGGGGCGGCGAAGCCGTTGCGTTTAAGCGTAGCGTAGCAATGGAGCGATAGCGGAACCCTGGAAAGCCCGTTTTTTTTACTTCGTAAAAAAAGCCACCCGAATTTAAAATTAAGTTTTTATTTATTAAGGAAATATTTTTATGAAACCGACAGATCCACTTGAATCAGTTTATTTTATTGAATTGCCAGAAGATTTTCATTTTACTCAAAAGGCAATGCCAATTGATCCGACAATTCCGCTTCCTGTGCAAAAAAAAGAAAAGGATGATCCTGGAACTTTTAATATGAAGGAATTAACGGAAGAGCAGATTCTAGCAGGTTTGCTTGCTGTTATGGCTTATGACAGCGACAATAAAAATATTTTGTATTACCGTTCGATTCTTGGAAAGGCGCGTCCGAATTTGAAAAAAGAACTGACTGAAGCAGCGATTTTAAAGACAAAGAATCAGGATTACGATCTAGCGGAAGAAATTTATGCTTCTCTTCGTGGATTTGATCCGGAAGATATTGCGACAATTTTGAATACAGCCCTCTTTTTTGATCAGCGCGCGGATTCGTACAGAACTTCTGGTCTTTATGACGATGCCGACGCTTACGATGCGGACGCGCTTTTTTATTACAGACAGGCAATGGATGCTGAGCCGGCTGTTCCAGACTCTTTTTTTAATGCTGGTTTTTATTATCTTAAAAAGCATAATTTTAAAGAAGCAAAAAGTTGCTTTGAAACTTATCTGGCGCTGACATGCGAAATGACGGACGACGAAATGGGCGAAAATGGACTTTATAAAAAGAATCGCGCTCAGGAACTGTTAAATGAAATCAGCAATCGTAATATGGAAGATGATCATTTTAAGGCGGCTTACGATTTTATAAATAAGGGCGAAGTTGAAAAAGGGCTTGATGAAATTCGGATCTTTTTGGAAAAAAATTCTGCGGTTTGGAATGCATGGTTTTTGCTTGGCTGGGGATTAAGGCAGCAGAAAA
Organism: Treponema berlinense; assembly: GCF_052273165.1. Classification (GTDB taxonomy): domain Bacteria; phylum Spirochaetota; class Spirochaetia; order Treponematales; family Treponemataceae; genus Treponema_D; species Treponema_D berlinense_A. The sequence continues at coordinate 16,203 of NZ_DAVZIU010000016.1, read as the reverse complement.
GATACGAAGATGCTAAAAAAGCCTTTGAAAAAACTCTTACCCTCGAAGGCGGAAATCGAGCCGATACCTACAATGAACTTGCAATCTGCTTTATGGAAGAGCAAAATCTGCCAAAAGCAAAAGAAGCTTTGCAGACGGCGCTTTCTATTGAACCTGAAAATACAAAAATTATTTCTAATTTAGGATATTTGGCGCTAAAAGAAGGTAAACCTTCTGACGCTGCGTCGTATTTTCAGACTGTGCTTGAATATGATCCAAACGACAAACTTGCTGCTGCAGAACTGTTAAAAATGGACGTATAAAAATGAAAAAAACAATGCTTTTTTTTGTTGCAAATATTTTTATCTTTTCATTTTTTTCTTGCGCGCAGAAACTGCCTGTTCAAAAATTGACGGTGACAACGCAGAAAAGCGGGCAGATTTGTGTTCTTGCGGAAGTTGCAAAAACTCAGGCTCAGCGCAACCGCGGTTTTATGGAACGCAAAAATATTCCTGCAGGAACAGGAATGATTTTTGTTTTTGAGCGCGACCAGATTTTGAGTTTTTGGATGAAAAATACGCCGCATCCGCTTTCGATTGCCTATATCGACAGCACAGGCACAATCCGCGACATTTTTGACATGACGCCGTTTTCTCTTTCTTCTGTAACAAGTACGGTAAGCGTAAGATATGCCCTCGAAGTTCCAAAGGGGTGGTTTGAAGAAAATGGAATAAAGACGGGAGATAAAGTTTCTCTGCCAGAATAGTTCTTAAAGGCTTTCTAAAAATTCGTCTTTCGATTTTTCTTCGATTGTTTTTTGAACGTTGCCTTCATCGAGCATTTTTTGGAATTTTGCGTTATCGATGTATTTTAATGTAAGCGGACGTTCAAGGCTCATAATTATAGAGTTATCTTGCCAGGCCGAGCGTTTTGGGCTTATCGAAGATGGATTTCCGTATTTTTTCGAAAGGCTTATAAAAATTGAAGCGTGGTCGATTTTTTTTTCGTTTAAATTGAGCGTAATAGAAAAAAGTTTATCATCAACAAATTGAAACCAGCAGCGCGTAAAAAAAGAATAGGCGTTTTTGGAAGCGTCGGTTTCGATTAAAATCTGTTTTGTTTTTGGAGAAAGGCTTACATCTCTGTCGCCACGATAGCCAAAGTCGGTGTTCTTTTTTAATTCGGATTTTACTTCGTCCACGCTCATTCCGAGTTCAATCGAACCGTAACCTTTTGGAAGAGCGGAGCAAAGCGTAGCGCAGGTAAAAAAAACAAATGCGCAGAATACAAAAAGGCTTATTTTTTTCATAAAAACTAACGTTCCTTGTGCTGTTTTCGGATAAAGGCACTTTGTTTTATAAGTTCAAGACAGTCTGGAACAAAGATTTTGTTTTCCGACGAAAGTTTTATAACTGGTGAAAGTGAAAATTTCGGAACAAAGATGTTTTTTTCGTCCTGGCTAAGTCCACACATAGCGGCAATATCCAAAGGAGTTAAATCTGTCTGATACGAAGTTTTGTTTTTTGAATCGATTGCAACTCGCGCCTTTTCAATTTGGAGAGCGAGCATATCGGTCATCTTGCTGATTGGGTCGCGAATCTGGCTGTTCAAAAGCTGTCTTTGCGTCTGAAAAAGCCTTTCTGCCAAAGTTGTCGTGAGTCTTGCAATAAGCTGCGGTTGGGTTTGGACCATCTTGTCAAAGTTCGATCGGTTTACGGTCATAAGCGTACAATCTTCTTCGGCAATTGCGCAGGCAGAGCGCGGTTTGTTTTCGAGGAGGGCCATTTCGCCGAACATGTCGCCTTTTTTCAGGATTGCAAGCGTAACTTCCGAACCGTCGACAACCTTTGAAATTTTTACGCGTCCCGACTGAATTATGAACATGTCGGCTCCGCTTTGCTGTTCAGCCATAATCATCGTGTCTTTCGGATATTTTCTGAGTAAATCCTGATTCGATTCAAAATAAACAGCCCGACTTTTTGTTTTTAATGCGTTGAATCTAGTTTTTGCGAGAAGAACATTTATGCCAGTCGGATTTGCCTTTACATACTGATAATAAGCAAAAACGGCGATACTCGGTTTATTCATCTTGTCGTAATAAGAAGCAACCCTGTAAATCTGTTCGGGGCTTTGAGAGGCTGAATTATTTAAGGTTGCAAGGACGAGCGTGTCGTTCAAAAGCCGCATCCTGTTTGCAAAAGTGCGGATAATTTTCATAGCTACAGGAGTGTTTTTTTCGATAAGCTCAGGATATTGATCTCTTCGAACAGAAATGCAGACAACGTCAGTAAGCGCAAGCACAGTGTCTACTTGCGAATGATTTGACATACAGGAAATTACGCCGATAAAGTCTCCAGGACCGAGTATTTCCTCTTTTTGTCCGGGAATTGAATCTTCTCTGTGAACGCGCACATTTCCGCATTGAATAATATAAAAAATATTATTCTGAGGACGTCCTTCGACTGTGATATACGAACCTTGCTTAAAATTTACGAACTGTAACTGAATCACGATTTTCCCCGCTTCTTAATCAAAAATTATAATGGAAAATACGGAATTTGTAAGCCTTGAAAAATCAAAAATCAGGCAAAAATTATTTCCGGTTCAAGAAAAACTCCCTGTTTTTTAAGGACAGTTTCCTGTACAATTCCCACGAGTTCCAGAATATCCGCTGAACACGCTTTTTGTTCCGGATTTATAATAAAATTCGCATGCCAGGGGGCAATTTGAGCGCCTCCGACCGAAAAACCCTTAAAACCGCAGTCGTCAATCAGTTTTCCAGCGACAATTTTGCGTTCTGGGTCGTTTTTAAAAGCCGAGCCACAGCTTGGAGCACGAAAATGCCCGAGTTCAGAGCGTTTTTGTTTTACCTTCAAGGAAAGTTCCTCGTCAAAACCCGAAGTGACTGAAAATTCTGCTGAAAGAATTATTTTTTTAGAAGAAGGGGAAAGCCTTCCCCCCGCTCCAACCGCCTCCGCGTTTTCCGCTTCCCCTTCGAGCGGGGGAAAATCCCCCGCAACGCCCCCTTTTTGCATTTTTTTGTAGGGCTGGAAAGGCGATTTTTTATAATCCCAGTCGTTTTTTTCAGTTTTATAAGTCAAAATTTCGTTTTTTTGAGTGTCAAAATATCTTACGCTCAAAAGCCTGTCCGAAGCTGCAAGACCAAAGCAGCAGGCGTTCATAAAAATAGCTCCGCCTGTAGTTCCGCTCAGTGCAGTAAAAGCCTCTAATCCGCCAAGGTCGTTTCTTTTGCAAAAATTAAGGACAGAACCCCAGCCAATTCCTGCCGAACATAAAATCCTGTTGTTTTCTAAAAATTTTACAGATTCGTCTTTTCCGAGTTTTCTTGTGCAAATAACAAGATTAAGTCCTTCATCTGGAAAAACAATATTGCTTCCACCACCAGACAAAAAATATTTTAAGCCACATTTAGTGGCAGCATTTAAAGCTAAAATAAGGCTTTTTTCGTCAAAAGGTTCCAAAAAAAGTTCCGCTCTGCCGCCGACGTGCATAGAACTGTGGCCTGCAAGAAGCTCGCTGGTTTTTATTTCGCCAAAAAAATTGTTTTTTAAAAGAATATCCTTAAAAGCAAAACTTTCCATAAAAAGATTATAGCAAAAAAAAGCCGGGCAAACTATGAGAGTTTTCATATTTATTGTTTTTTCGCAATAATTGAATAGAAATCTCAATTGTTTTAGTATATATGCGGGAATTTGAATTTTCGGTCTGTTGTAAAACCGCAACATCAAATATATAAATTAAGTTTTCTGGAGAAAAATATGGCACTTAGACTTTTTAACACTATGGGTCGCAAAATGGAAGAATTTGTTCCTGTTGATCCAAATAAAAAATATGTCGGTTTTTATGGCTGTGGACCGACGGTTTACAACTACGCCCACATCGGAAACCTGCGCGCTTACGTTTTTCTGGATATTCTGGATAAAACTTTGACTTATTTGGGTTACGATATTAAGCATGTCATGAATATTACGGACGTTGGCCATTTGACAGGAGATGCTGACGACGGCGAAGATAAAATGGTAAAAACTGCCGAAGAGCGTCACCAGAGTGTTCTTGACGTTGCAAAATTTTATACGGACGCTTTTATGTCCGACATTGACGCGCTCAACATTCGCCATCCTGATGTTATCTGCAAGGCGACTGAGCATATTTCGGATATGATTGAGCTTATAAAAAAAATTGAAGCTAACGGCCACACTTATACTGCCGGCGGAAACCTTTATTTTGATATTTCGACTTTTCCTGGTTACGGAGAGCTTGCTAATTTAAATCTTGACGAATTAAAGGCAGGTGCTGGAAGACGCAAACTTTCGATTATCGATGAAAATAAACGCAATCCAAGCGACTTTGTTTTATGGTTTACAAAATCAAAATTTGAAAATCAGGCGATGACTTGGGACAGTCCGTGGGGACGCGGTTATCCTGGCTGGCATATTGAATGTTCGGCTATGAGCATGAAATATCTTGGAAAGCACATTGATATTCATACAGGTGGGGTTGACCACATTCCTGTTCACCACACAAACGAAATTGCGCAATCAGAAGGAAGTTTTTCGGCTGAAGAAAGGGCTGAAGGTCCGTGGGTAAAATACTGGCTTCATAATGAATTTCTGGTAATCGAAGGCGGAAACAAAATGTCGAAGTCTTCTGGAAATTTCTTAAGACTACAGACTCTTCTGGACAAAGGTTATGACGCCCTCGACTACAGGTTTTTCCTTTTAGGCGGGCACTACCGCAAGCAGATTTATTTTTCTTGGGACGCGATGGACGGTGCAAAAAATGGACGCGCTGCTTTGAATGAACGCGTTGCCAAACTTATTCTAAAAGCAAAAGATGAAGGACTGGAACTTACAAAAGAAAATTTTGCCGAAAAACTCGCCTCTATCGCTGAAAAACAGCGCAAAGACGGCGAAAGCGAAAATCTTAAAAAATTCCGCGAAGGTCTCGAAAATGACCTTTTGACTCCAGTTGCAATGGCCGCAATGCAGAAAGAAACAAACGGAAAAGGCCGGCCTGCAGTTGACTGCCTTGCCGATATTTTTACGATGGACAAAGTTCTTTCGCTTAAAGTAATTGAAAATGCAATTGAAGTTGCAAACAAACTTGAAAAAGAATCATCTGCACATTTGGATGACCATGCAGGCGACAGCGAAGCGGCAGAGATTACGGCTCTTGTTGAAGAACGTACTGTGGCAAAAAAAGCAAAGAATTTTGTAAAAGCCGACCAGATCCGCAACGACCTTGCAGCCCGCGGAATTACGATTATAGACACGCCGCAGGGACCAACCTGGAAGCGAAATTAAAATAAACTGAAAATAAGATTTTTCTTATTTTTTCTGTAACTTTTTGAGGCAAAGATGATTTCTAATGATGTGGAAGCCAGTGAAAAACCGTTGAATGCTGCAAACTCCGCGGATTTTCGCCGCATTTACAATGAAACTATGATTCTTCTCTTTAAAGTTTCGTGGCGTATTGTAAATGATGAAGATGCGGCAGAAGACATTGTTCACGATTCTTACATAAAGGCTAGCGAGAAAAAAATGTCGTTTCCTACAATGAACGACGCGAAATTCTGGCTTATAAGGGTAGTAAAAAATGCTTCGCTGAATTATGCGCTCCGTAAAAAAAGAGAAAGAACTGCTTATCAAAAGGCTCTTTACGAAGATAGACGTCAACAAACTTCTGGCGAAACAGATTTGTTAAGGCAGGAAACGCAAAAAATTGCGCTTGCCGCCTTAGAAAAACTGCCTAAAACATTAAAAGAGGTAATCATTCTTCGCGAATACGGAGATTTGAATTATAAAGAAATCGGAAAAGTTTTGGGAATTACGGAAGGAAATGTAAAAATTCGCATGTTCCGTGCCCGAGAACAACTGGAAAAACTCATTGGAGGCGATGATGTCTACTTGTCCTGAAAAAGATCTTCATTCAATTTATCTCGATGGCGAACTCCCAGAAGAATTTTTAAAGGAATACGAAACCCATGTTGCAGGTTGCGAAAAATGTCAGGCCGAGCTCGAAAAACTTAAAAAGGTTTCTGTTCCTTTTAGAGAAGATGCTCTTTCTGTAAAACTTGATCAGACCTATCTTGATCAGAGTTTTGTACGCCTTCAGACAAAGATGCGCTTTAAGGAAACAACCGAGCGCTGTGAAAAGTCATACATTATTCGGCCGTACATAAAATGGGCGAGTGGTTTTGTGGCTGCCGCTGCGATTTTTGCGGTGATTATAACTCCGCTCAGTTTAAAATCAAATTCAAAAGAACAGAAAGAACTCACCGCTTTTGCTCGAACCCAGATCAAGCCGATTCAAGAAAGCAGGGTTGTAGTTGATGGAAATTTGGACAGCTTAAAAATTTCTACGGCTCTCAGTTCTGCCAAACAGGTTGAAGAAAAAATAGAAGAAAAAGAAGAAAATGCCGATTTGCAGGTTCTAAATCCAAACCAGAAGGTTGTTTCGGCTACAAGCCTTGCTTCTAATTTTAATGACAGTTTTAACGATATTGATGTTTTTCGCCCAGACTTTAACAATTCGTCCGTCTCTGTTAGAATAGAAGTTCCACGTATGCACACTATTCCAATGAGGAAGGCAGAAAAAATTGAAGATCGCTGAAAAATTTTCAGTTCTTTTTAGAAAATATCCTTTATTCAGAACTTGTTCGATAATTTTTGCAATTCTTTTTGTCCTTGGTTTTGTTTCTATCATAACATATCAGGCCAGAAAAATTCCACAGATTGATTCTATTGCTCCGTCTGTAGGTTCTCCTGGTGATGTTATGGTGATTGCAGGACGAAATTTTGGCAGCTTAAAAAATTCTTCTGACTTTGTAGAAGTCGGCGGTTCAAGAATTACGGCTTCTGGCTATCTTGAATGGACAGACGAACATATAAAACTCATTTTGCCGTCAAATGTTCAGGACGGACTTGTAATTGTTTTAACAAAAGCCGGACAGTCAAAACCAGGATTTTTTGCAAACGAAGCAGGAATTCCTGTCGAAGTTCCGCCAGATACAAAAACAACAATGCCTTTAATTTCTTCAGTTTCTCCAGAATCTGCTTTTGTAGGACAACTGCTTGTTTTGAACGGAACAAATTTTGGAACAGTTCGCAGCAATTCAAAAATCTTTTTTACGGCAAATTTACCAGAAAATTCGACTTCTTCCGACGACATTGCTTTTATCGAAGCGGCCAGCGAAGATTATGATTACGAATATTGGAGCGACAGCGAAATTCACGTAAGAGTTCCAAACGGTGCTACTAGCGGACCCATTTACGTTCAGACTGAAAAAGGAACGAGCAATTATGCGAGTTTAAATTTAAAATCTACGCTTGGAACAAAAAAATATTCTGACAAAAAAACATATTTAATTCACCTAAACACAGATATTGACGACATAAATTCAAAATCAAATACGATCCTTTCTCTGCACGTTCCGCGTCCTGTAAAAAACTCACGGCAGCCTTTTGTTCAGATGACGGAATGTGCCCCTGAGCCGGTTTTTGAAAATTATCAGAATACAGTAATTCATCAAACTGAACTTTCGAAAACGTCTTCAAAAAAACTTGCTTTTACTCATAGTTTTGTTGTTGAAGATTATGCGGTTCAAACTAAGGTTAACGCAAAAAATGTAAAACCTTTTGCCGCAAAGTCGCGAGTTCTTTACACCGCCTTTACAAAGCCAGATGAAGTTATTGCTTCGGAAGATGAAGATTTTGTCAATCTTGCAAAAAAAATCGTCAAAAAAGAAACTAATCCGTATCTTCAGGCAAAAATGATTTACGAATATATGCTTGAAAACTTCGCAGTTACAAAAAAACTCAGAAAATCAGGCTCGAAAGTAAAAGACTTGTTTGAAGACAAAAAAGGAGATTCTTACGACTTTGCAATTGTCTATACGACACTTTTGCGTGCCTTAAAAATCCCATGTCTTCCTGTTACTGGAATACTTGTTGATTCTGACATGAAGGCTTTTTCGCATTGGTGGAGCGAATTTTATATAGAAAACTTTGGCTGGGTTCCAGTCGACATTGCTCTTGGTTCTGGACTTGAATACAAATCGTTCAAAAATGTTGAAGATCCTAAAACTTTTTACTTTGGAAATATCGATAGCCAGCACATTATTTTTTCACGTGGATACAACGAAGTTAAGCCGACACTTTCTGGCGGACACATTGTAAGCCGCGACAGAACTTTTGCAGTTCAGTCAATTTGGGAAGAATCTTCTGCAGGAACCGTAAACTACAGTTCTCTGTGGAATGAACCGGTAATTGCCGGAATATATTAAGACATCTCTAAGAGTTTTGCTTTTTAGAGGTTTCATAAAAAATTTGTGGAGGACAAAATGTCTGTAAAAGTTTTGTCGGTTGGAGGCTCGATTGTAGCTCCTGAAGGACCTGATATTGAATTCGTAAAAAAATTTGTTTCGCTCATCAAACAATATCTTGCGGAACACAAAGAAGATAAACTGATTTTTGTAGTCGGCGGTGGCGGTCCAGCACGAATTTATCAAAATGCATTCCGTGCAGTAACAGGAATTTCTCCTGAAAGCTCAACAGAAGCGGCTGACTGGATTGGAATTATGGCAACAAGGCTCAATGCGCAGTTTGTAAAGGCAAGTTTTGGCGACTTATGTCGCGAAGCGGTTGTGACCGATCCTACAGTTGCAGAAGAATTCACAGGTTCAGTTTTGCTTGCGGCAGGCTGGAAACCAGGTTTTTCGACCGACAACGATGCAGTTCTTCTTGCGGAAAAATTCGGTGCAAAAACAGTCGTAAATTTAAGCAATATTGAAAAAGTTTATACAGACGATCCGCGCAAAAACCCAGACGCAACTCCGATCGATGAAATTTCCTGGGCAGATTTTAGAAAAATTGTCGGCGACGAATGGACTCCTGGCAAAAACTGTCCTTTTGACCCGATTGCTTCAAAAAAAGCGCAGTCGCTTGATCTTACGGTAATTTGTGCTGGCGGAAAAAATCTTGAGAACATAAAGGCGATTTTAGAAGACAAAAATTACGTTGGAACAACAATCCGCGGATAAAAATCAAAAAATAAAAAAAGGCGACATTTTGCATAAAAATGCCACCTTTTTTGTCTGCGTTCTTAAATTTTTTATAACCGGCCACTTTGGGTTCGCTGGCGCTCATTGCCGGCGTAGCCGTCAACTAAAGCCCGACGTGTCCGGCGCAAGATGCGTTTTTTCGCATCAAAACTGTTCTAGTCTTGCTAAAAGCGCGTCCAATTTTGTTCCATAATTTTTGTCAGTTGCCCAGGTTCCTGCAAGGTCAAATACCGAGTCTGCAAGTTTTGTCTTGTGTACCCAGTTGTAGCGCGGATCTACAAGTGTTTTTTTTAGTTTTACATCTTCTGTCGTTGCATAAGCCTGCAAATGCTGGATATGAGCACGTACTCCTGTTTGTTGGTCTGGAAATTTTTCTCCTGGTTTAGAAGAATCAATTGCTCCTAAACCGCAGTAATTGTGCCATTCACTTTTTACAAGATTCCCAAATCTTAAAAATCCTGTTTCAAGACACATCTGGACAAAAGCAACGTCGCTGTTAATTCCTTCACTTTTTGCTTCCTGAATATAATCTTTTGCAAGGCTTTTTACTTTTTGCAGAGGAACATTTGGATTTTCCGAAAGAAAAAATTCAGCAAGTTGATTTTCATTTTTAATTCCGTCTGCGAGCAATTTTCTCGAGCAGAATTTTTCTTCCTTTATACTCGGAGAAATACAGGAAAAAAACACAACTGAAAAGAAAAGAGATGAGATTCCACAAAAAAAGAATTTAGAAATTTTACGTTTGAACATATTCAAGTATCGGAAAAAACTAAAAAATCCTGAAATTTTCAAAAAAAATGTGTAAAAGTTGATTTTTAGAACCATATATATAATAAAAGCAAAAAATGGAGGAAAAAATGAATTTAAAACACTTTTTCAGGATGATTTTGACAGTTTTATTTCTTAGTTCGTTGACAGTTTTTGTCGCATGCTTTCCACTGTCGTGCCGTGTTACAGAAGAAGGAATTGAGATTATTTCGGCAGAAATGTCAGTTCCAAAAATCCTTTCTTTTTTTGTAGAGGACAATTCGAATCTTGTCATGCTTTGTTCACAAAAGGTTTCGGTTCAAAAACTCCAGATAAAATCGGATGACGGAGAATATATCGAAGAAACCGCGGAGGCTCAGTATTTTGATGACGGAAAAAGAATAAATTTTTCTCTTAAAGAACCTACTTTGGTCGGCGTGAATTATGTTTTTAGCGGTTCAATAAAGGACAGTTCAGGAAATGAACTTACATTCAGTCTGCCTTTTACAGGATTTAATGAAAAACCAGCAAGGCTTGTTCTGTCAGAAATCCGTTCAAAACACAGTACTAGCAAAGGCGTCTTAAAAAAATGCGAATTTGTCGAAGTTTATGTTCTAAAAGAGGGAAGTACGGCCGGACTTGAAATTGTTACAGGAAGCGATGGCGAAAGTAAAAAATATGTTTTTCCTGACATCAACGTAAAAAAAGGCGAATATATTGTAGTTCATTTTAGGACGGTAGACGAGGGCGAGTGCATTGACGAACTAGGAGAAAATCTTTCTTTGAGCACAGGAACCGACAGTTCAAATTCGCGCGATTTATGGGTTGAAGGAAAAGAAAGCCGTATAAGTGATAGTGACGTAATTGTGATTCGTGATAGTTGTCGTAATATGCTGCAAGATGCTGTTTTATTCAGTGCCGCAGGAAAACAATCGTGGTACTATGCTGGACAAAAGTCTTTAGCGCTCGAAGCTTACGAAAGCGGAATTTGGAAAGACGGATATGAACCAAAAAATGCTACAATAGCCGACGGAATCAGCCTTACAAGGACAATGTGCAGAATGAATATTGAAAAACTTACAGAAGAATATTCGTCTGAAAATGACATTGACGTTCAGACCGTAATAGAAACTGGAACTGAAGACTGGTCTCTAGTGGAAGGTGCGACTCCTGGAGAAAAAAACAGCGAAAAAAGATATGAAAAAACTAAATGAACGAAATAAAAGAATCCAGGACGGATTTTTTTAAATAAAATAAAATTCTTTACAAAAATTCTCTTCCCGTGACAAAAAATTAAAAATTGTGCTACTATTGCGGTATGTCAGAATTATTAGCTCCAGCAGGAAATATTGAAGCTCTCGACGCCGCAATTGGCGAAGGAGCAGATGCTGTATATCTTGGGCTTAAGAGTTTTAATGCCCGTCTTCGTTCTTCAAATTTTGCGTGGAATCAGTTTGAAGCAACTGTAAATTCTCTTCATCGTCAAGGCAAAAAAATCTACGTGACTGTAAATACTGTCAGTCAGGAAGAAGAAACAGAAAGACTTTACCGCTTTTTAAGCTATCTCAATAAAATTGGTCCAGACGGTCTTATCGTTCAGGATTATGGTGTTTTAAGAATGTGCCAGGAGTTCTTCCCGAAGCTTGAACTTCATGGTTCAACTCAAATCAACGTTGAAAGCGCAGACGGTGTAAATTTACTGCAAAAAGCCGGCCTTTCTCGCGTTGTTGTTGCTCGCGAACTCGGTCTCGAAGAAGTCCGCCAAATTAAGCAGAATACAACTTGCGAAATCGAAATGTTTGTTCACGGTGCTTTGTGCGTAAGCGAAAGCGGACTCTGTCTTTTTTCAAGTTTCCTCGGCGGAAAATCAGCAAACCGCGGAATGTGTACTCAAGCCTGCCGTCGTTTTTACACTGCCGAGACCGCTTCTGGTCAAAAACAGGGATATTATTTTTCTCCGGGCGACCTTCAGTTAATCGAAAAAATTCCAGATCTTATGGATATAGGCGTTGAGTCTTTCAAAATCGAAGGACGAATGAAAAGTGCCGAATACGTTGGCGCCGTAACCGCCGCGTATCGCTATCTTATGGATCATTATCAGGAAGACAGAAAAGGTTCTGTTGCTGCTGCAAAACGAATGTTGAGCACAGACTTTGCCCGTTCAAAAACAACTTATTGGTATAATTTTAAAACAAACGAAGAAGGTGTTGAAAAAGCTGGTAGCGCAATCTTAAATCCAAACCAGGCTGGAGGAACAGGAATTTATCTTGGTCGTATTTCAAAAATTCGTGCTGCAAGCGACGAAGCAAAAGAAAAAGCACGTCTTGCCGCGGGACCAAATGCCGATTTTGAAGACTATCAGATTGTTATGGCGCAGCTTGCTGGTGGAAATTACGATCCAGATCCAGGCGATTCGATCCGCCTTCACAAAAAGGACGATTCTGGCCGTGTAAGCCACAAGGTTCGCTCAGTTGAATTTGACGACGACGGTTCACGTTGGATTGATATTCCTAGAGGATTTAGCCGAGAAGATGAAGTTTATCTTTTGCAGACAAAATCTATGTCAAAGCATTATCCTCGAGTTCTTCCTCAGGACATAAGCCGTTTCCGCAGTCAGCCAGGAGATGAAATTCTTCCTGTTTTGGATTTGACGCCTGTTGTAAAGAATGAACTTTCTTACTTTCCAGAAGGTACTTACGTTCAAGTCAGCACGATTTCCGATATGTTCCAGATTCAAAGTATGTCTCCAGTCCGTGTAATCCTTGAACTCAATTTTGAGACTCAGTCAGACCTTTTGGCTCACAAGACTGTACTTCCATTTTCTAAAAAGCAGATTATAATTTCGCTTAACCCGTATGTTCCTCAGGCATCGGCTCAGCAACTTTCGGAAACACTTGAACATCTTATTGCGGATGGATTTAAAACTTTCATAGTAAATAATCTTGCCGAAATTCAAATGCTCAAAGGAAAAGACGTAAATCTTATTGCAGGTCCTTACCTTTATACGTTTAATCGCTGGGCTGTAAGCTGGCTCGAAAATCAAAATATTGGCGCGTTTATAACGCCAATCGAAAATAATCGTGAGAACATTCTCAACACTTTTGAACGCAATGTTCGCGACCGCCTCATGGTTACGGTTTATGCTTATCCGGCTCTTTTCCGTATACGCTTTAAACTTCCTGAAAGTTATGACTTTATGTATTTCTGGGACAAAAAAGAAATGCCGTTCAAAGTTCTTTCAAATCAGGACGGAACTGTCGTAATGCCAGAAAATCCGTTCAGTATTACCGACAAGACAGCCCAGCTTCAAAAAGACGGATTCCGCCGTATTTTGATTGACTTTAGTCGCACAAAAGTAACACGCGCCGAATGTAAATTGGTCGTAAACAGCATTATAAAATCTCAACCGATTCCAGAAACTGGAAGATTCAACTGGAAAGACGGTTTTTATAATCCTGAAAAAATGGAAGCCTACAAAGCCGCTGCCGAAAGACAGGCCGCCGAAAAAGCAGAAATGGCTTCGTCAGGACGCTATAACGGCTATGGCAGAGGTAGCAGAAAAAATGGAAAAAATGGCGGCGACAGAAGAAAAAAATCGAATTCTTTTTCTAAATTATCTTCTCCTCGCGGACGCGGAAAAAGATAATTTTTCTAAAAAAAACGGAACTGTCCTAAAAGTTTTTATCGCTTCTTGAACAGTTCCGTTCCGTACAAATTTTCAACCTTCTTTAATCGGTCAAAAATCCATACTTTACACTTTACGGCACGGCATTTTTGTTAAAAAACACTTTCTTCTTGAGCAAGTCCTTGCGCTGCAATTGCTAAATTTCGTTTTTCGTCGTCGGCATTTTCGTCTGATTTTACACTGTTTTTTTTCATCGGCTTAAAATCGACGTGTTCCGCCACAATAAAAACTTTCGAGTGGTTTTTGCCATTTTCATCTTTCCAACGGTCTTGCTTCAGGCGCCCGACAATTCGCACCCCGCGCCCCTGCAAAGCGTATTTTGCCATAAGTGCACTGAATTTTTCGCCCCAGGTTTCTACTTCGTAAAAACCGACTTCATCGACATCTCTGCCAGAACTGTCTTTGTAAAAATGATTTACGGCAATCGGAACGGTCGTTACTTTTGTTCCTCTCGGCGTTTCTTTGTGAGTTGGCGCACGGACAATGTTGCCTTCAATAATAATCTGATTCATTGCATTCATAAGAATCTCCTGTAAAAAAGTGTTTCCGGCCGGCTTGGGCAAACCCCAAAACTGTGTACACTTATATAGTTGCAATGAATGTCAACATTTACACATTTTTTTTGAGAAAAATTATAATTTTTTAGTTTTTTGTTGGGCGGCTTTTTACTCCGCTTTGCTACGTAAAAACCGGGCTGTCCGTGGCTGCCGGTGCTTTGCACACGCTTTGCGTCCACTACCATCCCTGCCGCAAATTCCGACTTTAAAATTTTAATAAACTTAAAAACTACGCCGGAAGATTTTTTACGAGTTTAACAATATAAAGCTGAATATACATAAGCATTGCATCTGTTTCGCCAATTTTCTGCAAAGCCGGCGTTTTTACCAGTGTGTCTGCAAGATTTTCGATTCGTTCTTTGTTAAATCCTTCGGAGTTTATATGCCGCAAAACTTTTCGCAGGTAATCTCTAATTAGAGAATTTACGTCTTCGGTCAGGTTGTTGTGGGTTGCTTTTCCAATGAGTTTGTTCCACGTACGCTCATAAGAATGAAGTTCTCTGTCCAATGTTGAACTTGACGGAACAAGTTCTTCTTCCAGTTTTCGTGCAGATTCTCTGAGTGCGACTTTTCTCGAAACCATTGATTTTTTGGAAAGAGCTATTTCCATTTTGTCGTGCTTGCTTTTTTCTGCTTCCTGTTCGCGATAAATCTGTGCAGAAGTTTTTTCTGTCTTCTGTTTTTTTGATTTTGGCGGACGCATTATCAATTTCATAATCCACGAAACTACAGGAATTGTGTACCAGACAGGAAGAAGAATTTTTGTGTCGGTTAAAAGTTCCTGCCTGTTCATCAATAAAATTTCGGAATAGGGAACGAGCCTTCCGTTTTCAAAAAGCGAAATTCTTCCGCCTTCAAGTCCAGATTCGTCCTGCTGCATGTTCACTTCGTAATTTATAAGCGGCAAAAATGAAGATGTTAAAAGTGCATACAAAACCGGCGATTGCACGGAAACTTCTTTTTCGAGTCGTTTTTCAAAAGCTTTTTGCTCTTTCATTTCTGGCAAATCATCAAAATCCTTAAGAACTTTAAACCAGTTTTTTCGGATAGTTTCTCTGATTGTTGCGCGCGCGTCTGTGCAAAGTCGCATAATCAACGGCATAACCTTGTTTTTGTAGATAAAATAAGGCTGTTTGTCGAGTTCAGTTTTAAATACAAGAATTTCTGGCAAATCATTTGCCAGGCTTTCCGTTGTTTTTGTGTGAAGAAAATTTTTGAGTTCTTCTTCGCTGTATTGTCCCAAAAGCGGAACTCCACTGGAACTTGTAAATTTTGCAATTGTTCCGAGGGTAAAATAATACGGTGGTTTTGAAAGATGCTGCTCAAGATTTTTGAATGCAGTTTCTTTTTTTGAATTTTCCTGAGCACGTGTTTTGTAGTAGTTTGCTATGATTTCGAGAATATAAACTGCGTGCAGAATTCCAATATCTTCCGCTGTGTAGTCTTTTACTTTTTCGTAATCCTGCCGGATAAAAAACAGAAGTTGCGTCAAAAAATAGAAAGAATCTTCTGGTTCTTTGAACATTGTCAAGGAATCTGCATTTTGAACGAATCTGTTAAAAATGTTTTTGGCGGTCATTTCTTTTCCAGGATTGGAAACTGTCAGCTTTTTCATAAAATAATCGTGATGCTCTTCTTTTGCGAGCATTGTGCGCAGTTTTTGAACAGCACATTCTGCAAGCGTGTGAACAGAAACAAGCGAAGGAAGAAGAATTGCCGGCATATCGTGAGGCATTGTAAGCCCGTACAGATATTTGTCAGAAAGCGTTTCTTTTGTCAAAAGTTCGTTTAAAAGTTCCGCCCCGGTTCTGCGCGTGATAATTTCCGATGGAATTTTTTTGGGAATGTCAGATTCTTGAGGAAAAGGTGTCATTGGCTGAGCTAAAATTTCTTTGTAGCGCTGTGAAAACTTTTCGATAAAAAAAGCGATTACGATGATTATTTTTTTTTCGGCAGTAGGAGTTAAAATTAAAATCTGATGGTTTGCGGACAGTTTTTCGAGTTCTTTTAAAAGAACGTTTGCAGTGTCCGTCATGTAATTTACAAGAGAAGGCTGCTCTTCAAGATGATGTTCCGAGTAGCGTTTTAAATATTCTGTAAACTCCCCGAAGTCTATAGCGGCATTGTTCTGCCGGCCTGCAAAAAATTTTAAC
>NZ_DAVZIU010000015.1:0-54807 GCF_052273165.1 Treponema berlinense | reverse complement strand
TTTTCCGCACCGGCGAATTCCTGTAACAACTTTTATAAGCTGCTTGTCTTTAAAAGTTATTAAAATATCAAGGAATTCGTGTCTAGTTATCTGATTTTGTAAAATCATATTTATAAAATACGATAGAATGACAATTTTGTAAAGTCTACTTTACACTATCGGTTTATACAAATGAAAACTTGTAAGAAATAAAGAAAATGCTATATTTACTCCGAAAATATGTGGTAAATAACAATTTTTCGGAGTAAATATGGTAATTCAACGAAAAAAATATCTTGATATGCTTGTTGAAGGCAATGGAAACGGACTTGTAAAAATAGTTACTGGCATTCGCAGAAACGGAAAATCATTTTTGCTGTTCAATATTTTCTATTTTATTCAGCAAAATTCAAGTATTTGTAAATTTAATTCTTCTGATAGTTGGGTTATTCTTAGTCCACTTGAACAAAGCATTAAATCCAAGATTGAACAAGTCGGAACACCTTTAAAAGAATGGGATATTTCAATTAATTATGGAATAAAAACAGGATTTAACGATGCTTTTATAATAAGTGGCGAAAAGAGGCAAGAAATTCTTAATAATTGTTCTGATGTTCAAGAAAAAGCAAGAACTGATGAAATAATACGACTGAATTTTTTCATCTGCTTGACAAAAAGAAACCTTGCATAGAAAATTAAAAGATGTTATTTAATAATAAAAAAATTAAAAAATCTGTTATTTTTCTTACAGTAACATTATGTTTTTTTTCATGTTCGCTCAACTATGAAACTGAAAAAAATTCTGAAGAATCAGTTCCAGAATTTTCTTTTACAGGAGCGGTTTTTAACAGATACAAAGACAACAAAATTTCAATTCAACTTGAAGCAGACAAACTAGAACAATACAAGGCGGACGGATCTTCTTACGCTCAGTCTGCACAATTTAAGACTTTCAAGGACGACGGAACACTTGATACAGACGGATATTGCAGTCTGCTTGCTTCCAACACGAATGATGAAAAATATTCGCTTTTTGACGGAATTTCGATAAATATTTATAGCCAGGATTTAAAAATCACAGCAAAATCGCTGCATTTTAACGGCAAAACAGAACAGCTCACTTCCGGCAGAAACGAACAAGTTACGATTGCAAGAAAAGGCACAACTGTAAGCGGAACAGGTTTTTCCGCAAGTGGAATAAGCCGAAAATTCAGTTTTGAAAACCAGGTTTCCGGTTCTGTAATTGACAAAGAATACGACGGAGACAAAGAATGAAAAAACTCATTTCGATAATCTTTGCCTTGGTTCCAGCACTGATTTTTTGCGAAGAAATCACTTTTACGGCAGATTTTATGTCAGGAACGGCAGGCAGCAAAACCGACACGACAATACTTGAAGGAAACGCAACAGTTCAAACTTCCAGCATGAACATAAGTGCCGACGCGATCGAACTTTCGGGCGAAGATTTCAGGTTCATTACGGCAACTGGAACGGTTAGTGGAAGCATTACAGAAAGTCAGATGGATTTTACCTGCGGAAAATTAAAATACGACAGGCAGACAAAAGTCGCTCAGCTCGAAGATGCGGTTCATCTTGTGGACGTTGCAAATGAAGTGACTGCGGATGCTCAAATCATCGAATACAACCAAAACAGCGAAACAGCCGTCATGCAAATTGAAATAACCTTGACGCAAAAAGATAACGTCTGCACCTCGGCATTTGCGATTTATAAAAAAAACGAACAAAAACTCGAAATGAGCGGAAATCCAAAAATTCAGCAGGGAACAGATTCTTTCAGGGCGCAGGAAATCACCTTAAACCTCGAAACCCAGGAAATAACACTCGACGGACGCGTAAAAGGAACAGTTTCGGACAGTAAACCGGCAAAAACAGAAACTGTCACAGAATCAACAGGAGCAGAAACCGACTCTCAAACCGAAAACACTCCGTCAGACAGTGCAGTTCCTCCTCAAACCGAAAACACTCCGTCAGACAGTGCAGCTCCTCCTCAAACCGAAAATATTCAGGAATACAACCAGAAAAATTCTGAAAAAACCGCAAAATCAACTTCGGAAAACGCCTCTTCCGCAAAAAACTAAAATAAGGAAAATAAAAAACTAATGTCAGAAAACAACAGCGAAAACAACATCGAAGAAAACGCAATTCCTCCTCAAACCGAAAATCCGCCCTCAGACAGCGCAATTCCATCGCAAACGCTCCACACGCTCAAAGTCAATTCACTTTACAAATCATTTGGCAGAAAAAAAGTTGTTCAAGGTGTCGATTTTCAGATGCACACGGGAGAGGTTTTAGGACTTTTAGGACCAAACGGAGCCGGAAAAACAACATCTTTCTATATGATTGTAGGTTTTTATCAGCCGACAAGCGGAGAAATTTTTCTGGACGATGAGCGCATCACCGACCTTCCAATGTACAAACGCGCCAGACTCGGAATTTCTTACCTTCCGCAGGAACCTTCCGTTTTTAGAAAACTCACGGTCGAAGAAAATATCTGGTCAATTCTCGAAACCCGCCAGGATTTAACAAGAGCCGAAAAAAGACAGCGCCTCGAGGAACTAATCGAAGAATTTTCAATCGGAAGAATCCGGAAACAGCCGGCATTTACGCTTTCCGGAGGAGAACGTCGCCGAACAGAAATTGCCCGTTCCCTCGCAATTGAACCAAAATTTCTCCTTTTGGACGAACCTTTTGCCGGAATCGACCCGATTGCAGTTGCTGACATCAAAGCCATGATTAAACTTCTTGCAAAAAGAGGAATCGGAATACTCATAACCGACCACAACGTCCGCGACACTCTCGAAATTACAGACCGCGCAATAATCATTTCGACAGGTCAAATTCTAATTCAAGGAAGCCAGCAGGACATTATCGACAGCCCAGTTGCCAGAGAAATATATCTCGGTGAAAATTTCCATATGTAGAATAAAATTCTGGAGCGCAACTTTCTCTCTAACCGTCCCTGCACAATTCCGCTTTCGCTCCATCTTTTTGCCTTGCAAAAAGACGCCTTCGCGTTGTTCCGGCACGGGCTAAGTTTTTTTTTCTAAAAAACACAAAACCGTGTTTTTATCCTAACTTGTCTTTGTTTTTTCAAAAAAGCAAAAAAAATCCTGCCCCGTAAGACATTCTCAATCTTCGGTGCAGGATTTATTTTTATCTTGCGTATTCAACAATTCGTGTTTCGCGAATCATTGTCAACTTTATGCGTCCAGGATAACGCAAATCTGTTTCAATCTGCTTTGCAATCTTCTGCGCAAGCTCTTTAACTTCGCCATCAGGAATTTTCTCGTTATTTACAAGAATACGAAGCTCACGTCCAGCCTGAATTGCATAAGCTTTTTCGACACCCTGGAATTTTTCTGCAATTTCTTCAAGGTTTTCAAGACGTTTTACATAATTGTCCGCAGTTTCTTTTCTTGCGCCTGGACGAGCCGCAGAAATTGCATCTGCAATCTGAACAATAACCGCTTCGAGTGTCGCAGGCTCACAATCCTGATGGTGGGCGGCAATAGCATTGATAACTTTCTGGTCTTCGCCAAATTTTCTTGCCATTTCTGCGCCGACTTCTGCATGGTTTTTGTCGCTGTCATTTTCCGCGCCTTTGCCAATATCGTGCAAAAGAGCCGCACGTTTTGCAAGCTCGCGGTTCGCTCCGACTTCACCTGCAATAAGGGTTGCGATTTCTGCAACTTCTTTTGAGTGGGTAAGAACGTTTTGACCGTAGCTTGTGCGGAAATACAAACGCCCCAAAGCACGGACTCCATCCTGGTTCATATTGTGAATTCCAAGATCAAAGAGCGCCTTTTCGCCTTCTTCGTAAATTTTCTGCTGAACTTCTCTTGTTACTTTCTGTACAATTTCTTCGATTCTTGCAGGATGAATACGACCGTCTGTCACAAGTCTTTCGAGAGCCTGCTTTGCAATTTCCTTGCGGACAGGATCAAAACAACTGATTACAACAGCTTCTGGAGTATCGTCAATAATAATATCTACACCCGTCAAAGTTTCCAATGCGCGAATATTGCGTCCTTCCCGACCGATAATACGACCTTTCATCTCATCACTTGGAAGAGAAACTGTCGCAACAGTAATATCGCTCGTAACCTCGGTTGCAAGCCGCTGAATTGTTTCTACAAGAATTTTCTGGGCTTTTTTATCTGCCGTCAACTGAGCTTCCTGCTCAATTTTGTTCAAAAGAGCCTGAGCGTCATGGCGCGCGTCATTCTCAAGATTTTTGATGATTAAATCTTTTGCTTCTTGCGCAGACAAACCAGAAATTCGTTCCAGCTCACGGCGATAAGTTTCTTCCTGAGTTGCAATCTGCTGCTCACGTTTTACCATAGAGTTTTCGCGTTCAGCAAATTCCTGCTCTTTTTTGTCCATTTCGCTATTGCGTTTGTCAACGAGTTCTTCTTTTTTAGCAACTCTTGTTTCGTAAACTTGAATTTCCTTCCGGCGTTCACGATTTTCCCGTTCCTGCTGCTGCCGTTCCCGAAGGAGTTGATCTTTTGTTTCTAGCAAATATTCTTTTTTCTGGGCTTCTGCTTCTTTTAATGCGTCCTGTTTTACACGTTCAGCTTTCTGCTCTGCCGAAGATAATTGAAATTTGGCATATAACCAACGAATAATCCATCCAAGAACTATACCAGCAACAGGAAGAATTACGAATAATACAACATTCATAAAATTCTCCTATGCTTCTATTAAGGAGTTGGATTTTTACTGCGGATAAACGTCATCATCGTTCAAAATTCCACAAAAAAGCCGTCCCCAAAATATCCTTTACATTTTAATCTAAGAATATTTATATGTCAAACAAATAAATCAGAGTGTGCAAAAATCTGGGAAAAAGTTAATTAAAATCAATTGAATTCATGTATCTTTCCTGAAATTCAGGAACTGCGGCAAGGTTTATCTGAATCGAATGTTTTTTAATTTCCATTGCCTTTTTTCTCAAAGCTTTAGAAAAAAGCATTGCGGACGCTCCTGCAAGAGCCGCATTTCCGAGCGGAACACAGCAATTTTTAAGTTCGTCGGGAATAAGACCTATTGCACAGGAATCTTCTATATCAAGATGCGAACCAAAACCGCCTGCAATACAAAAAAGAGGAACTGAAGGAGAACGCTCAAGCATATAGCGCAAGCCTGTATAAACCGCAGATTTTGCAAGCTGAAGGTTTCTAATATCCTGCTGGGAAAGATAAACGGCAGGTGTCAATTGAACACAAAAAGAACCGTCACCAAGTTTAGAAACGTTTTTCCGTATTACGCCAGATTTATCGATAAAATTATTTTTTAAGAACGTGCTTCCGGCACTTACAAGCCCAGAACCGCAAATTCCCTTTGCATTGCCACCGCCGATTACAGAGCAGCAGAGTTTTCCGTTTTTATATTCAATTTTTTCAATTGCACCGTCAACTGAACTCATTCCGCAACTTATATTCGCCGCCTCAAAAGAAGGACCTGCAGCAGCCGAAGTGCACAGAATTTTTGCAGGCTGTTCTTCAGTCGCTGGAATAAAAAGCGCAATTTCTGTATTTGTGCCAATATCTGCAAGCAAGAGAGGAGTTAGAACAGGAACGTCCCAGCATGAATTTTCGTCGCTCTGAGGAGAAGGAAAACCTGCAGAAAGCATTGCACAGACAGTGTCCGCGCCAATAAAAGCCCCGACACAAGGAGGAAAATAAACTGGAGTATCGGAATCAACGGAACTTGCGGCAAAAAGTTGTAAAATTTCTGGAGTCGGGAGATCCAGGCTTGAACATTTTTCGTTGATTTTTCCACTTCGAACCTTGTCCCAGCTTGCCGTAAAGCCAAAATGAGACGCTGGAGTAAAAGGAGCGGCAGCAAGACCTTCGACTGGAAACGCGCATACAAAACTGAGCATTGTAGTGTTTCCAGTAATTACGATTTTGGAAACATTTAACTGAATTCCGCGCATTGTTTTTTGAGCAGCAAGCGCCAACGCGTGGGCAAACATTCTTTCTAACTGCGAGATAATTGCATAATGAAGGGCTGATTCTCCAGTTTCTACGACAACAGAAGAACCTGTAAGAGGAGGACGCGTTGCAAAAGAAATCCGGCGGATAATATCACAGCCATAGCGAGCCTGAAGATTTTTTTCTGCAATGACAGAAAGACAGTTTTTTGAGGAAAGCGACCAGATTTTTACAGCAACAGTTGTCGTTCCGACATCTACTGCAATTCCAACATCTGTGATATTAACCTGTTCCGGCTGTTCTTCTGGAATTTGCGGTAAAAACCCCTGTGTTTCAATCTGCATCGATCTGTCCCATAAATAATAAAATCTGTATTTTACAGGATAAACCAAAAATCTCTTAAATGCAATTTTTTTCTTAGTTTTGAATCCTAATTTTTTGAAAGGCGGAACTTTACTTCCAAAATATTGTCGCTCGAACCGCCTCTCGGCATGTGCCGCCAGTTTGCGCAGACTTCCGGTGCGTAGCTTTTTTTACCATAACCAAAATCGTAGGAAATACCAAAGGCAAATCCATTTCCAAAATTTGTGCTTTCGATATAATCTTCAATGTCCTGCAAACTAACAAAATCTGTGCGTCTGCCAAGACAATACTGAATAGTTGTGCAAAGACCTGCAAGTCCAGGATAGATTTTAAAACCTGCAAAACCGCAGTAATCCCAAAGAATAAAGTGCTCGCTGCCTTTCCAGCGTGCGTCCATTATAGAATCCATTCCAAAAACAAGTTTTACAGGTTCGGCAACTGGAAAATCAACGGAAAAATCTCCGCACAAAATGACCTGGCTTTTCTGGTCAAAATCAGAAAGCAAATTTTTTAAATCTTTGTCACCGTAAAAAACATAGCCAGAACCGACACCAAATTCAAACTGCGGCTCGGCAAAAACTGCAAATACTGAAAAAAAACATGCAAAAAGAAAAAAATATTTTTTCATAAAGATATTATCGGAAAAAAGACGTAAAAGGTCAATTTTTTAGTTTTCAAGAAAATCCTAGCCCGTGCCGGAGCAACGCCGAAGGCGTCTTTTTGCAAGGCAAAAAGATGGAGCGAAAGCGGAATTGCGCAGTGGACGGATTGACGGTTAGTTGCGCTCCAAAATAAAAAAGTTAAAACTCACTTTACACAATTTCTGTATATTTTTACAATGTGCTTTGTACCGGGGTGGGAAGAATTTTCCCTGAGATTACACCCGCAGAACTTCGTATGAGGTTCCAACCTGATCCGGATAATGCCGGCGGAGGAAGATATGCTTAGACACATCTTTAAAATTTTTCTTTTTTCTATTCTAGTTTCTATTTGTTTTTCGGGCTGCTCTAAAAAAGCAGGGAATTCTGCACGTCAAAATGAAGTTGTTGTTTACACTTATGACAGTTTTTGCGGTGAATGGGGGCCTGGAGCGGCAATTGCTAAAAAATTTACAGAAAAAACCGGATTAAAAGTTACTTATGTTGATTGCGGCGACGGAGTTGAAGTTCTTTCGCGCGCAACCCTCGAAAAAAACAATGTCCAGGCAGACGTAATTTTAGGACTGGACAACAACCTTGCAAAAAAAGCGGCGGAACAGGATATTCTCGAAGCATACAAACCGGCCGGTTCTGAAGCGGTTTCTGAGGAGTTGAAAAAAGCCCTGGGCTCAAAAAATCTTTTGACTCCTTTTGACTACGCTCCTTTTGCAATCGTGTTCGATACAAAGGCGAATGTTCCTGCTCCAAAATCGCTCGACGATCTTACAAAACCTGTCTACGCAAAAAAGATCATTTTGATGAATCCGAGGACGTCTACCCCTGGACTTGGTTTTGCAGCCTGGACTTGCGCTGTAAAAGGCGAAAAAGTTCTTGACTACTGGAAGGCCTTAAAGCCAAATATTCTTACAATGGCTCCTGGCTGGAGCGCAGGTTACGGACTTTTTACAAATGGAGAAGCTCCCCTCGTTTGCAGTTACACGACAAGCGCGGCTTATCACTACGAATACGACAAAACCGACAGATACCAGGCTTTGATTTTTGATGACGGTCATATTCTTCAGGTTGAAGGCGCCGGTCTTGCAAAAAATGCTCCGAACAAAAAAGGCGCCCAGAGTTTTCTGGACTTTTTAATCAGCGAGGACGCACAGAACGAACTGCCGCTTACACAGTGGATGCTTCCTGCAAACAAAAATGTAAAACTTCCGCAGTCTTACATTGACGGAACTCCTTCTCCTAAAAAACTCTTGTCTTACGATACAGAAAAAGTTAATGCCACTATCGAACAGATTATGGCTGTTTTGGGCGAATAAAATTTCAGAAGGTTTTAGAAAAGATGAACGCAGTCCTGTCTGCAAATGTTTTTTTTCGCATTGCCGGTTTTTCGGTCTTTCAGGCACTGCTATCGACTTTTACGGCCCTTTTAATCGGACTTCCGGCTGCTTTTTTTTGCGGCCGGAGAAAATTCTTTTTAAAAAACTTTTTGCTTTCACTTTCTTCTGTTCCGTTCTGTATTCCTTCGCTTTTGGTCGCTTTGGGCTATGTTAGTTTTTTTGGAATGAACGGAACTTTGAACAGTTTTTTGATGTTCATTTTTGGCAAGGATAAACCGCCTGTCACTTTTTTGTACAGTTTTTTGGGAATCATAATCTGCCACGGTTTTTATAATTTTCCGCTCGTAATGAGCACTGTAAGTTCTGCCTGGGAACGGCTTCCGAGAGCAGAATCGGACGTGGCAATGCTTTTAGGAGCCGGGAAGTTTAAGATTTTCCGGTCGATTACGATTTTTCAGCTTTTGCCTTCAATTATATCAGCCTGTATTCCAGTTTTTTTGTACTGTTTTTTTAGCTTTATGATTGTGCTTCTCTTTGGCTCTGTCGGAACGACAACCCTTGAAGTTGAAATTTATCAGCAGGCAAAGGTCAATCTGAATTTTGAAGCGGCATTAAAGCTCGGCTTTTTGGAAACGATGATTGCCATTTTTTTGGTCACGATTTACACGTTTATTGAACAAAAATCGAAAGGCCTAAAAGGCATTTTTTTTAATGGCGAATCCCTCGAAAAAACGAAAATCTGCGGATTTGAAAAAATTTTTGCATTCATTCTTTTTTTCCTGATTTTTTTGTTTTTTATCTGCCCTCTTTTTTCAATTCTTTACAACGGATTGAGCTCAAAACGGCTTGATTCAAATTTTACTTTTTATAATTTTATTCATCTTTTTAGCTCGCAAAGTTTTTGGAATGCTTTTTTATGGACGTTTATAACAGCCCTGCTCTCCGGATTTTTGTGCGCTGCAATTGCATTTTTTTACGCAGCCGTTCTAAAGATTCTTGATCCGACAGGCCGTTTTTTTATTTTCAGGATAATTCCGATTGCGCCAATGGCAATTTCGAGCGTTGTAGTCGGAGTTTTGATTACGATTCTTGTCCGAAAAGGAAATTTTTTGATTCTTGTTTTGGCTCAATCACTTTTAAACTGGCCAGTTGCGTTCAGGCAGATTTATGCAGAACTTGAAAAACTTCCTCAGACAACAGTTGAAGCTGCTTCGATTTTAAGCCGCTCGCCGTTCGACACGTTTTTTAGAATTTTTATTCCGGTTTCAAGACGTTCTTTTTTTAAGGCAACAGCTTTTTGTTTTGCCCTGAGTGCCGGTGATGCAACACTTCCGCTCGTGCTTGCAATTCCCCGGTTCAATACGCTTGCGCTCTACACTTATCGTCTAGCAGGAAGGTATAAATTTAACGAAGCCTGCGCTTCTGGAGTAATACTTGGAATTTTATGCGCGGTGATTTTTTCGCTCGGCAAACTAGCCTCTGGCAAAAAATTGAAAAAACAGGAAGGCTCAGAAAATGGCATTTTTTAGTGCAAAAAATTTAAAAAAAGAATGGGAGAATTTTTCCCTAGATGTTTCTTTTGAATGTGAAAAATCCACAATGACGACGATTTTGGGACCTTCTGGCTCAGGAAAATCTTCCGTTTTGCGCCTGATTTGCGGTCTTGAAAAGTCGGAAACGGCAGAAATAAGCCTTGACGGAAAAGACATAACAAAGACCGCTGTACAAAACCGAGGAATCGGCATGGTTTTTCAGAGCGCGAACCTTTTTGGACATTTGAGCGTAGAAGACAACGTTTCGTACGGACTTGTCTGCCACGGAACTAAAAAAAAGGAAGCCAGAAAAATGGCTTGCGACTTCTTAAAAAAATTCAACCTTGAAAATTTTGGAAAACGCTCTCCAGAAACTCTGAGTGGCGGAGAAGCGCAGAGAGTGAGCCTTGCAAGAACCTTGATTGTAAAACCGCAGCTTGTACTTTTTGACGAACCGCTTTCGGCACTGGATGCGCCTTTAAGAAAAAAACTCGCCGCAGAAATCCGAAGACTGCAAAAAGAAATAGGCTTTACAGGAATAATGGTTACGCACGACCTGGCCGAAGCAAAAGCCGTAAGCGACAAAATTATTTTAATGAAAAAAGGTCGCATAATCTGGCAGGGAGATTCCAAAGACTTTAACGAAAATATGATGGAATAGACCAGCGACAATGAGCCGTCTTGAGCGAATGCGACTAACGGCGAATTGGAGTGTTTTTGGAAAAAAGGTTCAATTTTTAGACAAAAAAAACGTTAATGAAACTTAACCGTTAATCAATTGAACCTGCGTAGGAAAAACCAGCGACAATGAGCCGTCTTGAGCGAATGCGACTAACGGCGAATTGGAGTGTTTTTCCGGGAGCAGGTTCAATTTTTAGACAACTAATATTTTATGAACAAATTTTTATCAGTCTGAAAATTAAAAACCAATTGTAAATCAACCCCCCTCTCATTAAAATTACGGCTTATGGAAGTAAAAGGCAGACAACTTTTTCAACTGCTCGTTCCCCTTATGGTTGAACAGCTTTTAAACTCATTTATGGGAACAGCCGACACTGTAATGATTACAAAATGCGGTTCGGCTGCAATTTCGGCAGTTTCTCTTGTCGATTCGATAAATGTAATGATTGTTTTGATTTTTTCAGCAATGGCTACTGGCGGAGCAATTCTTTGCAGCCAATATCTCGGCAGAAAAGACATAAAACAGGCCTGTCACGCTGGCAAACAGTTAATTCTTTCTGTAACCTTTGTTTCTATCGTTGGAACTGCAATCCTAATTCTCTTTAGAAAATCAATTCTTTCGCTTATTTTTGGTTCTGTAGAAGCGGAAGTCATGGCAAAATCTGAAATTTATTTTTTTATAACAGCGCTTTCCTACCCTTTTATTGCAATTTATAATTCGGGAGCAGCAATTTTTAGGGCAGATGGTAATTCAAAACTTCCGATGGTTGTTTCTACAATTTCAAATATTCTGAATATCGTTGGAAACGCTATTTTTATTTTTGGATTTAACATGAGCGTTGCAGGAGCAGCCTTAAGCACTTTGATTTCGAGAATTTTCTGTGCAGTTGTAATTTTGATTCTGTTAAACAAGACAAAGCAACAGGTTGCGATCGATTCTTATCTTGCAAAACCTGATTTCCGCGAGATTTCTCATATTTTGAGAATCGGAATTCCTTCAGGGATTGAAAATGGAATGTTTCAATTTGGAAAACTTGCTATTCAATCTTCGGTTTCAACTCTCGGAACAGCCGCAATTGCCGCAAATGCGCTCACTTCGGTTCTTGAAAGTTTTTCAAGCCAGGCTCCAATCGGAATAGGAATTGCACTTATGACGCTTGCAGGCCAGGCTTACGGTGCAGGAAATTATAAACTTGCAGAAAAATACATTAAAAAACTCACTTTTTTCAGTTTTATTGCAGTGGCAATTTCTTCGCTTATTGTAATCGGAGTTGTAAAACCGCTCACAGTTCTTTCCGGAATGGATGCAGAAGTTGCGCTTTTGACAATACAACTTTCTGTTTTTGTGCACGCAATAAAGCCTTTTGCCTGGAGTTTTTCTTTTATTCCTCCGTACGGAATGCGTGCAACTGGAGATGTGCGTTTTCCAATGCTGGTTTCGACAGTCACAATGTGGACTTGCCGTGTCGCGCTCACGATTTTCCTTATCCGCGTACTAAAAACAGGTCCGCTTGGAGTTTGGATCGGCATGAGCAGCGACTGGGTTATCCGTTCCGTAATTTTCTTCTTCAGATTTAAATCTGGAAAATACATTCACAGAACGGCGGTATAAATTCAAAAATTTTTGATTTTTTTATCTATAAACTTTGCGGACAGTTTCTACTTTTATCATGTTTGTATGGCCGCTGTTGACTCCAACCTGTCCGCCGGTCAAAACTACTGTATCACCGATTTTAAGGTTGAGTATTTTTACGGCACGCTGAATTGCATGAAATAAAAGAACATCGAGAGAATCATATTCCTCGCACAAAAGCGGAATTACGCCCCAAGAAAGAGCCAATTTGCGGTAAACCTTTTCTGATGTCGTTGAACCGATAATCTGAACAGGCGCGCGAAAACGGCTTACCATTCTTACTGTCAAACCGCTCACAGAATTTACAACAATACACTTTGCGCCAACGTCAATTGCCATCTGACAGGTTGAATGAGAAATTGCGTCAAGAATATTGCGATTTACAAATTCCGTATAATTGAAGCGTTTTTTGTAATTTATGTGCTGCTCAGTATATTCTGCAACGCTAGACATTGTCTTAACTGCTTCGACAGGATACTTTCCAGCAGCAGATTCTCCAGAAAGCATGATTGCAGATGTTCCGTCGTAAACCGCATTTGCAACGTCAGAAATTTCGGCACGGGTCGGACGAATATTGCTAATCATAGATTCAAGCATTTCCGTTGCAATAATAACACGTTTACCGAGAAGACGGCATTTTTGTTCGATTTCTTTCTGAACGACAGGCACTTCCATAAATGGAATTTCGACGCCCAAATCTCCGCGAGCAACCATAATTCCGTCAACAACAGAACAAATTTCTTCGATATTTTCAACACCAGCACGATTTTCGATTTTTGCAATAATATCAATTTCTTTTCCGCCGTTAGCGTTTAAAAATTCACGGATATCCTGGGCATCTTTTTTTGTAGAAACAAACGATGCAGCTACAAAATCAACGTCCTGCTCAATTCCAAACAAAAGATCGCTCTTGTCCTGTTCGCTCAAAAAAGCGCTGTTTAAAAGCTTCCCAGGAAAATTCATGCTTTTTTTGTCAGAAAGTGCGCCACCAACCTTAACTTCTGTAATAACATCGTGGCCTTTTACATCGGTAACTTCGCAGATTACAAGTCCGTTATTCACAAGAATTTTGTCGCCTGGTTTTAAATCATCGGCAAATCCCTTGTAATTTACAGAAACCTTGTTTTCGTCGCCTTCGATTTCGTCAGTTGTAAAAGTAAAAGTCTGGCCTTCGTTTACGACAATTTTATGTTCTTTAAAAGTTCCGATTCTGTATTCCGGGCCTTTTGTATCAAGCATAATCGCCAGAGGAATTTTTAATTCGTTGCGAACTTCTTTAATAAGATTGATTTTCTTTAAATGCTCTTCGTGTGTTCCGTGCGAAAAATTAAGCCGGGCAACATTCATTCCAGCCTTGCACATTTCAATAAGAACTTTTTTAGTTTCGCTCGCAGGTCCAATCGTACAAATAATTTTTGTTTTGCGCATTTTTTCCACCTTTCCAAATTTTGAGCAAGTATACAGAACTTTAAGGATTTTGAAAATAGAAAAAAGGAATTTGTAAAGTTGTAGCGCATTTACCGTTAAAAAGGCAATTTGCAGCCCGGACATTAGCCAAGCCGAAGGCTGTGCGAAGCACCGCGCGTGAGCAAGTGGCGGTTGGCCGGTTTGACAAAAAAATATGCTCCGTAAATAAAAAAATCCCGGCACTTTTTTTTAACGGCCAGGATTTTTTGTAAGTTTTTATTTTTTTACAGACGGATTGTTTCGACCATGTAGCGAATACACGTGCCTGTCTTGTTTTCGACCTGCTTTTCGACTACGAACACAAAATTGCGGCCACTTTTGTCGCTGAAAATTCGGTTGATTGTATAACCTGTTACACCTTTGCGCTTTATGTCAGGATTTCCGACGATGTTGTGGCTGATCACGTTGCCGTTTTCGTCCTGTTTTTCCACTGCGATAAAAAACGAAGACTTGCAGTTTTCTCCTGTGCCTTCGACATTTTTTATCAGTTTAATATGGTAAAAAATGCTGCGTTCTGTGCTCGAACCTTCAAAATCCTTAAAAACGATTTCGCCAGTTGAAGACGGAATTTCGCGTGTAAAAAGGAGATTGTCGGCTTCTGATTTTTTTAAATTGTATTTTTTGAGAACCCAGTTTGCTTTTTTGAGGAGTTCTTCGTAAACTTCGCGGCCTGTTTTTTTTGCAGTTGCTTCCGATGGATTTGTGCGGAAAACTTCGCCATCAATCCAGTCATTTTTTTCAATATCAACGCAATAGATTTCTGCGTAGCCCTGAAAAGTTTTATCTGTTTTTCCGTATTCTGCAAAAACGTAAGTTTTGCCGTCTTCGGAAAGTCCGAGATCAACAAAAGCTGCAGCATCTCCAGCAAAAGAAAGTGAAACCGTTGCAAAAATTGTGAATAAAATCAAAAGATGCTTTTTCATTTTTTTCTCCCATTCATTGCGCATAAAAAGGCTGATTTTTGTATGCTGTCCGTGCCTGTTTTTTTAAGCGCCTGTTATGTTCTATATTTATTTTCGGATTTTTAATGCCCTCTCTTTACTTAATTTTTGTTTGCTTTTAATATTTTTTTATGACTTTAAAGACTCGCAACCGCATGATGCAGATTTTCTTTTATTTTTCGCTTGTCTGCATTGCAAGCGCCCTAGTTTTTTTTATTATAGCACTTGTAAATAAAGCTATTACTCCGCCTCCTAACCTGCGGATTCCAGCCTTTATGGAAAAAATCGGATTTTTAAAATACAGTTTTATTGCAACGATGATTTCCATTTCGCTGGTTGTTTTTTTTGCGCCGGTTACTGTTTTTTATGCGCTTAAACTTTTTGAAAACACTCAGTCAAACGAAATTATTTTTTTTCTTGCTTTTTTGACTGGCTGTCTTTGCGAAGGAGTGCGCTTTTTAACTCCGATTTTTGGTTTGTGGTCAACTTTTTCCGACCTTCTGTTTTTTTGCGGAAGAATTATTTTTATCGGACGGCTTTTGTGTCCGCTGAGTTTTCTTTTTGCGGCCCTTGCAAGTTCTGCAGAGCAACGTCAGGATATTGAACGCAATATTACGATTCTTTTTGCAATAACTGTCGTTTTTGCGATTATTGCGCCTATCAACACGGCTAGAATTAGTTCTGCGGGAACTGTCACCTGGGGATTTCCAAGACTGTTTTTTTGTTCACGGCTTGCATTTATAGCTTTGAGTTTTATTTCGTTTTGGATTATGGCAATCGAGCAAAATACTGATGAATATAAAAAAATTGCCTTTTCAATGCTGTTTATTCTTTCGGGTTATGGATTTCTGGTAATTTCGGACAACTTCGTCTTTATGATTATGGGACTTCCGCTTCTTCTTTTGGGAACGTACGGATATCTGAGAGCTTTGCATTCACTTTACATGTGGAGATAAAAAAGTTGAGAAAGTCCGCCGATTGCAACAGGAATCAGAACGTTGTCATAATCTTTTAGCGGCAATCCTTCAATCAAAGTTGCAACAAGGGCAAGAAAAAAGCACAAAATTGAATTGTTCAAGACAAAAAAACTCGAAATAAAAACTGCGGCAAAACAGGTAAGGCTTCCAGCCACGGTCTTTCCTCCAGTCAAAGGAACTTCGACCTTGCCAAATGATTTTCCTGCAAGGCTTGCAAGTCCATCGCCAAAGGCAAGAGAAAATATTCCGACTGTAGAAAAGGGTTCTTTCCAAAAAAGTGAACTCAAAACAATTCCCAAAACCAAGGTTACTGGACCAAGAACAAATTTATTGTCGTCACGTTTTCGGGCAGCAGCGACAGTTATTGAACTTATGAGCGGCACACAGACACCTTTTAGCCTTAAAATTTCAGAAATTGAATACAAAACGGCTGCACAAACAAGACAAATTATCGCTGAAATTTTGTAAAAATGAATAAAAACTGGCACAAATGCCGTACAAATATGAATTGTTTTTCGAAAAAGTTCTTTTTTGAGCGAAATAAAGTGCTTTTTTATGTCAATTCCAATTTTAGTGCAAAACATTTTCAAAATCCTGGGTTTTCAACTCTTTAGTTTTAATGGCTTTGTTCTATTTTAACACTTTTTCTCCGACCAGAGTGCGGGGAATGTCTGTATAAATTGCAGGTTCAAATTCCGCCATCGAAGCCGAAATATATTTTGAATTTTGCAGGGCAAGGTTACTTCCGCCAAGCCGAACCATCGTTTCCTGATTTCTTGTAAGAGCATCCCAGGCACGAATTGATTCGACAAAACATTCAAAACTTTTTCCGTTCATCTGGCTATTGCCGGTCTGACGAGCAATTTTATTCAAGACAACCCCAAGGTTGTTGTTTGTTTTTAAAATCATTTCTACAAGCTGAGCATCTTCTTCCTTAGCCTGAGGAAAAAGAAGCGCGTGATGTGCTTTTTCTTCGTTTAAAAGGCTTAAAAGACGGTTGTAATAACCTTGAGCCGCAAAATTGTCTCCGCGGAGAGCCAGAGTGTTTCCGGCTGCGAGCAGAAGATTTTGATCTGCATCTTTTTTTTCTAAAGCCTTTATAAAAAATGTGAGTGCATTTTCGTAATTCTGCTTGTTATAATTTATAACACCGATTCTGTAATTTACAGTCGGAGTTGAATTTTTATTTAAAACTGAATGCTCATAATTTTTTAAGGCAGCATCCATGTCACCAGAAATAAAGTATTCAATATCTCCCATATCCGCATACAAAATTCCTGTATTTAAATCGCCTTCAAGTCCATTTTTTTCGTTTTCGTTTTGGAAAAGGTCAATTCCGCGTGTGTAGGATTCCTGGGCTTTTATGTACTGGCTTAAACCCGTGTAAAGTTCGCCCAAAAGACGGCAGGCGTCGATTTCGCTGTAAACGCTTTTTTTTGTGCGGATACTGAGTTTGTCAAAACAATCAAGGGAAGCCAGAAGTTTTCTTCTTGCAGATTCAAAATTTGAATTGCGGATAAAATAACGCGCAAGATTGTAATGGGCAAGAGGATTTTTTGAATCTTTTTTTTCTGCAATATCAAGCATTGCCTTTACATCTTCAATTTTTGCACGTAAATATTCATCGGAACGGCTCAAATTTCCGTAAAGCTTGTCCAAAAGATAGCCTGAAAGCTCTGTCCAGTCTCTTGCTTCCAAAGATTTTTCGCGCGGATAAAAACGGCTTTTTAGTTCTATGACATTTTTTAATTTGTCAGTGCGAATAAAATAACGGAGCATTCTCGACATATAGAGGTCTGTAGCTCCATAAAGCTGGATCAAATCTGAATAAGTCTGTCTTGCCTGCTCATATTTTGCAAAATCTGTTTCGCCCCACTCAAGAAAAACATCGCCTAAAAGCAAAATTCCATCTGAATCGTTTATGTGCCAGTCTAAAATTTCGCGTCGTACAATTTCTTCAGAACGCTCATAGTTTGCACGGTCATAAAGTTCCATTTCCGCCCAATCGAGTCCTGCATTTTTATCGTGCTTAAAAACCCCAAGAATATTTTTGTACATTTGAGCCGCACGTTCAAACTGCTTGTGTTCGCGATAACCTTCGGCATATTTAAAAAACCATTTTTTTACAGGTTTGTATTGAACCGCATCAATAAATTTTGATTCTGACTGAGGATATTCGTTGTTTTGAAGAAGGGCGTATCCCTGTTTATAAATAATATTTGCCATTATCGGCTTGTAAACGAACAAAACACCCGCCTGAAAAAGCAGAGAAACCACAAAAGCAATCACAATTCCTGCAATCGTGCCTGGAATAATTCTGTTTTTTAACTGATATTGAAAAGACTGCTTGTATGCTTCATACTGAGAAAAAGAACGCCTCTCGTAATCCCTCGGAACATCAATCGAAATGTCGAGCATTTTTTCCAATTGAGAAGCAATCTGTCTTGCAGGCGCCTTGTTGAGAATTTTTTGAATGATTTCAAAAACAGCGTCGTCTGTAAATTCGTTTTTTACGACTAAATCTTCAATCGCAAGCCTGAGGTTGAGCGGATAGTCGGAAAGATTTTTTCTAAAAACCTCATATTCTTCTTCAGTGAGAGTGTTTTTTGGTCTTCCGTTCTTTGCCTGAGAAAAATCGACAACATCAACCTTTGGGCGTCCACTCTTGTCAAAGGCGGCAGTCTGAGTGTCCGAAAATCCAGGAATTTTAAAATCATCGTCAAGAAGAAAGTCATCGTCTGGCAAATTTTTACCGATTCCAGGCAATGCAGTTTCTGGAAATTCATCTCCACCAGAAAAAGAAACGCTTCCTGCTCCAAAATCAATATTTCCGTCGCTCCCAAGTTCTTCGATTGAGCTCGAAAAATCTTCTGCAGGAACATCGGCCGAAGCATCAACAGAACCGGACAGCCCTTTTAAAATTTCGGCAGCCGCGGTATCGTTTTCCTCTTCCGTCGTCTGAGTGCTGGAACTTTCCAAACTTGCAGAGTTTTCCGAAAAATCAGAGTTTTCTGGACTTTCCATAGAAAATGAATCAAAATCTGGCAGGCTAAAGTCGTCAGGACTGGCATTTAACCCGCCGTTTAAATTTTCATCAAAATTTTTGTCCGTTTTTTGAGATTCAGAAAGGTCAAGAGGGGTTTCAATATCCTTAATTTTATCATCAAGCTCAAAATCCGAAGAATCTGGCGTATTTTCAAGATTTTCAGCGTTTTCAAGCCCATTTTGTTCTTTTTGTGCGGAATCTCCGGCTGGCAAAGGAGAAAAACCGTCTTTTTCGACAATATCTTCCGGAAGGTCGGCATTTAAGTCGATAGCTTCGCCATTAAAAGCAAAATCGTCATCGTTTTTTGAAGAATCCGGGTCAGTTCCAAAATCCATATCGTCCGGCAAGTTCAGCATTTGCCTGTCTTCAAAACTGTCAAAATTGTCAGAATTTTTGTCTGGCTCAGAAAGATTTTCGCTAGCAGGCTCGTCAAACGGCACATTTTCCTGTTCAGCTTCGCTTTGCACGCTTTCTTCAGGAGCGGATTTTAAAAGCGCCTCCAAATCAAGATCTTCCAAAGGAATTTCTTCTGGCTCTTTTTTTTCAGGTTCATCAAGAAATTCGCTCAAATCTGGCTCATCGTCCGACTGCGAAGCATTGGCATTTAAAAGCGAGTCTAAATCTAGAGCAGCCTCGTTTTCTTGTGTCGGAGAACTTAAACTCTGCTCATTGTTTTCTTCACCAGAGTCAACGGCAGATTCAGACTCTTCAGGAGCAGCATCCATTTTTTCAGGAAGTCCGAGAACAAAATCTTCAGAATCGTCTGCTTCAGAAATTCCTTCTGGGAGAGAAACAACGGCAGGTTTTTCACCGCGCTGGGCACGAATTTTAACTTCGTCACCAACATTCTGCATATCACTGGCAAATTTCTTTAGTTGATTTAATCCCGGCATTTCGTTTTTTTACTCCAGACAAAAATTGGAAGTTTTCTCTAAAAATCCTAGAGTCCTAATTACAATTCAAGATTCTATTCTACACTCATTTTCGGAAAATCAGAACCCTTGCTTTAATAATTTGGGTGGCTTTTTTGCTCCGCAAGTTAGTTTTAAAAATCTAAACTCCGTTCAAAAAATACCGAAAATTCCAGTATGAAAAAGTTTGCTGTTTTTACATTTTTTGCATTTTTTGTTTTAATTAGCGCTTCTGCAAAAAAAGATGACCCCAAAAAAGACACTTACGATTACGACAATCTTGTAACTTCTGTAAGAGAAGTGCGTTCACCTTTGATAAGCGACGAATACATTCTCTTTACAGCAGAAAAAAACGCCCGTAACGTAGGAATTGCCTTCGATTTTGAAAATTTTAGCAAAATTCACGCATTTTCGTTGCGCAAACTTTTCGACTACGAAGGAGAACAGACAAATTCCTGGTATTTTTATGTCTTGAAAATTCCTCCAAAAACACAAAAAATTTTCTATAAACTTGTAATCGACGGACTTTGGACAATTGATCCGACGAACCCAAACACTCAATACGACTCAGAAAACGGAATAGAATTTTCGTGCATAGAAATTCCGCAGATAAAAAAGAATATAACTGAAAAAACGCCCGACGGATTTACAAAATTTACCTGTAGTTTTGAACCAGGCAAAAAAATCAGGCTGGCAGGCACATTTACAAATTGGGACAGTTGGATTTACGAAATGATCGAAACAACCCCAGGAAAATACGAAATTTACCTGCCACTACCGCCAGGAACCTACTATTACGCCTATTTTACCGGCCTAAAACAGTTTATCGACACAACAAATCCCTCAAAAGCCTACACCACCGACGGAAAAACAGTATCTTCGATTGTGGTCAAATAGAAAAAAAAACGAATATTTTTATATAAACAGGCAATTTATGGCTTAGGGATTGGAATGGTGAGCCCGTTTTGAAAAAATGGGCGAAAACAAACGCTTGCGTTTGGTCGGAGGCGTATGCCGTAGCCATGGAAAGCCCGACGGCGCTTTTGCGCCGGAAGCCCCTTTTTATAAAAGGGTCAAACTATAGTTTATTTTCAAAATCTTTTCCATATTTTCAACACTTTAAAAAAGTGATAGACTCGAAATGTTTTAGAAAGACAAAACGCAACCTTAAAAAGGTTTCTTTTTTTCTTTCAAACTTTTTTTCTTCCAAATATAAATCCGCATTCAAATCCGCGGATAAAAAACGAGGTCTAAATTATGTACCCATTTCAGAACATTGAACCAAAATGGCAAAAATTTTGGGACGAACACAAAACTTTTAAGGCTGTCGAAGACGAATCTTTTCCTAAAGAAAAACGCCGCTATATTCTTGATATGTTCCCTTACCCAAGTGGTGCGGGACTTCACGTAGGCCATCCTGAAGGCTATACAGCAACTGACATTTATTCAAGATTTTTGCGAATGAACGGCTTTAATGTGCTTCATCCGATGGGTTACGACGCGTTCGGCTTGCCTGCTGAAAATTATGCAATCAAAACAGGAACTCATCCTGCAGAAACAACTTTTAAAAACATTGCGCACTTTACAGAACAGATTAAAGCTCTCGGTTTTAGTTACGACTGGGATCGCGAAATCAAAACCTGTACTCCTGACTATTACAAATGGACTCAATGGATTTTCCTCCAGCTCTACAAAAAAGGTCTGGCTTACGAAGCTCAAACTCCAATCAACTGGTGTCCTTCGTGCATGACTGGTCTTGCAAATGAAGAAGTAAAAGAAGGTCACTGCGACCGTTGTGGCGCCCAGGTTACGCACAAGGTTATCCGTCAGTGGATTCTTAAAATTACAGCTTATGCAGACCGTCTTTTGCAGGATTTGGATGAACTCGACTGGCCAGAAAGTGTAAAAGCAATGCAACGCAACTGGATTGGACGTTCTGTCGGTGCTGAAGTTGACTTTTCCGTTGCTGACAAAGACGGAAAAGCTACTGACCAAAAACTCACAGTTTACACGACAAGATGCGACACTCTTTTTGGCGCAACTTACATGGTAGTTTCTCCTGAACATCCTTTAATCGAAAAACTTACGACAGCAGAACAAAAAGCCGCTGTTGAAAAATACTGCGATGACGCTGCAAAAAAATCTGACCTTGAACGCACTGACCTTGCAAAAACAAAAACTGGTGTTTTTTCAGGAAGCTACGCGATAAATCCTGTAAACGGAAAACTTATTCCAATCTGGGTTGCTGACTACGTTTTGATTTCTTACGGAACAGGCGCAATCATGGCAGTTCCAGCACACGACACACGCGACTGGGATTTTGCAAAAAAATTCGGACTCCCAATCATTGAAGTTTTAAAATCCGAAGTTGACGTTCAGAAAGAAGCCTGGACGCAGGACGGGATTCACGTTAATTCTGAATTTTTAGACGGTCTTAACAAAAAAGATGCGATTGCAAAAATGCTTGATTTCCTCGAAGAAAAGAAAATCGGTCACAAAGCGGTAAATTACAAGCTCCGCGACTGGGTTTTTAGTCGCCAACGTTACTGGGGAGAGCCAATTCCTCTTGTTCACTGTCCAAAATGCGGAACTGTTCCAGTTCCAGAAACAGAACTTCCTCTTGAGCTTCCAAACGTAAAAACTTATCAGCCTACAGGAACTGGCGAAAGTCCTCTTGCAGGAATTGAATCTTGGGTTAACTGCAAATGTCCAAATTGCGGAGCAGATTCAAAACGTGAGACAAACACAATGCCTCAGTGGGCAGGAAGCTGCTGGTACTACCTGCGCTATCTCGACCCGAAAGACAGTTCAAGTTTCTGTACTTCGGATAAAGAAAAATACTGGATGCCTGTAGACCTTTATGTTGGCGGAGCAGAACACGCAGTTCTTCACCTTTTATATGCAAGATTCTGGCACAAAGTTCTTTACGACTGCGGAGTTGTCTCGACAAAAGAGCCGTTTCATCGCCTTATAAACCAAGGAATGATTACTTCTTTTGCCTTCCAGAGAAAATCAAAATCTCTCGTTGCCGTTGATGCTGTAGAAGAAAAAGACGGAAAATATTACGCAAAAGACGATGGAGAAGAACTTGAGCGCGTTGTTGCAAAAATGTCAAAATCGCTCAAAAACGTCGTAAATCCTGACGAAATGATAAAAACTTACGGGGCCGACAGCGTGCGCATGTACGAAATGTTTATGGGACCGCTCACAGTTTCTAAACCGTGGAATACTCAGGGCTTAGTTGGAATCAACCGCTTCCTCGACAAAATCTGGAATTTGTCAGAAAAACCGATGAACGACATTGATATTACAGGAAAACTCGATAAAGACCTTGCTGCCCTGCGCAAAACTTACGCAAAAACCGTAAAAAAAGTAACTCAGGACACAGGCAATCTCGACTTCAACGTTGCAATCAGCCAGATGATGATTTTTGTAAACGAAGCTGCAAAATTCGACAGCCTGCCAAAAGCAATGTGGGAAGGATTTGTCCTCATGCTCTCGCCTTACGCTCCTCACCTTGGCGAAGAACTCTGGCAGAAACTCGGACACAAAGATTCAAACGCCTACGAAAAATGGCCTGAATTTAGCGAAGACTACTGCAAGGACGACACAAAAGAGTTCCCGGTTATGATAAACGGAAAACTCCGTGCCAAGTTTGAAGCCGCAGCCGACTCAGACAATGCAACACTCGAAGCCCTTGCAAAAGAAACAGACGGCTTTAAAAAGTTTACCGACGGAAAAACAGTAGCAAAAATCATTGTAGTTCCAGGAAAACTCGTAAACATCGTTGTAAAATAAAAAGTCGTCTTCGTACAGCTTCTTGCACAAAAAAAAATCTGTTTGCCTTAACGCAAACAGATTTTAGACGAACCTATCAAAGCTTATCTTCCCAAGCATCCAGGAATTCCATCATAAACTGTTGAACGTCGCCAAACCATTTTTTTTGAAATTCGCAGGCTTCAACTCCTATGTAGCGAAAATGCCAACTTTCCCAGCGATAACCTGTTATATCTTCATATCCGTGCGGAAAACTCAAACTCCAGCCGTATTTTGCGGCATTTTTGTAAACCCACTGCCCCGGAACTGTATCTGCAAAAGCGTCATCGACTGGAGCAAAATCCAAGGCCATTCCAAGCTGATGCTGGCTTGTTCCTTCGCGTGCACTTTCGCGTTCTGCTTCTTCAAGTCCGTCAACTTTTACCCAATATGCAAAAAGATTTTTCTGATATTCGTAGGAACGGTAAGTTGAACTTACAGTCAGCGTAATTCCATCATTTTTTGCAGCCTGAGCAAGAACTTTTAAAGCTTCAAAACTTTCTGGACGAAGACTCAAATTGTTTTTATTGATTGCAAATAAATCGTTTTTTTCAAGGTGAACTAAATTCTTCGGTTCATAATCAGCACCGACCGTATGCTGCTTGTCGATTAAATAAAAAGGACTTAAATCTTCCGAAGAAAAATTTTTTCTGCTTTCGAGAACGCGATGCAAATCTGCTAGAAATTCTTCAGGATTTCCATTTGGAATTACATTTTTTGCACGTTCGCTCATCGAAGAAAGAACCCTGTTCAATTTTGCAAGTTCTGAATTCTGAACCTGCAAATTTTCGGTTTCTGTAGGTTTGCTTTTTTTTTGTCCGCAAGAAACAAAAACTCCACAAAGAAACACCAAAATTGCGCACAAAGAAGAGAAAATTGATTTTTTCATAAGAGCTAAATAACCTCTGTTACTGAATGTATAAAATAGAAAGTATCGCTAAAACCTGTGTCATCTAGAGCCTGGCGCACAACTGGCGAAGGATTCATGATGTAAAGACGGTGGTCAAATTCTTCAGCTTCGTTAAATCCACCCATTATAAGACCGACTCCTGCAGAATCAATCGCTTCAACAGAAGAAAGATCAAGCACAAGGTTAGAATCGACAACAATTGTATAAACCTTGCCTTTTAATTCATCAAGAGTATAAGAATTTACGACACCGACAAGTTCATAAAGAACATAATTTGCACCGAATTTTTCAACAACTTTTAAGGCATCCATTTAGATTCTTCCTCCGTTAATTTTTATTTGCAAGACGCTTGATTACAAGAATCGAAACATCGTCATCAAGTTCTTTTGCAAGAAAATCAGCCGCAGAATTGTATATTGTGCGTGCCATTACATTTGCCATGTAGGAAGTATTTTCTGTAATCGAACGCTGGATTCGCTCTTTTCCGTAAGTTTCGCCACGGAGAGATTTTGAATCGATAAGACCGTCGGT
This sequence comes from Treponema berlinense, assembly GCF_052273165.1. Lineage (GTDB taxonomy): Bacteria > Spirochaetota > Spirochaetia > Treponematales > Treponemataceae > Treponema_D > Treponema_D berlinense_A. The sequence continues at coordinate 30,070 of NZ_DAVZIU010000015.1, read as the reverse complement.
ACAGGTAACGATAACATCGCCTGGACTCAACTTTACTTTTTTTACTTTTATGAGTTTTCCAATATCCTTTGCAAAACCAAGAACACGACCTTCACCTTGAATTTCAATTACGTTGTTATAAGATTTTGTATATAAAAACAGAGCTGGAACTCCGCAGTTGATGTAATACATTGTGTCATCATTAAAATCAAGCAACGCAAAGACACCTTCAAAGAACGTTCCTTTTGGCAAATTGTACCGAATAAAACTGTTTACTTTTTCAACAAGAAGTTTAAAATCACGTGTTTCCTGCAAGTACGTGCGGATAATCGACTTAATAATTACCATGCTCATAGAAGCAGAAATTCCTTTTCCGCTCAAGTCGCCCAAAACAAAAATATGACGCGAATCAGAAAGGCGGATTAAATCGACAAATTCACCTCCAATATTGTGCGCATGTTCCATAATGTAGCCAGTATCGTATTTTGGATTTTTTATCGGATCCATATTTTCCTGAATGGAAGTAATAATCTGGCTCGACATACGGATTTCGCGGTTTACAGTTCCGACAATTGCCTGATTTGAAATATTGCGCATGTAATAACCGAATACAAAAAAGTAAGAATAGAATTTTGTAAACGTGTTAAAGTCGTAGTCAGCGTAGATGTTTCCACCAGCTTTTTGGCCAAGAGTAATAAGACCGACAATGCGACGACCTTCTGCAAGAAGAATTATGGCTTCTGAAGAAGTGTCAGAAAAAAGTTTTAACAGTTCATGTTTGTTGCGTTCAAAAAGATGTCCGTTATCAACCTGACTTTTTAAAACAACCATGCGGTTTTGGTTGAGCATTGCGTCAAAAACAGCATTTTTTATGTCGAGAGTGAGTTCTGGACTTCCATTTTGCTCATAAATCGTTTTGAGAATATTTTCGCTTTCTACAAAAACGTGCATCTGAGAAAGGCCGAGGTTATGAATAAAAATATTCTGCATATCGTGAACGATCTTTTCCGGATCTTCAGCATAATCGAGTTTAGAAAGCTGTTCTTCAAAAACTTCGGCATACTGGAAAGAGCGGAAATACTGTTTTCGCGCAAGGAATTTTGAAATTTGATAAGAAATTGTAATACAGACTACGATTACAACGCCAATTTCTAAAAAGAAGATAAAATGCGACAGGGCAAATTCTGGCCACAAACGCGGAAAGAAAATTCCAACGACAGTGGCAGGAATAAGATAGCAGGAAATAAAAGTAACAAAGACACCGACTACATATTTAAAATCATAAAGAAAGTTCTGGTGCGAATTATAAGAAAGAAGTACCTGAATAACTGCAACTGCAACAAAAACAAGAGAAGAAAACATTGGAACGCGTCCGCAAGCCTGTTTGATTACCCAAAAAGAAATCCAGCCGGCAACAAGTGCAAGCACGTTCAAAAGAGATTTTTGCATGTTAAGACGGTCATCGCGATTTTCTGCACGCAAAATCATAATTAAAACGGAAAGCGCAGGAAATCCAATCAAAAGAATTACCCTAAAAACTTCAAACCATGTTATAGGAAAATAGTTTGTAAGCTGGCCTTTAAAAAGCGGTTTAGAGTCAACACTCAAACCAAGAAATTCTGTAACGGTAATTCCGGTAACCTGAGTAAAGACAAACCATACAGAAACAAGAACCAAACCCCATTTCACCGTCTTTAAAACAGTCGGGCGGTTATAAGAAGGAAACAAAATACAATAAATGCAAAAATCAAGTGAATAAACAGTTGCCGCAATAAGCCCAAGACGGAAAAACATTAGAGGCATCCGATCAGATGCGTAAAAAGTAGACCAGAGCATAAGAGCTATTGCAACACAAGAAACTGCAAGGTAAACGCACATTGTCGTAAGAGGATTATTTACGTTTTCTGCAGAACGATGATCGATATAAAATGCAAGACCAACGGCAAAAGCGGCCATTACAAGGTTTAGAACAACATAAATCATAACAATTTCTCCCATAAAAAGTCAAAATTAAAACTTCAGTTTTAATTTTAACTTTTTAAGTTGTTTCGCAACGAACTGAGAAACAACCGATGATAAAAAAGTTTGCAACGCAAACTTTTTAAGATAAAAACAGACGCCATTTTCGTCTGTTTTTATCTTACCTCCTTAACCCTAGCCCTGAAGTTTTGCAACAAGCATTGTAAGGTCATCGTGAAGGCGAGTATCTGCGTTATAACTAAAAACAAGATCCGTAATATCTTTTATGAAATCGCGTGGCTCTTTAGAAGCACTTTTTTTAATCGTATCGGTAAATAACTGGGTATCGCCCAATTCAACCTTGTCCGCATTCATAACTTCCGAAACTCCGTCACTTGCCATCATGATAAGATCGCCAGAAAAAAGACGCTGTTCGCTTACTTCAACTTCGTCAATAGGAATAATTCCTACAATCGGACAGTTTGAAGAAAGAGATTTAATTCTATAACCGTCCGGAGAACGGGTTACAATAATCGGATCGGACATAGAAGCGTTCACATAGCGAATTGTCATTTTTTGAGTGTCGATAATTCCAATGAACAAAACAGTATATTTATCCTGAAGGTGCATATCCTTAATGGATTTGTCGATTGCCATAATCATGCCCGGCAAATCTTCCTTGTTTTCCTTGATTTTTACGGTATTCATTACAAGTCCCATGACAAGGGCTGCGGCAAGACCTTTTCCAGAAACGTCGCCAAGCATTACAAGAGTTTTGTGCTCATCAATCGGAAGAACCGTATAATAGTCTCCCGAAACGTTTATCAGCGGACGGAAATATGCGGCAAGTTTAACCCTCTCAACTTCCGGCATTCTCTGCGGCAAAAAGGCGCGCTGAGTTTCTGCAAGCTGTTCCCATTCTTTTGAAAGTTCAGAAATTTCAGAAAGGCTGGAAATAGTTTCTGCACGCAACTGAAAACGTCCCAATTCTTCGTAAAGCCTTGGAAAAACTTCCATATCAAAATATTTTGTGTAACGACAAAAAACAAAAAAATGAAATCCTTTAGACGAAATAAAAAAACCACGCGACTTACGGCTTTTAGAAACAATACCAAAATTGTCGCCCAAAAAGAAAGTCCCTTCTTCCCAGTCAATTGAATAATTTCTTTCGAGCAAATCCATTCTCGCAGGATCTGAACTAAGCCGGTTTGGAGAATTATAAAGAACGTAATTTGTCATACGGTTAATGTACAAAACAGAACAGTCGGCCTTTACTTCCAAAACATCTGCAATCAAGTTATAAAAATCTTCCATTGAATAACACAGACGCAGCTTATCGGTAAATTCCGTCAAAAAAGCAGTTTCCCCGCTTCTCATCGTGCTTTTTTCAAGATGCAGACGAACCATCGAATAAAGCGTACTTGCAATCATGATTAAAACACAGAACAAAACCGCAGTTACGGTCGTAGGAAAAGTATTTGAATAATCAACAAAGTCGTTAATTTTAGTCTGTGGCACAAGAAAAACAGCCAGAGAAAGAAATATCAACGAAAGAAGAATATAAACCAGAGTAAGACCAATTCGTCTACGAGCTTTAAACATACAACCCTCTTTTCGACCAGACAAAAAGCCCAGAGTTTCTATTTAATTACAGAGCAACCTCAAAATGTAAATTTTTAGAGGCTTTCTATCGTCAGTATCGGCAGATTCTTACAGAATCATAACTTACACAAGCATCGATTTTGGAATTTTATAAACTGAACCGCAGTTATGACAGACAATTTCCAATGGATCAGGATCGTTTGCAAGAATATCGGCAAGTTCGTTTTTTGGAAGAGCCTTTATCTGCCGTGCATAATACTCTGCGCTACAAGGACAGTCAAAAATAATTTCGCGACTTAAAACTGCAGTCGGCTTAAATTCTCTGAAAAGTCCGTAAATCACGTCTTCCATGTCGCCGCCGTCGCTAAACCATTTTCCAATTGACGGCATTGCGCTAAAGGCATTTTCAACCCTCATAAGAAGTTTTTCATCTTCATCATCTTTTGAATCAATATCGTTTTCAACCTGCTCAGTTTTTATAGAAGATTTTCCGCCTGCCTTTGGAAGAGCCTGAAGAAACATTCCTCCTGCTCCAATTACGCGTCCCTGTCTGTCAAACTGAATGCTAGTGTTAAAAGCGGTGTGAATCTGCTCACTCTGAGCAAAATAATGAGTCAAATCCTTTGCAATATTTTTGTAGAGAATTTCTGTCATTCCAACCTGCGGAGTCTTCATTCCCTCTCCCATTCTTCGGACAGTCAAAGTTCCTTCTCCAAAAAATGGAGCAAGATCCCAGTTTTCAAGAGGTTTTTCGACAGGAATTGGATTTTGAAGCAAATGTCCACGCACATATCCAGAAGAATCCGCTTCAACACCAAAACCAACAGCAGGACCGTTAGACTCGTAGTGAAGAGAAACGTGTTCCCTGCCTTTCATCGTAGGAATCATAAGCGCTGCACAAAGTTCAGCCTGACCAAGCACGAGAGTTTCAAGGATTCCCAGGTGCTGGTTGGCGCGCATTTGGTTTACGAGTTGGGTTCCATTCAAAAAAGCGCCACGCACTCGGCCGTCAGCCATAACAAAAATAGTCATTTCGTCTTTGTGAATAGACTGCAAATGTTTTAACAATTCTTCATCTTTTATTTCTTCTCTAATCATAAGATGTATTATATCAAGAACGAATTTCTTCCGCATCACAGAACAGGTAAAAAACATTCGGTTTAAATAAAATCAAAACATTTTTTTAGCAGTTTTTTCAAATAACTTTTTATAAAAACTTCAAAGTCTTCAAAAAAGTGATACACTATAAAATAATGAGGTAACTTTTATGCTTAACACCACCAACAACATGGCAATTCTTAAAAAAAATATACTTGCCGAAATTGTAAAATTGCAGTTAGAAGGAAAGCTTTCAGATTCAAAAACAGTCAGCCAGATTGAACTTATTCCAGAAAAAGTTGTTCCAGACGGAACAATTCCTGTTACAGGCTCGCTCGAAAACGACAGGAGCATTGTCCGCGCCCGCATCGTTGCAGACCTCGGATTTTCACTCGAAGACTACACCCCTCAAAAACCGCTCGCAGATTACGTAAATCAGGCATTCGGTCGCCAAAAACCAACCTGGCCGGTTTTAACAATGTACAAAAACGCCTGCAATGCTTGTGCAAAACCTCATCACTTTGTGACAGACGCCTGCCAGGCCTGTCTTGCCCGTCCATGCAAAATGAACTGCCCGCGTCAGGCTATTGAAGTTACCAGCAGGGCAAAAATCGACACTTCAAAATGTATAAACTGCGGTCTCTGCCTAAAAAATTGTCCATACCACGCAATTATAAAAACAGTCCTTCCCTGTGAAGAAGCCTGCCCGGTCGGAGCAATTACAAAAGATTCGGAAGGAAGAGAACAAATCGACTACGAAAAATGTATTTTCTGCGGAAAATGCATGGCAAACTGTCCGTTCGGAGCAATGATGGCAAAATCCCAGCTTTTTGACGTTATAAAAAACATAATGGAAGGCAAAAAAGTAGTCGCCATGTACGCGCCTGCAATCGGAGCACAGTTTAAGGGCCTAAAATCTGGACAACTCGACGGCGCTCTTTTAGAAGCAGGATTTAGCAAAGTCTGGGAAGTTGCCGCTGGAGCAGACATGACAGCCGACAACGAAGCCGAAGAGTTTTCAGAAAGAATGGAAAACGGAAACAAAATCATGACAACAAGCTGCTGCCCGGCCTATGTGCGCGCCGTTCAAATCCATATTCCTCAGTTGGCAAAATGTGTTTCCGAAACAAAATCTCCAATGATTTACACAGCCCTGCTTGCTAAAAAAGCCGATCCAGACTGCGTTACAGTTTTTGTCGGTCCTTGTCTTGCAAAAAAACGCGAAGGCATGGATTCGGACTCGGTGGATTACGTTCTTACAGTTGACGAAATAAATGCTCTCTTTGCAGCAAAGCAAATTGAACCTTCAAAAGCCCCAGAAAAACCAGGAAAATACGTTCCTACAGTTTCCGGCAGAAATTTTGCAAAAACCGGTGGCGTTGCACAGAGCGTAAAAATTCGCCTCAAAGACCAGTCAATTCTCCACCCTCTCGTAATCAACGGACTAACAAAAGACCAAATAAAAATTCTTTCAAATTACGGCAAAATCAGCGCAGGAGAGCTTCCTCAGCCAGAAAACTGCCCTAATTTAATCGAAGTTATGGCCTGCGAAGGAGGCTGCATTGCAGGACCAGGAGTAATTACAAACCCAAATCTAGGCAACGGACTTTTAACGCTTTATGCAAATTCCGGCTCAAAACCAGATGCAGACGGAATTCCGAAAAAGGCCGACATAGAAAAAATCGCAAAAGAGCAAATTTAAAATCTGGACGAAGACTTCCTAAAATATGCACATTTTTTGCTCCGAAGTTCTAGCCCAGTCAAAAACCGGCTTTTCGCGGTTCCGCTTCCGCTGCATTTTAAGGCGTCGTTTTCGCAAAAGCGCAACCGCCGCCTTAAAACGCCTTGCGCCGCTACAATCCGGCGTACATTTACGGAGTTTTTTATGAAAATATTCAAAATTCTAAATTCTCAAAAAATAAAAAAAATTCTGACAGTTTCAGTTATTTTAATATCAGTTTTTTCAACATTTGCAAAACAAAAACAAGTGCGCATAGGAATTCTAAACGGACCTTCTGCAATTCCCTGCGCTTATTTAATAGAAAACAAAAGCAGTTCCGAAGTCAAAAACCTCGCCTTTGAAAACTGCGCTTCTGTTCAAACCGAACTTCCAAAACTCTTAAAAGGAGAACTCGACATAGGTTTTCTTCCGCCAAACATTGCAGCAAAAGTGTTTAATTCTTCAAATAAAAAAATTGTCTGCCTTGGAGTTACAGGAAACGGAAACCTTTATCTTCTCTCAAAAACAAGTTTTCCGCAAAATTTTTCTCTGGAATCGCTCAAAGGAAAAACAGTTCAATGCGCAGGACAAGGCGCGACTCCCGAATTCATTTTTAAATATCTGCTTTCAAAAAACGGACTGCAAAATCAGGTAAATCTGGATTTTTCAATTCCCAACGCAAACATCGCCGCAGCCTTAATCTCAGACAAAATCGAATTTGCTCTCGTTCCAGAACCTTTTGCAACCGTTGCTCAAGAAAAATCTCCGCAGGTTAAACGCATTTTAAATATTCAAGCAGAATACGAAAAACTTACAGAAAAAACTTTTCCAATGACGCTTTTAGTTGCAAATGCAGATTTTGCAAAAAACAACAAAAAACTCATAAAAAAAATTGCCGCTCTCTACGCAAAATCAAACGAATGGACTGTAAAAAATCCAAAAGAAGCTGGAATTCTTGCAGAAAAAGCAAATTTGGGTTTAAAAGCGGCTGTTGCAGAAAAGTCAATTCCGAACGCAAATTTTATCTGGCAGGATTCGCTGACAGCAAAAAAGCAAATTGAATCAATTCTTTCTGTTTTTTTGCAGGAATCTCCGCAGTCAATCGGGGGAAAACTTCCTGACGACGATTTTTATTTTTCTCTAAAATGAACAAAAAAACTTTAAATTTAATTTCGATCCTGACCTTCGCATTTTTGTGGCAAATTTTTGCCGTTCTTGCAAAAACCCCTCTCGTTTTTCCGACATTTACGGCAACAGTTTTTAAACTTTTTGAACTGTGCGCAACACAAGAGTTTTGGCAGAGCACGCTTTTTTCTTCGCTCCGCGTCTTTGCAGGATTTTTTATCTCTGTTTTTTTGGGAATTATTGCCGGAGTTCTTTCTGGAATTTTTCCGCTTTTTAAAACATTTATAGCTTTTCCACTTTCCGTGATTCGTTCAGTTCCGGCAGTTTCGTTTATTTTACTCGCAGTTTTTGTATTTAATTCGGACTTTGTACCAGTTTTTAGCGCAGTTTTAATGGCTTTTCCGGTTATGACCGCTGCTGTAAGTTCAGGACTTGATTTTAACGAAGATGACAAAAAACTTTTTTTTATGGCAAAAGTCTTTAAACTCAAAAAGTCTCAAAAAATCCGTTTTATCGTCCTTCCAAAACTCCAGAATTTTATCGAAAGCGGAATCTTTTCAACTTTTGGAATGAGCTGGAAAGTTGTCGTCGCCGCAGAAGTTTTGAGTATTCCCAAAAAAGCACTCGGAGCAGTTTTGCAAAATGCGCAGATTCAACTCGAAAGCTCAACTCTTCTTGCAACGACAATTATGCTCGTTTTTCTTTCGTTCGCATTTGAAAAAATTTTGCATAAAGCGTTTCGCAGACTTTTTTTAACCCTGACTTCTCCAGATTTTTCAAAAAAAATATCAAAAAACAAAAAAACAGAATATTTTCAAAAAAAATCTTGCGAAAAACTTAAATCCGAACAGAATTCAGATTCTGTCAAAATCAAAAACCTTACGATAAAAAAAGGCAATAAACTTTTATTTGAAAATTTCAATTATGAATTCAAAAAAAATAAAATTACGGCAATTCTCGCACCAAGCGGAAGCGGAAAAACAACGCTTTTAACGCAAATTGCGCTTACAAATCCAGAAGTTTCTTTTTTGTTCCAGGAACCGCGGCTTTTGCCTTCTCTCACAGTTTTTCAAAACGTTTTTCTGTCACTTTTTAATATTTACAAAGCAAAAAAAGCAGAAGAAATTGCAGAAAAATATTTAAAAGCCACAGAATTATTTGAGCGCAGGGACGAAAAAACTCAGAATTTGAGTGGCGGCGAAAAACAGAGAATTGCAATGGCTCGCGCGTTCGCTTTTCCGTCAAAAATTTTACTTTTGGACGAAGCTTTTCAGTCGCTGGACGAAAAAATCAAAAAAAACCTCGAACAAACCCTAAAAAAACTCTTGAGCGAAAGTCCAAAAACCGTAATTTTTGTAACGCACGAAAAATCCGAAGCAAAGGAAATTGCAGACATAACAATCGAAATGGAAGGCGAACCTTTAAAAATCAGTTCAAGTTTTTCTTAATAACATTTATACTCTAACGGGAAAATTTAATTTTAAGGTAAAAAACGAATGACAAATTTTATTGACGAAAACACAGTTTTTATTTTGGACAGTTACGGTTTAATTTTTAGAGAATATTATGCTTTTTTTAGCCGTCCGCTAACGGATTCAAAAGGACAGAACATAAGCGCCGTTTTTGGTTTTTTTAGAAATTTAAGCATTTTAATAAAGAATTTTAAACCAAAGTATTTTATTGCGGCAATGGACAGCCGGACGCCGACTTTTAGACATCTTGCCTACAAAGATTACAAGGCAACAAGACAAAAAACTCCAGAAGATTTAAAAGCGCAGTTTCCAATGATTGAAGAATGCTTAAAAGCGCTTGGAATTCCAGTTTTGAGAGTCGATGGTTACGAAGCAGACGATGTAGTTGCAACAATTGCAAGACAGTGCGACAAAAAAGGACAGCATTGTCTAATTTTGAGTGCGGACAAAGATTTGCAGCAACTCACAAACCAAAATATCCACATGCTGAAGCCGGACAAGGTAAAAACCTGGGTAGAAGCAGATGCTCAGGATGTCGAAAACGAATGGGGCTTAAAACCAGAAAAAATACTTGATCTTTTAAGCCTTACCGGCGACAGCGCGGACAATGTTCCTGGAGTAAAAGGAGTCGGTCCAAAAACTGCGGTAAAACTTTTAAACGAATACGGAAGCCTCGAAAAAATTTACGAAAACGCTGACTCGATAAAAGGAAGCATTGGCGAAAAAATCCGTTCAGACAAAGAAAACGCCTTTCTTTCAAAAAAACTGATTACTCTTGAAGAAAATGTTCCGATTGAAGAACTAAAGCCAGAATGCGAAGACTGCCTTGAAAGGTTCAACATAGAAAAACTTAATTTGGAAGAGTTTTGCAGCGAAATGATAAAACGCGAACTTCCGGCTCTGGCAAAAACTTATTCTGAACTCAGCGGAAAAACAACAAAAACCGAGAAAACTTCTCAAAAAAGCGAAAAAGTTTCCGAACCAAAAGAGCAATTTTCGCAGGTTGCAACGGAAATCAAAAAAAATGAGGGCGATTATTCCGCCTGTACAGATTTGCAGACATTAAAAAATTTTGTGGACGAAGCGATTAAAACAGGAACAGTCGCTTTTGACACAGAAACCGACAGCCTCAACACACGCGAAGCAAATTTGGTGGGATTTTCTCTTGCGTACAAAAAAGGAAGCGGAATTTACGTTCCTTTGATTTTGAACGAAGATCCTCTCTTTGCTCCGCCAATAATCTCAAAAAAAGACGCATTTGAACAGTTAAAACGAGTATTTTTTTCGGAAACGACCGTCGTTATGCACAATGCAAAGTTTGACATTGAAGTGCTTTTTTGTAACGGACTTAATCTTTTGGGAAAAAATGCGTTAGGGATCGTCGCGAGCGCCCCCGTCGAGCAAGAGCCCGACCCGGCGCAAAGCGCCGGGGAACGCCCAAATTTTAAACTTTGCGACACTATGGTTGCCGCCTGGCTTTTGGAACCTGACAGGACTGGAAAATCTCCTTTTGCGCTGGAAACTTTGGCGGAACAAAAACTAGGACTTAAGGGCACGGAGTTTGAAGAAATTGTCGGCAAAGACCAGACTTTTGCAGATGTTAAAATCGACGTTGCGGCAAAATACGGCGCGGAAGATTCTGATTTTACGCTACAGCTTTGGCAACTTTTTGAAAATGAGTTAAAAATCTCAAACCTCTGGGAACTTTTTGAAAAAATGGAAATGCAGGTTCTTCCGGTTCTTGCAAAAATGGAAATCGACGGAATTCATTTGGATTCTGAGTGTCTTGCAAACTACGCAACTGAACTAAAAACCCAGATTTTAAAGGCAGAAAAAGAAATTTACGCTCAGGTCGGACACGAATTCAATATTGCTTCGCCAAAACAGTTGAGCGCGGTTCTTTTTGACGAAAGAAAACTCAAACCGGGCAAAAAAACAAAGACCGGATACTCGACGGACACGGATGTCTTGGAATCTTTGCGCGAATTTGACTGCGTTCCGGGAATGATTTTGGATTATCGGGCAAAGGCAAAACTTCTTTCAACCTATGTTGAAACTTTGCCGCAAATGGCAGATTCGTCTGGAAGAGTTCACACAAATTTTATGCAGACTGGAACTGCAACAGGAAGACTTTCTTCAAAAGACCCGAATTTGCAGAATATTCCGGTCCGCTCGGAAGAAGGGCGAAAAATTCGTTCGGCTTTTACAGCGCCTCAGGGAAAAGTCTTGATTTCGGCAGATTATGCTCAGATTGAACTTGTAATTCTCGCCCATTTAAGCGGAGATGAAAACTTGTGCAAGGCGTTCAACGAAGGAACCGATGTGCACAAGTCGACAGCCGCTCTGATTTACGGACTTCCGATGGAAAGCGTGACGGCAGAAATGCGTCGAAATGCAAAAACCCTCAACTTCGGTTTAATGTACGGAATGGGCGCTTTTTCGCTGGCAAAGGACTTGAAAATTTCAAGAACCCAGGCCGCAGAATTTATTGCAAACTATTTTATGGTCTATTCGGGCGTGCGGAATTTCTTTGACAAAAACGTTGAACAGGCAGAAAAAAACGGTTTTATCGAAACGATTATGGGACGCAGACGGTGGATCCGCGGAATAAATTCCGCCAACAAAATGGAAAAAGAAGGCGCAATCCGCATTGCAAAAAACAGTCCAATTCAAGGAAGTGCGGCTGATATTGTAAAAAAAGCGATGATTGACGTTTCTAAGGCGCTCGAAGAAAATCCGACAGGCGCAAGACTTTTGCTTCAGGTTCACGACGAATTGATTTTTGAATGTCCAGAAGGTCAAAAGCCGGTAAGCGACACAATCGCCCTTATAACCGAAAAAATGGAACACGCAGTTCAGCTGAACGTTCCTTTGAGAGTGAGCGTAGAAAGCGGAAAAACCTGGGGCGAATTCCACTAATTTATGAAATTTATGAAAAAAATTGTAAAACTTTCTGACAAAAATTTTTTTTCAAAATTGATTCCTGACACGCCGGAAATAATCTGCCTTTGCGGACAGATGGCGGCAGGAAAAAACTATGTCGCTCAAAAACTCTGCTCGCAAACTTCGGACAAAAAATGCGTTTCCCTCGACCTCGACAAGACAGTGCATCTTGCAATCGAAAAACTCACGCCTAAAATTCTCCAAACCTTTGAGAAAGACGCAAAAAAAGCAAAAATCGAACTGCAAAACAAAGACGGCAGCCTCAACAGGCGTGCACTCGGCGCCCTGATTTTTGCTCGCCCCGACTTGCTAAAAAAACAAGAAGATCTCGTTTATCCGGAGACTGTCCGCCTTGTAAAAGAATTTATCGATCAAAATAAAGGCAAAACCGTTTTTCTAAATGCGACAGTTCTTTACAAGACTCCGCAACTTTTGAAGCTTTGCTCAAAAATCTATTTTGTCACTTCACCATTCATAAAACGCCTTGTACGCGCAAAACGCCGCGACAAAATGCCCCTCAGACAGATAATAAAACGTTTTAAAACCCAGAATAAGCTTCTTTCCGAATATAAAAAAACAAAACTTCCTGTCATCTTCATAAAAAACTAAACATTTTTTTTTGAAATTCCGATAAAAACTATAGTGAAAAAATTGCACTGTATCGGGAGCTAAAATATTATGGAACAGAAAAAAACTTTATGGATTGTCGCTGCATCAGGTGTATTTTTATTGGTAGTCGCAGGCGCCGCACTTTTGCTTTCCTTTCAAAAAACAGGCACATCTCAAATTTATTCAAATCCTGCTGACGGCTGGGTTTCTTCTGCAAAAGTTTCGGATTCATCAATTTTTGCAGAAAACAATCAGGCATTAAACAGCAACACGCAGACCGCAGAGCAGAATGCCGTTCAACCTTTGCCACAGTCAGACGCAAATACAATTGCACAGACTGGATTTGAACCTCAGAACCAGTTTGCTCAAAACACAAATCAACAGAACGAAAGCGCTTCTCCAAACGAAAATCCAATCAATGCAAAAAATGTAACCGTAATTACAGACAGTGCCCTCGTTTACGGAACAGGAACAACCACAACAATCGACTTAAATGCGCTCAAAACAAATCCAAATGCCGTTTCGCAAGTTACCCCTCAAAACACTTACACGGCAGACCAGATAAACGAAAATAACAGAAGCGAAAAATCAGAAAAGCCATCTGTTCCGCAAGCTCAAACAGAATCAAAGCCAAAAACAGTTGCAAAAACAACCGCCGTTTCAAAAACACTTCCAAAAAAAGAAATTCCAGCAAAAACAGTTACAGCAACTGCAAAAACATCTTCAAAAACCGCAAAATCAGCAAAATCAGCAAAAACTACGGCTCAAAAACCTGTTTCTTACTGGATTCAGGTTGGCTCATACGAAGCAAAAAAATCCGCAGACGAAGCACGCACAAGTCTCGAAAACAACAAAATTCCGAACGAAGTGTTCACTTACAACGACGCAAAAGGAAAATTATTTTACCGGGTACGCGTTGGTCCTTACACAACAAAGAGCGAAGCCGAATATTGGCAAAAACGCATTGCTTCAACAAACGAATTTGCAAAAGTAAAAAGTTATATAGTTCAAAATTAAGGGCGGCTGGGGCAATTCTTGCCCCACCATGCTTTCCGGGGCTACGACCAAACGCAGGCGTTTGTTTGCCTCCGGCACCCCTCCAATCATTGCCGCAGATTAAAAATCCCGCTTTTATTCAAAAATATTTCCAAAAATTGTCAAAAATCAACATTCATCTCAATTTATATTGTGATGAAAAAATTATTTCTATTAGCTTTTATTCTGCAAATATTTTTTCCAGTTTTCGGAAAAGCGCCGCAATTCAACTTTGAATTAAAATCCAGCGGAAATTTTTATTTTTCTGCAAACGAACAAACTTCTTTTTTAGGATCAGGCGGAATTTTGATAAACTTCGGCTCACTTTTTTTGAGAGGTTTTGTTTCTGTTCCAAAAAGCGAATTTTCAGAAATTTCTTCTGCCTTTAAATCGAAAAATTTTAATTCAATTTTTTCAGACAGACGCTGGAGCGCAAATTCAACTCTTTTTAAAAACACAATTCCTTTAACGCTTGCCGCAGGTTCAATCGGTTTTTCAAAATCGATTGGACGATTAAAAAATCCTGTGCCCGCAATTTCGTCAAATCCTGTTCAAAAAAGTTTTCCGGTTTCGGCAGGAATCGGTTTTTCACTTCCGACAATTTCTTCTACCGAAAAGCCGCCCGCCTTTTTTTGCAGTCTGGATTTTTTTAAGAAAAACATTCCGTTTTTAGCCCAGGCGGCATTCCGAAACGAAGACCGGGCGGCTTTTTTTAGCTCAAAAACAAAAATTCATTTTTCAAAAAAAGTATTTTTTCAAAGCCACATAACTTTTTCTTCAACAATTCTGGAAAAAAATTCTTCGTATCTAAAAAAAAACAACTGTGATTTTACAAGCCAAAGATGCAATTCATTTTTCTGGGAAAACTTTTTTATTTCGCCCTTTTTTAAATTCAATTTTTATTCATGCTTTCAGCAAAATCCTTACGGAATCACCGTTTTTTATTTTAATTCAAAAATAAGGCTTTCTGCGCAAAATTTTATTCTGGAGGCTTCGTTTTTTGCAATTCCTACGACAAAAATTTCTCCAAAAGCAGTTCCACTCATTTCCTCAGATTCTTCAATTATCAAAACAGTTGAGCAGGCTTCCTTAAATCCGCAGCTTGTTTTTCTTACGAACAGCGGAAATTTGCTCAGGTTCGGCGTAACTGCCACAGAAACCTGGAAAATTGCCGGAACAAGCGAAGTTTCTTCGATAAATACTGCAAAAATTGTGGCAGGTTTTACCTTTGAAAAACCAAATTTCTCGTTCAAATCAAATTTTACTGGCGGAAACCTCCTTATTTCTGGAAATCCGCCTTCAAAAAGTTCAATTCCAAACAAGTTTTACGAAATTCTGTTCGGCATATCAAAAACTTCTCCAGCTTTTTCAGAAAATTTTATTATAAAAGGAAGACAATATCCGCCTCAAAACGAAAATGACAGCGTAAAACAGGAAATTTCTCTGGATTCTTCAATATCTGTCGGAAAAAAGCGCAACATAAAACTTTCAGGTTCGCATACTTCAGTTTTATCCAACGGAATAAAAGACAGCAGCACATATTCTCTGTCCGCTGTCTGGAAAATCAAAAAAAAACACTTTTCATCATCAATTAAAATCACATTCAAACAAAAAAACTAACAAAAATTGATTATTTTCAATGGCAGGCTTTTATTTTTAAGGAATTAAAGTAATTTTTACTTTTACCAATTGAATAACGTACAAATTTCAGTTATATTGTTTTAATCTACCGTTATCTTGAAATCATTATATATGATGAATTTTTAAACGGTTTTAAAATTGTAAACTTTTTTTTGAGAGGTAACAATATGGCTTTTGATATTACTAAAGTACGTAATATCGGTATCAGTGCCCACATTGACTCAGGCAAAACAACAACTTCTGAACGTATTTTGTTCTATTGTAACAAAATTCACGCTATTCACGAAGTTCGTGGTAAAGACGGTGTTGGTGCTGTGATGGATAACATGGAACTGGAACGCGAACGCGGTATTACAATCCAGTCAGCTGCAACACAGGTTCAGTGGAAAGACACAACAATCAACTTGATCGACACACCGGGACACGTTGACTTTACAGTAGAAGTAGAACGCTCTCTTCGCGTTCTTGACGGTGCAATCATGATTCTCTGTGCTGTAGCAGGTGTTCAGTCACAGTCTATTACAGTAGATCGCCAGCTCAAACGCTATCATGTACCTCGTATTGCATTCGTAAACAAATGTGACCGCCAGGGTGCAAATCCTATTCGTGTATGCGGTCAGCTCCGCGACAAGCTCGCTCTCAACGCACACATGGTTGAACTTCCAATCGGTCTTGAAGACAAACTTGAAGGTGTTGTAGACCTAGTTGGAATGAAAGCAATTTACTTCGACGGCGAAAACGGAGAAAACCTCCGCTATGCAGATATTCCAGCTCACATGAAAGACGATGCTGCACGCTACCATCAGGAATTGGTTGAAGAAGCAGCAAACTTCGATGACGCTCTTATGGAAAAAGTTCTCGAAGGTGAAGAACCAACAGAAGAAGAACTCATCGCTGCAATCCGCAAAGGAACTCTTGCAGAGCAGTTCGTTGGTGTATTCTGCGGTTCAGCTCACGTAAACAAAGGTATCCAGCCACTTCTCGACGGTGTTCTCCGCTACCTTCCTGATCCAACAGAAGTTCACAACTACGCTCTCGACCTCGACAAAAACGAAGAACAGGTTGAACTTTTCAACGTTCCAGACAAGCCAGCTGTTGCACTCGCATTCAAACTCGACGACGGTCAGTTTGGTCAGCTCACATACATCCGTATTTACCAGGGACGTGTTCCAAAAGGATGCGAACTCACAAATACTCGTACAGGTAAAAGATTTAAGGTTGGTCGTCTTGTTCGTATGAACTCGGCAGCAATGGAAGATATTTCTGTAGGTGAACCAGGCGATATCTGTGCATTGTTCGGTGTTGACTGTGCTTCAGGCGATACTTTCTGTGCAGAAGGAATCAACGTTGCAATGACTTCTATGTTCGTTCCAACTCCTGTAATTTCTCAGGCTGTTCGTCCAAAAGACAAGTCAATGGCAGCAAACTTTGCTAAAGCTCTCAACCGCTTTACAAAAGAAGACCCTACTTTCCAGACAGAACTTGATCCTGAAAGTAACGAAACAATCATCAAAGGTATGGGTGAACTTCACCTTGCAGTATACGTTGAACGCATGAAGCGTGAATACAAATGCGAAGTAGAAGTAACTCCTCCAAAGGTTGCTTACCGCGAATCAATCCAGGCTCGTGCAGACTTCAACTACACACACAAAAAGCAGACTGGTGGTTCAGGTCAGTACGGACGCGTTGCAGGATTCATGGAACCTCTCGCTGACAAAGACTACGAATTTGTAGACGCAATCAAGGGTGGCGCAATTCCTAACGAATACATTCCTTCTTGTGATAAAGGTTTCCGCCGTGCAATGGAAAAAGGCTCTCTTATCGGAGCTCCAGTTGTTGGCGTAAAAATGACAATCAACGACGGTCAGTATCACCCGGTTGACTCTTCCGATATTGCATTCCAGACAGCTGCTATCGGTGCATTCCGCGAAGCTTATGAAAAGGCAAAACCAGTTATTCTTGAACCAATCATGAAGGTTTCTATCGAAGGACCTACTGAATTCCAGGGAAATATGTTCGGTCTTATCAACCAGCGCCGTGGTGTAATTCTCGAATCAACAGATGAAAACAATACCTCAACTGTAAACGCAGAAGTTCCACTTTCAGAAATGTTCGGATTCTCAACAATCCTTCGTTCTTCTACACAGGGAAAAGCTGAATTTACAATGGAATTCCTTAAATATGGAAAAGTTCCAAACGCTGTAGCTGATGAACTTATCAAAAAGCATCAGGAAGCAAAAAAGAACGCTTAATTCGATTTAAGTAACTCAAAAAAGTCCGGTATTTTACCGGACTTACATTTCCTATAGGAGAAACACATGGTAAAACAGGATCTTTACAATAAAAGCCCAGTTCGCCTTTTTGATGCTGCAACAGAAGGTGGTCTAAAAGAAGGTGGCCTCGGTCTCGTTACTTCTAAAAAAGGTTTGGGAAAAACATCAGTGCTTGTTCAGTTTGGAATGGACACTTTGTTAAAAGACGAACAGCTTGTTCACGTAACTTTTGACCTTCATTCTTCAAACGTAATTTCATGGTACGATGGAATCTTTGCAGAAATTGCAAAAAAATCAGCAGGAAACAGTGCAGAACTCAAAACAGATGTAGTTTCTAAACGCACAATCCTCAACTTCTCTCTCGATAATTTCTCTGTTACAAAAGTTGTAAACACACTCAAAGCCCTTTCTTCAGCAGGAATTGCTGTAAAAGGCGTTGTAATGGACGGAATCGACTTTACAAAAGTTTCAGAAGACGATGTTAAGGCAGTTGCAGACTATGCACAGTCAGAAAAAGTAACTGTATGGACATCTGCAACATCAGAAGGCGCTAAACTTGCAGACGTAGTTCCTGCAAATTTGGAAAAATACTTCGATGTTGTTGTAAACCTCGCTCAGACAGGTTCAAACGTTGCTGTAGACGTTCTTAAACTCGACGACAAAAAAGACGTAGAATCTGGTCTTAAGCTTGATTCAAAAACATTGCTTATTTCTAAATAAACATAATTTTTTTGAATCAACAAAAAGCCCGTGGCATCCGCCACGGTTTTTTTATTGTATTTACGGCTCGCGAACCAGTAAAATCTTATTTCCACGGACACAAAAACGAACTCAATTTTCTTTGACCGAGCGATTCTTTATCATCCGCGATCAATTCATCCCACGGAACAGAAGTCCGCTTTTCTTTATCTTCCAGATAATCCGGGTGTTCTTCAAACCAATCGTATTTGTAAAGGCGCAGACGACATGCATTCGTACAACTGAGCGTAATTCCATTCAATCCAGGAATAAGACCAAATGTAAGGATCGTCAGAATACAAAGTACAAGATTATGCAAAAGCATTAAAAACGAAAACCCCGCATTGTCAAAATATACAATAAACGATTTTTTCAAGTTTTTTCCAAAAGTATTGTCTTCCTGCAAAAAATACAACGGAACAAACCACTGCAAAGCCATAACAACAATAAAAAAGAACCAGGCAAGAACCGCAGCAAGCAAAATGCTCATCAAACTTCCGTTTTTAAGATACATTCCAAGATAAAAACTAAAGGCAATTCTTACAACCAAAATCAAAACCGCAAGCAATACACCAAAAATAAAGCCAGTTAAAAAGCATTTTTTTATGGAAGCAAGAAACAAGCTCCATTTTGGCGAATTAAAATCGGCAATTTTACGCGCATTTACTCCCCATGAAAACACAACGCTCATCAAAACTCCAGCACACAGAACAAAAACTACGTTGGGAAGATAAGGATTTATTGCAGCAGAAGCAGAAATGGCAAAATAAGAGCCAATTCCAATTGCAACAGGCAAAACATTTGTCAAAATAAGATAAAAAAGATTATCCCAAACATCACAAAAATTTTTTTTCAAAAAAAATCCGAACATTTTTTCTCCAGCAGATTTTATTTTTAATCAGTATAGTTTTTATTCTAGAATAATCCAGAGATTTTTCCGTCATCGTCTACATCGATATTCAAGGCAGCGGGCAACTTTGGAAGACCAGGCATTGTCATAATATCTCCGGCGAGCACAACGACAAAGCCTGCACCGCTGTAAAGCTGGCAATCGCGCACAGGAAAAACATAATCTTTTGGAGCGCCAATCAATTTTGGATCATGACTGATAGAATTTTGAGTTTTTGCAATACAAACAGGCAATTCCTTAAAACCACGCTCTTCGTATTCACGAAATTTTTTAAGAACGCTAGGAGGAAATTCAACAGACTTTGCACGGTAAATTTCTGTAGCAATAACGCGAACCTTGTCTGCAAGCGAAAGATGAGATTCGTAAAGATAATGAAACTTAGACTCTCCAGCTTCGGCAATTTCGACAACTGTATGGGCAAGCTCGGTCATGCCTTCTCCACCTTTGCCCCAGCCTTCGCACAAGACAGCCTTTGAGCCTTTTTCCACGCAAAGTTTTTTCAAAAGCTCAATTTCTTCTTCAGTGTCCGTAACAAATTTATTTATTGCAACAACGGAAGGAACTCCAAATTTAGAAATATTTTCAATGTGAACGGCAAGATTTTCAAATCCCTTTCTTAAAGAGTCGGTATCTGGCGCAGAAAGATCGGCTTTTGCAACTCCGCCATGCATCTTAAGGGCGCGGACAGTAGCAACAATTACAACTACGTCGGGGCTTAAGCCAGCAGTGCGACACTTAATGTCCATAAATTTTTCTGCACCAAGGTCAGCGGCAAAACCAGCTTCTGTAACAACATATTCACCACAAGCAAGGGCACTGTATGTTGCATTGATAGAATTTGTTCCCTGCGCAATATTTGCAAACGGGCCTCCATGAACAAATACAGGATTTTTTTCCAAGGTCTGCACAAGATTAGGACGAATAGCATCTTTTAAGAGAGCGGCAATCGCTCCAGTACACTTTAATTCACCAAATCTTACTGCCCTTTTATCGTAAGTCTGACAGATTGTAATATTGTCAATTCTCTTTTTTAAGTCAGAAATCGAAACCGAAAGACAAACAATCGCCATAAGTTCCGATGCAACCGAAATTACAAAATGATCTTCTCTCGGAACACCGTCTGTTCTTCCGCCAAAACCAATTGTAATATTCCGCAACGCCCGGTCATTAAGGTCAACACAGCGCTTCCAGGTAATTGTGCGCGGATCAAGACGGAGAGCATTTCCCTGCTGAATATGATTGTCGATTAAAGCCGAAATCAGGTTGTTCGCAATCGAAATCGCATGAATGTCGCCTGTAAAATGCAGATTAATTTCTTCCATTGGAACAATCTGTGCATAACCGCCACCGCACGCACCGCCTTTTATGCCAAAACACGGTCCCAAAGAAGGCTCGCGCAAAGCAATGACAGCTTTTTTGCCAATTTTATTCAAACCGTCGCCCAAACCAATCGAAACAGTAGATTTTCCTTCGCCAGCAGGAGTCGGCGTTACGGCCGTAGTCAAAATCAACTTTCCGCGATTTTTAGGATCAAGAACTTTTTTCTGAAATTTGCGAAGTTCAGGCATAGTAATTTTTGCTTTGTATTTTCCGTAAAAATCAAGACAATCTTCTTCAATCCCAATTTTTTTTGCAACATCTGCAATCGGAGCCATTTCATTTTTCTGAGCAATTTCAATATCTGAAAACATTTCAAAACCTCGCAAAATAATATTCTCACATTTTAATAAAATTCAACCGTATTTACAACAAACAAAAAAAACAATAACAATCTGTTGTTTTTCAAATTTACTACTTGTTTTTTCCGTAAAAGGTTATAATTCATTCAATGATTTACGATCAAAATTCAATTTTAAGCCTGATTTCGCACGTTCACTCTCAAAGCCAAAATTTTCTGCAAAAAAAACTTTCAGCTCTTGGCCTTACAAAACTCGCAACTAGCCACGGAAACATTCTTTTTTGCCTTAGCCGCACAAAAAGCCTTTCGCTCAGCGAACTTTCTCAAAAAATAAACCGCGACAAATCCACAACAACAGCACTCGTAAAAAAACTCGAACAAGCTGGCTTAGTTGAACAAAAAAAAGACCTGGACGACAGCCGCAAAAAGCAGATCCAGCTGACTTCAAAAGGAAGCCAATATAACAAAAAAACAAACGATTTATCAAATGAACTTATACAAAACTGCTGGAAAAATTTTTCCGACCAAGAAAAAACACAGCTGGTTTCTCTCTTAAACAAATTGTCAGCAAATCTGGAAAAATAATAATATATAAAAAATTCAGCGCTCAAAAAAAAACGGCGGTTAATTATCTTGCGCCTATGACAACAAGTTTAACCGCCGTGTTTTGGTTGTCTAAAAAACTTACTTCACCTTTCCGTCTTTGTATACTTCTACGGTCAGGAATTTTCCGTTTGCTCCGATTTTCTTTCCGTCGATTTCTACAAAACCAGAGTTTGTGTGCAACCCCATTTCTGCAAACTTGTCGGCTTTTACAAAGCAAAGCTCTTCTTCCGGCGCGCTAAATCCTTCTGGTTCAAGAATTGTTCCAACTTCAAACTGCGGTGCAAAAATAACTTCGCAAGTCTCTTTGTCAGTAACAGCTGGGTCAGAAGCGGCGAGAAGCATTCCATTACTGCGAACTCCGCGGAAATTTGCAGGCTTTAAGTTGTAAACCAAAACGATGTTCTTTCCCAAAAGCTCTTCTGCCTTATAGAACGGAACAATCGAGCTTACAATCTGCCGTGGCTCTGGATCGCCTGTGTTAAGAGTTAAAATATAGAGGAAAGCGCCACCAGGATGCTGCTCAACTTTTTCAATCTTACTTACCTTTAAAATTACACGTCTGCTGAATCTTTCTGCAGGAGGAAGTTTATCAATCTGCTCTGGAGTAAGTTTTTTTTCGGTTGTCTTTTTCTGCAATTTTGATTCGTCAACACCTTCAATGCTTGCTAAAAGACGCTCGAGTTTGCCAGCTTCGATTATGCGCATAAAACTTCCAAGGCGAGGTCCCTGGTCTTTTCCAATAATAACTTCGTAAAGAGCGGTAAAAAGCTGTTTTGCGTCAATACCAAGAGAAGTTGCAACTGCGTAAATTGCTTCCTGACAATCTCTGTCTGTCTGGAACGAAGAAATTTTCGGAAGAACTTCATCGTGAACTTTTTTAACAGCATCTGCCAATACATGCGGAAGTTTTGCTGTCGTTCCGTCATCGCGGATTTTAAAGCAGAAGTCTGGCGCACAATCAGGTGCACTTTCGTTAATCCAGTACCAGGCACAAACACAGCGACGGCGTAAAACTTCTTCCTGTTCTGGTTTTACATCTCCAAGGCTCTTGATTACAGCATCGATATCGCCCGAATAAGTCTGCAAAAGGGTCGTCAAAAGGCGGAAACCAATCTGATAAGGCTCAACTTTCGGGAATCCTGGTTCAACCTGACTCAGTTCATAAATGCGCTTTTCGTGATTTATTATTGATTCGCGCTTTTTCTCATCTTTTTCCTTAGGAAGCTCTTTTCCCCAGGCAATGCGTTCTGTACGGTCGTACGCCTCGTAAACAGTAACAACGTCAAGATCAAAACTGATAGAAAATTCGTGGTCAACCTTGTTCTGAGCAAAAATGTAGCGCAAAACTTCTGGTTGGTAAACTTCGAGAGCGTCAACCAAAGAAATTACCTTTCCTTTTGAAGAAGACATTTTTCCAGGAACGCCCTTAAGCTTTACAAAGTCGTATTTCATTGTAACAGGAGCATCCCAGTTGTAAAGGCGCTTAGAAACAAGTTTTGCAGTATCATAAGAACCGCCTGGAGAAATGTGGTCTTTTCCGCCCGGTTCAAACACAACTTTTTCTTCATTCCATCTCATCGGCCAATCAACGCGCCAGCCGAGCTTAAACTCTTTTGAAGTGCGCAGGTCGCCTTTTTCTACATGACCGCAACTTGTACATTTGTAAGTAATTCCGTATTCACCGTCATAATCCAGAATTTCGGTCGTGTCTTTGTTACAGTTACAGCAGAAAGCAGCAACAGGCCAGTAAACATCTTCTGGTTTCATTTTGTGTTCGTCATCACGGTAAGTGTTAAGACAGTCTTTAATTACATCGCGATGCTGCATTGCAGTTTTCATGCCTTCAGCGTAGCGGTTTGCACGATAACGGCTCGCCTGATACAAAAATTCAGGATGAATTCCAACGCGAGGAAGCTGGGTTTCAATGTCCTTTTCGTGATGGCGCGCATAATTTTCGTCACGTTCAAAAGTATCAGGAACCATAGTAATTGGATAGCGCAAATATTTTTCCAGAACTTCTGGTTTAGGCATATTTCCTGGAACTTTTCTAAACACATCGTAGTCGTCCCAAGAATAGATAAAACGCACATTCTTGCCACGGTCGCGGAGAGCGCGGACAATCAAATCAACAGTAATAATTTCGCGGAAGTTTCCAATATGAACAGTTCCCGACGGAGTAATTCCCGAAGCGCAGGTATAAAGGTCAAGTTCGCCTTTCTGCTTGATAATTCTTTCTGCCTGCTGGTCAGCCCAATGGCAGAGTTCTGAAATGTTTCTTTCTGACATTTTTCGTTCCTAGAAAAAAATATATATATCTTCCACCGTTTATTCGGGTGGCTTTTTGCTTTGCAAAAACCGGGTCTTTCAGGGTTACGGCGTCTCGGCGCCTCCAGTATTTTTGCTGCGCAAAAACACACGCTTTGCGTCCCTTACAGCCCCTGCCACAAAAGCAGGAATTTACCAAAATTCACCTTAATTTTACATAAAAAAAGCGGTTTATACAATAAACCGCTTTTTCAGTTCAACTTACAAAATTATTTTTCAAGCCGTTCAGACTTTCTTTTTAACAAAAAGTTTATGACAGAAATAACAATCATTACCGAAGCATTTACCAAAAGAATGCAAATTGCTCCTACAAGTCCGATTTTATCGGCTACGATTCCAACAATCTGAGGAGTTATAATTCCTCCAAGAGCAGCGATTGCCAAAAGCATAGAAGTTCCAAGGTCAGAACCTACAATTGCATCAGAAGCATTGGAAACTGTGGTCGGATAAATTCCTGCAAAGAACAGACCAAGTCCGATAATCGCAAAAGTAATAATTCCCAAATTCTTTGTCGAAATCAAAAGAATAAAGAAAATGGCAGTTATAATGCAGTCAAATAGAATTATATTCTGTTTTTTTACTTTTCTCGAAACATAGGCCGTCAAAAGCCGTCCAAACAAAACTGCAAGCCAGGTAAAAGAAACCAAAGAATTTGCAAATGCCGGCGACATAATTCCTGTATTTTTAAAATATGTTACAAACCAACCGTTTACGCAGTTTTCAAGTCCCAGATAGAAAAATAGCAAAAACCCCGAAAGATAAAAAAGAGGTTGCTTCCAGAACGGAGATTTTTTTGCAAGGCTTTCTCTTTCTGTTTTTTCAGTAGCAACAGTTTTTGGAGACAAATCCAAGGTCAGCATATAAAGCGCAGAACAGAACGAAGCAATGGCAAGGGTGTAAACAATTGCGCGCCAAGTAAAATCAAACTTAAAGAACAAAGACATTACCATTGGAGCCAAAAATGCACCGATTGCAAAAACCATATGCAAAATATTAAGCGCAACTGGAGTCCCGTCGGAATTTTCATTGATGTAAGCATTGTTTATAACGCTGTAACAGCCACGACTTATTCCAAGAAGAATAAAAAGCAAAAGCATTACAGAAACATGTGGCAAAAAAGAAAGTCCCAAAAGCGACAACGGCATAAAAAGCGAAGTTATGAATATCGAAATTTTTCTTCCCACAAGTTTAGTCAAAAAAGGATTTAGAAAACTTGCAAGAAAATTTCCGATTGCAAAAAACGAAAGCAAAGAACCTGCAAGCGCAAAATTGATTTTTGCTTCATCAATTACATAGGGCAAGATTGCGCCGACAATCAAAACGACTGAACCATTTACAAAAAACGAAAAATAGTTTGGCAAAAATTTTCTAAAATTTACTTTTTTTTCCATTTTTCTATCCTAATGTCTCCATGTAAAAATATGATTTATAATTCTATTCAGTATATCACTTTTCAGAGAATGATTCAAACTCAATAAAAAAGGTATAAAAAATAATTCAAAAATTATAAAATATACTCAATAAATTATTCTGAAAATACTTCAACGAGCAGGACAATTCCTTTTTTTACACTTACCTGTGCGGTTTGCTTTGGCAAAGCTTCATTGCTCGTCGTGTAAATGTATTTTGGACTTACTTTTCCATTTTTTAACGGATATTTTGCGCCAAAAATATTCACCCCTTTTACTTTTCCGCAAACAGGAATAATCGAAAAATAACTGCACTTTTTATTTACAAAAACGGGATTTTTTCCAACAATCTGCATTTTTGAAAAATCATCGAGGACAAAAGCACTACACTTCCGCTCAAAAAGCCAGATAAGCGCAGAAACGTTGACCATAGAATGATCAAACCGTCCACCGATCATCCCAACGAGCATAAAATTTCTAAAACCTCGTCCAAACGCTTCTTTTACGGCAAAAAAAGAATCCGTATCATCTTTTTCACACGGAAGGACAATTGTTTCAGAACTTGTATCAGGTTTTTCAAAAGAATCAAAATCTCCGACAATTAAATCAGGCTCAATTTTCAGTTCTTTTGAATGAACAAGACCACCGTCACAAAAAACAAAAAAATCATCAGGAAGCAAATTTTTTTTTATCTGCTCATAATCTTGAATTTTTGCAGCCCCGAAAATCACGCAGCGACTTTTTTTTAAAATATTTTTTTTCAAACTATTCATCTTTCGCCGAAACTTTATTCAAAAATCGGATAACATTCAAAACCAGCATTGCGCAATTCGTTTCCAATTGAGCCTGACTTATTTTCATCAACCACAACAAGATAATATTTTGTTCCGCTCGGACGTATTTCTTCGGTAATATGAGAAGAAAAACCTTTTTCTTTCAATTTTAAAACCAAACCTTCTGCATTCGCCTTGTCCTTAAAAAGTCCAAGTTGCTGACGAAGAATTTTTTCATTTTTTGAATCGTCTTCGTTTTTTTCTGAATTCTCATTTTTTGACTGAATTTCCGTTTCAGAACTCTGAACACTTGCAATTTCTGGAACAGAATCTGTTTTTCTCGGAACAAAATACCAAAACGGAGCCGGCAAAGTCTGAATTTCACCTTTTACAATTGCCGATTCAAGACTTCTAGGAAAAGATTTTTTTAATTGAGCAGAATAAGTTTCTTCCCCAGTTATGTGCCATAAAGTAAGCAAAACCTGAGGCTGAACGAATTTCATCGAAGGTAGGGTCGAATAAGTTTTTAGAATTGCAACAGGTTCAGTAAGCTCAAAAGAAGTTTTTGCCTGGCATAAAATGCTCCACTGTTCATAAAGTTTTATAAAAGCGATGATTTCAGAATCAGAAGAATTCCGGACAGCAGAATTAAGATAATTTTGAGCAGTCGCCCAATCTCCTGCGCTCAAGGCACAACGCACCGCGTCAAGAACCAGCTGTTCGCTCGATTTTTTCTGCATTCCTTCGGCATCGCCTGCAGCAATTGCCGCCGCTTGAACATAAAAATTCATCGCTTCTTGAAAATTTCCGCTCTGCTCCAAAACGCCGGCCAAAAAAGCATAGCCCGAACGTTTTTCTGCAAGATTGTGCAATTCCGGAACATTTTTTTTAAGATAGATGACAGACTGCTCGAGAGTTTCTTTGCGAGCCGCCTCTTCAGCAATTTTTCTTGCAGTATTTGAATTCTGGGCAAAAACAAAAAAAACGAGGTTAAAAATAAAAAATACTGTAAAAAAACGCTTCATAACTTTCCTCACAAACAGTTTTTCAGGTCACTGGAAAATTATTTTTCTGTCTTGCCGTTATCGGTTTCTCCAGCAGGTTTTGGAACAGAATTCACGCTACTGTCGTCTTTTGCAACTTCTTTTGGTTTTGCAGATTTTTTTTCGATTGGACGACGGATTTTAAAATCAAAAATAGTCTTTTCTTCTTCGTGTTGCGCTTTTTTTTCAGCTTTTTCGGCAAGCGATTTTTGTTTTTCAGCTTTTTTTGTTTCCTTTTCGTTTATTTTTTGCGCCGCCTGCGAAATTTCTGTTTTTGACATTTTCTTTTTGAACAGGGCAAAAGGCAACATTACGACAATTCCTGCCAAAAATGATGCAAGTACCGTCAAAAAAACAGGCACGTTATGAAAATTATAAAAAATAAGGTTTACGTCGCATTTATTCGCATCTTCAAGATTAAAACCGCAAAAAATCGTTACGATTACAAGAAGAATTATCGTTCCAATCAATTTTAAAGGCATATTTTTCCTCCATGTAAAAAAGTTTGCAACGCAAACTTTTAATTCCCTAATTTATCATAATTCCCTTAAACGTATTCCCGTTCAAAGCTGTCAATTTTACCGTTACAAATGAGCCTATCAGTTTTTTATCGGCTTTGAAGGCGACTCTCTCATTTTGCTCTGTTTTGCCCAAAAGTTCATTTTCGTCGTCGCGACTCACAATATCAGCAAGAACAGTTACGGTCTTTCCAACGCGGCCACTCATAACTTCCGTCGTATGCTTTAACTGAAGGTCAATCACTTTTTTTAAGCGTTCTTTTTTTACGGCAACATCAATCTGATTTTCAAAACTTGCAGCTGGAGTTCCTTCTCTTGGATTATAATAGTACATAAACGCGCTTTCAAATTTTATTTCGTTCATAAATGAAAGAATGTCTTCAAACTGCTCTTCCGTTTCGCCTGGGAATCCAACCATTAAGTCCGTAATAAGTTCAACGTCCGGCATGGCACTGCGCAGTTTTTTTACAAGAGCTAAGAATTCTTCGCGGGTGTTTTTTCGGTTCATTCTCCGCAAAATTTCGTTGTTTCCGTGCTGGGCGGCAATATGAAAACCATGGCAGACATGTCTGTCGTTCGCAATCATCTCAATCAATTCATTGCTAAAATCGTTCGGATTTGAAGATTCAAAGCGAATCCATCGAATAGAAGAAGATGTTTCGTCAAGATGAGTGCTGATTTTTTTGAGCAATTTAGGAAAATTCAACTCTCCGCCTTCTACGGACTCGTCTTTGCAACGATAAGCGTTTACATTCTGTCCCAAAAGCGTAATCTCTTTTACGTTGCGTTTGGAAAGAAAATCAATTTCCGAAAGAATCTGTTCAACCGGTCGGCTCACTTCACGTCCGCGCACATACGGAACAATGCAGTAAGTACAAAAATTGTTGCATCCGTGCATAATAGGAACAAAGGTGCTAAACGCCTGTTCTTCATAACTGATTTTTGGGAAAGTATATTCAGAATCTTCTTCAATTTTAAAACCTTTTTTATGTTCTTCCGCAGCAGAAATTATGTCGCCAAATTTGCTTTTTCCAAAAGTTCCTACAACAAAATCAATAACAGGAAAATCTTTTTTAACGCTGTCCAAAAGACGCTCGGCCATACACCCCATCAAGACAACATAAAACGGGACAACACCATTTTTTTCAACAAAATCAACGGCTTTCTGCATTTCTTCAAGGCGGGTTTTAGCGCCAGGCTCTTTGTGACGAATTTTTTTTACGCCAGAATAATAGCCGAGCCGGCCAAAAATACGATTTTCGGCAGAACCACGCACAGAACAAGTATTTATAACAACCATGTCCGCAAGTTCCGGCTCCTCCGCCTTCGACCAGCCTCGGCTAATAAAAAGTTGTTCAATCGCGGCAGATTCCGCAATATTCATTTCACATCCATAAGTTTCAAAAAAATAAGTCATAATCTTAATTATTTTAGTAAATTTTCATCAACTTGAGAATACTAAAAAAAAACGTGGCAGGGCGCATAAAAAACACTCAAAACCACGTATTTTCTTCCAAAAAGTAATTTTTATTTTTAATCAGCAGTTTCCAAATTCTGCACAAGCATAAGCGTCATGAAAATGAATACTTTCGTAATTCGTGCATTCCACCTTAAACCATGCAAATCCCATTTTTTTAAGTCCAAGATAAACTTCCCGAACCATATCTTCTACAAAACGCGGATTTTCGTAAGCATGTTCGGTCACAAATTTTTCATCCTGACGTTTCAAAACAGAATAAAGCGGTGTCGAAGCGCAATTTTCAATCATTTCGATAATGTCTTCAATCCAAAAAAAATCCGAATACAAAACTTTTACTTTTACGCAACCGCGCTGGTTATGAGCACCAAATTCGCTTATCGCCTTGCTACAAGGACACAAAGTTGCCACAGGAACTTCAATTCCAACAAAAAATTTAGAATCCACTTCTTTTTCCAGCATCTCGCTTTCGCCTTCGTAAGTGCAATTGTACTGGATAAAACCGCTTGCACCACTTACAGGAGCTTTTTTTTCAATAAAGTACGGAAAACTTATCCTTCCAAAAGCCCTCTGTGCATCAAGTTTTTCACGAATTTCTTCGAGCATTTCCAAAAAACTCTTCATCGAAATATCAGAATGATATTTATGGAAAACTTCTATGAACCGGCTCATGTGAGTGCCCTTAAAATCGTGCGGCAAATTAACAAAAAGATTCACACAGGCAGTTGTATTCTGCACTTTGTTGTTTTTATCCAACACCTGGACAGGATATTTTACATTTTTTACACCAACTTTCTGTAACGGCACTTCCCTGGTGTCAGGCGAGTTTTGAACATCAATCATTTTTTTTACCATAATTTTTTATTCGGGCACTACCGGCAGAGCCGGTCGCTACGTTCCGGGTTCCACTTCCGCTCCATGGGGCTGTAAAAAACTCCTCAAAAACCAAGAACGGTTTTAAGACAGTCTTTTATTTTTAAGACAGCCCCACGCTGCGCGCCCTGCACATCGCTAGTGCAAGCGCTGGTTCCGCAAAACGGAACCCGCCGACAATTGCTTCGCAATTCTCGTTTATTTTACGCCGGCAGCGTTTTCCGCTGCCTCAAGAGTATTGGCGGGATTCCGCTTCGCTACCAC
>NZ_DAVZIU010000014.1:10994-57737 GCF_052273165.1 Treponema berlinense | reverse complement strand
AGAAAATCTAAAGGAACTTTTTTAGGCGGATGCGGTAGCGCTGGGAGCAATGCCGGAGGCAGTCCGAACAAAGTGAGGACCGCGCGCAGCAAGTTGCGGACATAGCGACAGTCAAGAGTTTTAGGCTCTTGACTGACCGCCCATAAAATTTTTGACTTTACTTTTATCTTCAATATAAATAAATTGGTTGTATGGATTGCATTTTTTTTGAAGAAGATAAATTTTTTTTACGTTCATTTTTGGCTGAACAGAGTTTTGCGCGCACTGATTTGGAAAAACTTTTGGCAGAAGACGGTTTTGTAGCAGAAATTTGTGCTGACGAACAGATTTTTTTAAAAAAATGGAATTTTGATTCCATTAAAATTCTTGAAGACAAGTCTGTCGCATTTGAAGGAAAAATGCCAGGCGAAGGCAAATTGGTTTTTGAGCCGCTTTTTAGGATTTTTGAAGACCAAAAACAAACCGTGGACAAAGAAAACTGCAACGAAAAAATTATTGCGGGTTTTAAGACGATGGACGAAATTCTCAAAAATGCAGGTTTTGGTGAAAATCAAAATGAAGACGAAACAAAAAAACTGACGATTTTTCCGGGCGCACAGGGAATTCTGGTTTCTGAAAAACAGGAAAATGGAAGTTTTTGGGCGGTTGTCCTTCCTGGAAATCTTTTTGAGCGTTGTGCAGAAAATTCAAAAGATTATGGAAAGTTTCAGGGGATTTTTGTTCACCGCGGACTTGAAGGTCTGGAAGCGGCGATTTTTACAAGGGCCGCCCTCGCTTACCGGGCAATCACAAAAAAATATGCTTTTTGTCAGGAAAATTTAGAAAAAAGACAGGCGGATATTACGGATTCGAATTTTATTCCTGTTGAATACGAAATTCCTGTCGTAAACGAAAAACTTGCGTTGTCGGTGGATGCCGGGCTTTGCGTAAAAAGAAAAAAACGGATTATTCCTGGCGAGCGCCGTTTTGTAAACGAAAAAACCGAAAAAAAGCGCATTGAAATTCTAAAAAAAGCCATGGAGTTTAATTCAAAACTTTTGGAAGATTTTTTTAAGTCTGGATTTTCTCAAAATCAAGACGACCAGAAATTTTTAGAGCGGCGCAGCGAATTCATAAAAAAACAGGCAAAAAAAATAAATTTCGGACGTTTTTATCGAAGAAATTCAAAAAAAATTTGGGGAAGCGTTTTGGCGGTAATTGCAGGCTTTTCAGTTGCGTTCAGTTTTAATAAAGAAAATCAAAAACTTGCAACAAGCATTGGACTTACATCCGAACAGACAGTGCAGACTCTTTTGACAGGAATTCACAAGGCTGACGTTACGATTATTCAGGAAATTGCAAAAGGAAAAGAAGCAAAAAGCCTTATTCAGCAGGTTTCGGGTTTTTACGTTACGAACAAACAGAGACTTGCAATGGACGAAAAAGACGGAACCTTAACTCCTGCCGGCTGGCTGTTTTTTAGAGGGAAGACTGATTTTTGGCAATACGGAATTACAAATTTGACGGTCGATGGAATTCAAACTTCTTCAAATTTTGATTATCCAAAAAGAAAAGACAAAAAAACTCCGCTCAAAGAAGAAAACGGCAAAACCTTAAAAAAAGGCGACGAAATAAGCCACGAAGTAAGCTACAATTTGATTTACAACGAAGGAGAACCGATAATCACGGTTTTGGCGACGACAGAAAATGTCAATCTTGTGTGGAACGGAAAGCGTTGGATTGTAAGAAAAATCAGCGGAACTGGAAAAACATTCCGGAATTCCTATAGCGTAAAAAATTACAAAAAAGACTATCTGGACTGTCTTGAAAAAACTGGAAAAGACGTAAAAAAGGCGGCAGAGCTTCTTCGCCAAAAATACGACTTTGTGCCATCAGAAATAGATCTAAAAGACGAAGTTCCGTATATGATAAAAAAATATAACAGTTCGGCTGCAAAAGAGTTTGAGTAAAATTACAAACATTCTGTTCTTTCTCTTAAAATGACATTTTCAGTCTTTTTGTCATATTGACATTTATTGACAAAATGTCGTATTCTCCTAATTAGAAATTAACAAAACGAGGCATTAAGATGGCTTTTGACTACAATCTTGAAAAACAGCACGCAAAAGGAAAACTTCACGCAATTGAAAGAATCAACCTTCTTTGCGACAAAGACAGTTTTATGGAAATTTATGCAGATGCTCAGCATCAGTGCACAAGTTTTGGAATGGATAAAAAAACAATTCCTTATGACGGTGTAATCACAGGCTTTGGAAAAGTAAACGGAAAAAAAGTTGCAGTTTATGCACAGGATTTTACGGTACAAGGCGGTTCTTTAGGAAAAGTCCACGGTCAGAAAATTGCAGAGCTCATTGCAAAGGCAATTGAATGTCGCTGTCCTGTAATCGGACTCAATGATTCGGGCGGTGCTCGTATCCAGGAAGGTGTTGACGCTCTTTGCGGTTACGGCGAAATTTTCCGTCAGAACGTACGCGCAAGTGGCGTAATTCCGCAGATTTCTGTAATTGCAGGACCTTGTGCTGGTGGCGCAGTTTATTCTCCAGGACTTACAGACTTTATTTTTACAGTTGATAAAATTTCTGAAATGTACATTACAGGACCAAAAGTTGTAAAACAGGTAATGTTTATGGACATTACATCCGAAGACCTTGGTGGCGCTGCAATTCACTCTCAAAAATCAGGCGTTGCACACTACCGTTGCCCGACAGAAGCAGAATGTATCGAAAAAGTACGCAAACTCCTCGATTATATTCCTCACTATTACGGCGATAAAACTCCTTTTGAACCAAAAGAAAAGAAGGCTCTTTTCGGTAAAAAAGTTGACTTTAAATATACAGAAAAAAAATCTGCTGAACTCGACTCAGTTCTTCCAGAAACAAGCACAAAAGGCTACGACATCCGCGAAGTAATCAACCGCGTTGTAGACGATGACAGTTTCTTTGAATCAACAGAAGAATTTGCAGGAAACGCAGTTGTAGGCTTTGCAAAAATCGAAGGCAAGACAGTCGGCGTAGTTGCAAACAATCCGGGAAACTTTGGCGGAGTATTGAACTGCGACGCTTCCGACAAAATTGCACGCCATGTCCGATATTGCGACGCTTACGACATTCCACTTTTGACCTTTGTTGACGTTCCAGGCTTTATCCCAGGACCACAAGAAGAACAGAAGGGAATTATCCGCCACGGAGCAAAAATTCTCTATGCTTATGCAGAAGCTTCAGTTCCAAAAGTTACAGTAATCACCCGCAAGGCTTACGGTGGAGCATACATTGCAATGTGTTCAAAACACCTCGGTGCAGACTTTGTTTACGCCTGGCCAAAAGCAGAAATTGCAGTAATGGGAGCAGAAGGAGCAATTGGTATCCTTTATGCAAAGGAATTAAAAGATCCGAACAATGCCCAGCTCGTACAGGAAAAAGGTAAGGAATACCGTGCAACATTTATGACACCGACAATTGCCGCTCAGCGCGACTATATCAGTGCCGTAATCGAACCACAGGAAACCCGCGCCCGAATCTTAAGCAGTTTTGAACTTCTCGAAAATAAAAGCGTTTCGGACAAACCTCTCAAAAAACATGGAAACATCCCTCTTTAATATTTAACACAATGGCATCTGAATTTTCAGGTGCCGTTTTTTTTTATTTTTGGAGCACACCTTCTCTCTAACCGGCTTTCCACCCTTCGCTAACCGCTCATTGCCTTAAGGCAACTCTGGGGTTACAAGCCGGGCTATAAGGCCACTCGTGTGCTTTATTATTTTTTTCTTTGCCCAAAATCTTCAATTATGCTATTCTTACGAAATAAAATTTGGAGCAAAAAAATATGTCTGGAAACACTTTTGGTAAAATTTTCAAAATCACAACTTTTGGCGAAAGCCACGGTTCCGCACTCGGTGGAATACTCGATGGAGTTCCAGCAGGAATAAAAATCGACCAGACAAAAATTCAGGCGGCGCTCGACAGGCGCAAACCAGGACAAAATGCAGGCGGTCAGGCAAACGCTTCTGTTACCGCTAGGAAAGAATCCGACAAAATAGAAATTTTAAGCGGTGTTTTTGAAGAAAAATCAGAAGGAACTTCCATAGGCTTTATAATCCGCAACGAAAGCCAGCATTCAAAGGACTATTCAAACCTTGCAAATACATTTAGACCAGGACACGCAGATTTATCATATTTTTTAAAATACGGTTTTAGAGATTACCGTGGAGGCGGACGAAGCTCTGGAAGAGAAACCGCTGTCCGTGTCGCCGCAGGAGAAGTTGCAAGACAGGTGCTTGAACACTTCTGTCCGCAAATAAAAATTACCGCTTACACTCAGCGTGCGGCTGGAATCAACATTCAAAAAACAGATTTTTCGCAGATTGAACAGAATGCGCTTCGCGCCCCGGACAACGACGCAGCGGCCAAAATGAACGAAAAAATCGAAGAACTCCGCAAAAACGGAGATTCTGTCGGCGGAATAATCGCCTGCCGTGTAACAGGACTTCCAGCAGGTTTGGGAGAATGTGTTTTTGACAAGCTTGATGCGCTTTTGGCACACGCAATTTTAAGCATAGGCGCAGTTAAAGGAATTGAATTTGGCGCAGGGTTTGAAGCCGCCGATTTAACAGGAAGCACAAATAACGACATTATGCGCGCAGCTTCTGATGGCTCAAAGGTTGAATTTTTAACAAACAATGCTGGCGGAGTTTTAGGCGGTATTTCCAACGGAAACGAAATTTTCTTCAGAGTTGCCGTAAAACCAGTTCCTTCTATTTTTAAAGAACAGCAAACTGTTTCTGTTGACGAAAACGGCAAATTTCATAACGAAGACCTCAAAATCGAAGGACGCCACGATGTCTGTCTTTGCCCGAGAATTGTTCCTGTAATCGAAGCTATGACGGCTGTCACTCTATGTGATTTATTCTTGCAAAACCAAGCCGGAAGAATATAAGTTCCACCGTTTTTTTCAAAAATTCATCATAATTCTCACTACACTTTTATAAAAACACTGTTACAATTATAGTGCAAATTTTTTATAAAAAATTGGGAGTTATTATGAAAAAATGTTTCATAATTGCCGCAACGGTTCTGGCTTTTTTTGCAGCTGTTTCGGTATCTGCCCAGACTCGCAAAGTTGATGTCTGGGATTTTGGTGGCGTTGAAGAAAAAAATGCCGTCAATCACATTAAAATTTCCGATTTGGACAATCTTTCGGGACTTGCCGCAGACGGAAAATTCGAAGCTGGGGAATACACCTTTGGCGATCTTACTTTAAAAACCGACAAAAATGACCGTGCCTATTACAATGGTTCAAAAAATTACGGAACCCAAGGCTATTCTTCTTTTGAATTTAGCGACGGCTACATTTCTGACGGAATTTATTACTGCAACGGAAAAGGCGGAGAAGCCAGGCGCTACCTGCTCTTAAAAAACGTAAAGGCTGGCGATATCGTTACTTTTTACGGACGGGCTTCAAACGGTTCAGAAGATAAAATTCACTTTGCATCTGTAAACGAATCTGGCGAAAAAAACGGAATTCAAGATGAATCTGCCTGGCTCAACGGAGAATCAAAACGCTGGTCTTATATTGCAATTTCCGACGGCTCTTATAAAGTTTACTGCGAAGCGACAAGCGCAAAACCGGTTTATTACCGCATTACGCGCACTTCTGGCGTAAATGTAAACGGTTCAATCAAAGGACTTCCTTCAAAAGGCGAATTAAAATTTGTTGTTTCAGAAACAAAACAGCAACTTCCAGCAACAATTTCTGGAGGAAGCTACACAACACGACTTCCAGCAGGATTTACATTTACGGCGGTTTTGGAAGGCGTTAAAGGATTTGGGATTTCGGCAGACACAAAACATATTTCAATTTCTGAGGATGCGCAGGCTTCCCTCAAAAAGGATCTTACCGCTTCAGAAATGAAAACTTACATTGTCGACGGAAAAATCAGCGGTTTTGCAAAAGATTTTTCTTCATCATCTGCAAAAATCGTAATGACTCCTCCAGCAACTTCTCTTTATCTTCCAATAGAAATCGAAATTCAGAATACAAACGGAGAGTTTTCTTTTAAGGGCGAACTTGAGCCTGCCGTTCAATACGCAGTCTCTCTCGAAGGCGCAAACGATTACACAGTAGCAAAAGACACAGTTTTTGAAGGAACTGCTGCTTTTACAAAGGATATTCAAGTTGAATTAAAGCCGGTTTACAACGTAAACGGAAAATTCATCGGCGACACTTCAATCATGCCTTCTTCGATTTCGTTCAAAAATCTTGAAGACGGCTACACTTATGCTGGAGCGGCCGCAAACGGAATTTACGGAACAAAACTCCGCGACGGAAATTACGAAGTTTTGTGCGAAACTGAAAAAACTGCGACAATGAATCACATCTCGGTTTCCGGCTCAAACGTAACAAAAGATATTTTGATGAGCGCAAAAGACAAAACAG
Source organism: Treponema berlinense (assembly GCF_052273165.1). Lineage (GTDB taxonomy): Bacteria > Spirochaetota > Spirochaetia > Treponematales > Treponemataceae > Treponema_D > Treponema_D berlinense_A. Next base: position 51,305 of record NZ_DAVZIU010000014.1, on the reverse strand, counting down.
TAAATCAAATTCCTCTCAAAAAAGACATTTACGTTGGAGGCAAAAAACAGGACTATTCATCTGTAAAACAGGCTGTAAAAGCCGCTCATGCAATGGCTCCAAAATCAGAAGCCGACAGAATTACAATTCATATTGCTCCAGGAATTTACCGCGACCAAGTTATAATCGACACTCCGTACATTACCCTGAAAAATGACACTCCAGCCCAGGAAGTAAAACTCACCTGGTATTATGGAATCGGTTACAATTATTACTCGGCAGATTTAAACGGCTACTACGATGAAGAGAGAGCCTATGACAAATTTGAAAAGAAAAGCGTAGCAAAATGGGGAGTTGCAACTTACGTAAAAAAAGATGCTAAATTTTTCCGCGCAGAAGGAATCACTTTTGAAACTTCGTTTAACAAATATGTTACCGCCGAAGAATTAAAGGACGGTGTAGAACCAGACGGAACTACAATCGCATTTGTAAGAAAGCTCAATTCCGATGTTCAGTCAAAGACAGCGACAGAGCGTGCGGCAGCAATCTGCACAGAAGCAGATCAGGCTGAATTTGTAAACTGTAAATTCCTTGGTTCTCAGGATACTCTCTACACAGGAGCAGATTCAAGACAGTATTACAAAAACTGCTATATTGAAGGCAATACCGACTTTATTTTTGGTGACGGAGATGTTGTTTTTGAAAACTGTCAAATTGTTTGGGCAGGATATTCTGATTCAAAAAACAGCGGATATTTAACCGCAGCCCGCAACGCAAAAGAAAAAGGCTATCTGTTCTATAACTGCGTAATCAATGCAGACCAAAACAATATGCAGTCTCCAGGCTACTTTGGAAGACCATGGGGACCAAAGGCAAGTGTTGCATTTGTAAATACGATTTTTGCATACGAAGGAATTATAAATCCGCAGGGCTGGACAAGCATGAGCGGAAACAAACCTAAAAATGCAAATTTCTTTGAATATAATTCAATGTGGGACAATGCAGGCGTTGATGTAAGCCACCGCGATGGCGGAAAAATCATTGCAGATGCTGGAGCTTACAGTCCTTCAAATTATTTTATCGGCTGGACACCTGTATCTTATTCTGCTCCAAAGTCGTCTGATGTAAAAATAAAAAAAGCAAGTTTTACAACAGATGATGACATAAATACACCTTATCCTGGACACACAATCACCCTTCACTACGAATTTAACGGTTCAGGAGAAGACTGTTCTCTGATTCAGTGGTTTAGGACAAAAGATAAAAAAGACACGCTCATAAAACAGAGTACTGGTTTTGCCGACAAAACCTATCTTATTTCAAGAGCAGATTCCGGATTCAACTTAAAAGCTGTAATTACTCCAATGAACCATTCAGGCAAAGCTGGAAAAACTGTAACTGTTGAACTGGACAAAAAAATTAACGAAGGCTATGCAATTCCTTCTAAAGCAACGGCAGTCCGTCCGCGTGCAGAAGGAAAGGTAAATGTTTTCCTTGCTTCTGACTCGACTTGTAAAGATTATTCTGCGCTCGGAATGTGGAACAACGGTCAGACAAGAAACGAAGGTGCCTGGGGAGAATTCTTGCAGTGCTTCTTTAACGGTGCCGTTGAAGTTCAGAACTACGCAAACGGAGGACGCTCAAGCCGCAACTTTATAAACGAAGGTTCGCTGGAAAAAATAAGGCAGCAGATTGGAAAGGGCGACTATCTTTTTATTCAGTTTGGACACAATGACTGTTCAAACGGAGCAGGCTACCTAGAAGATCGCTATGTTCCGCTTGGAGAACCAAATAAAAAAGGAATTTATCCAATTCATGAAGGCAAAAAAGTCCGCACTCCAGACAGTTATTTTGAAAAATATGGAAATTCGTTCTATTCTTATGACTGTGGCGGAACTTACAAATGGTATCTTATGCAGTACGTAAATGTTGCGCTCGAAGCAGGGGCAACTCCTGTGCTCGTAACGCCTGTAAGCCGAATGTACTTTGACGGAAAAGGAAGAATCACTCCTCACCACGACTCAAAAGACACTTCGACAAAAACTCAGATTACAAGAAACAACGCCTATGTAGAAGCTGTCCGCCAGCTTGCAAAAGAAAAGAAAATTCTTTTGATTGACGGTTTTGAAATTACAAAAAAACTATACGAAAAAGCATATTCTGACTGCGGAAACAAAATTGAAGCAAAAGAACTTATGTTTGCTGGAGATTCGACACACAACAATAAACTCGGCGGTTTTGTAATTGCAGGGGAATTTGCAAAAGAAATTAAAAAAGAAATTCCTGCACTTGCACCAAGCATTATCCATCCGAAAAATGCGATGGGCGAAAACAACGATGGAAAAATTATGTTTACCGTTGATCAAGATGGAAAAATGGAAAGCTATGACAAATACTGGACTCGCTACGAACAGAGCGTAATGGATAGTCTTGGAAAATAGTTTTTTGCGGTAGGGATGGTAGTACTTGCGTAGCAATCCACCGCAGGCTTTAGCCGAGGAGGATGGAGCGAAAGCGGAAGTACGGACAGCCCGTTAAACCGCCCGAATTTTTTTTAGACTTCCGGTTAAAAATTTATGACCGGAAGTCTTTTTTTTGAAATTTTAAAGCCCATTTGCCCACTTTGCCACATTTACGGTAAAATATAAAAATGAAATTTTCTAATGTTGACTTATCCGATTTTGATTTAAAAAAACGCAATTCTGACAAAAAAAATCCAAAAAATTCTAAAAAAATTTCTGCTGTTTTGGGAACGGCTTTTCTGTTATTTGCCATTTTGACAGCAATCTTTTTTTTGTGGTCGGCATCGTTTTTTAAAACGCATAAGGTAAAGCCTCTTTCGGAAGAACAAAGCGCTTCTTTAAATGCTTTTTTAAACCAAACCTATTCCTTAAAACGCAGCGAATCGCTCAAACCGCTTCCGTATCCGATTGTAGCAGCAGATTTGGAAGTTGCTTCTGGGGCGGCGATTCTTGTCGATGCAAAAAACGGTTGTATTCTTTTTGAAAAAAATGCAGATGAGGTTATTCCGCCGGCTTCGATTACAAAGCTCTTTGTAATGTACATTGTTTTTAAGGAAATCGAGAACGGAAACCTTTCTCTGGACGAACTTGTTGCTCCGCCAGAAAACAGCTGGGCAATAAACATGCCGTCTGACGCAAGCCTTATGTTTTTGGGGCAGGGACAGATTGTTACGGTTCGTGAACTTTTGACTGGACTTGCTGTGGCTTCTGGAAACGACGCTGCCCTTGCACTGGCATATAAAATTTCTGGAAGTACTAAAGATTTTGTTGCAAGAATGAACTATGAAGCAAAAATTTTGGGTCTGACGCACACTCACTTTGAAGAACCTAGTGGCTATTCAGAAAAAAATGTTACAACTGCGCGCGAACTTGCCGAATTCTGTAGAATATACATAAACCGCTATCCAGAAAGCTTGAGAGATTATCACAGCACAAAAGAAATTCTCTACCCTCTCGAAAAAAATCTTCCGAGCTGGCAAAAAGCAAAAGGTGATTCGACGGCAATTTTCCAGAGAAATACAAATCCGCTTCTTGGAAAAATGGAAGGTTGCGACGGGCTAAAAACAGGATTTATTTACGAAAGTGGCTATAATCTTGCTTTGACGGCAAAACGGAACGGAGTAAGATTTCTGTCTGTTACGATGAAAGGACCGGGAACCGGCTCTAAACAGGGAAATTTCTACCGCGTAAAAGACGGAACTACTCTTATGGAATGGGCTTTTTCTTCATTTGCAGACTTCATTCCAGAAAATAAAATTCAAAAAAATTATCCAGTTGCAGTCCCAGGAGCAAAAGCAAAATTCGTAAACCTTGTTCCTGCATGGACAAATGCGGTTACAGTTCCACACATCAGTTCTCAAACTGCGGCAGAAGATGCTGAAAACGTTACTGCCGAAATTCAACTTCCAAAATGCATCTACGGTGGAACAAAACTTGGAGCCGTTTACGGACAGATTCAGTACAAACTCGGAAACACTGTCCTAGAAACTGTACCCCTCGTTGCCGACCGAACCGCGCAAAAAGCGGGACTTTGGGGACAATTCTGGGGAAAACTCGCATATCTGAGAATCCGCTGATTAAAATCTTTCGTTAAAAGTTACAAATTCGTAGCCATTGCTTAAAAGAAGGCTTACAAGAAGATCAAGTTTTTCATAAAGCCAGTCGCTTCTTGTACCTTTTGAAAGACCTGTGCTTACAGGAATTACAGAACCATCCTCCAGATTTTGAGCAAAAAACGAAACCAATTCCAACGCCGAAAGATAACCAGGCTTTCCGCGGGCTGCTTCTTCAAGCGTGATTGTGTCCAAACTAAAGCGGCCAGCTTCGACATAAGAATATCCGCAGTTTTTTCCGGCTTCTTTTACTTCGGAATCTGCCTTATAAAACGGAGCATGCCACAAAAGGCTCAGTTCTTTTTCTGTCGTCTGGAAAAATTCATCTTCGTTGCGTGCAAGTCCACGGCGGACAAAATCTTCGTCAACAACAAAATCTTTTGATGTTAAATCCAATGCCGTAAAGAACATCGAGCCACATTCATAACCGCTTTTTGCAATCTGAACGGTTTCTTTTGGATAACGGCGAATAAATTCTCCATTTATAAAAAATGTTGCAGGAATTTTATATTTTTTTAAAACGTAAAGAATCGAGCTCAAACCGGAAGCATCATCAAGAGCATCGACTGCAAGAATTATTTTTGCAGGAACCTGTCTTTTTTCCATTGTCTGTGGAAAATAAGCGTTTGTGACCGCTTTTCCGGAAAGAGTGCGCACAAAAAGTGCGTTTTTAAAATTTGAATTTACGGCATTTCCTGTATAAACGCGGAATTTTCCGTTTTGAACAGAACAAAAAGGAGCAGCAAGAGTTTCGCTGGATTTTGTCCAGATTCCCTTTAATTCATCAAATTCGTAAAAGACGTCTTTTTTTACGGCATCTGCGGCAAAAACAACGGTGTCAGATTTCCAAAAAACTTTTGACGCAGCGGAAAGAAACAACACCGAGGATTTTTCGTTTTCAGAACCAAGCTGCCATTTTTTTACGGTAGATTCTCCGCCAGCATAAACCGAAGAATCCGTGCCCCAAACAAACGAAACAATTTTTTCTCCAAAAAGATGCCCAAGTTCTGTCCAGGTATTCGCATCAAAAACAAAAAGAGAATTTTCCTTTGCAAAGCAAATTTTTTTTCCATCAGGCGACAACTGAGGCTCAATTACAGAATCTGTCGAAGAAAGAAATTTTAAATCACTTCCAAGGCTGTAAAATGCCGATATTTGCGCACCATTTTCGTAAGAAAGCAAGTTGAACCATAAGACGCATTTTGTGTCGCTTGTCCAAAAAACTTTTAAAGCAGTTACGGTTCCGCCTGCTCCAGTCACAGTTTTAGAAACGACAGGATTTACATATTCAAAGCCAGACTCGTTCAATTTAAAAAGATTTATGATTTTTTTAGATTGAATGAAAATAATCGCCGAAGCCTTTGAGTTTACAGAAAATTCATCGTGTTTTTCGTCAAAAATTACTGGAAGACGACCGCAGACTGTTCCTGGTTCGATTACGGAAGAATAAAGACCTCTCGTATAAAGTTCATTTGAACTGATTCTATAAATTAAATCGCGTGAAATATAAATCAAATTTTTTGAATTTGCCCAGCAGACAGAATTTATGTTTCCGCGACCGATTAAGCGAAATTTTTCGGCAAGCTGGACTTTTTGAAAGGCGACTTTCGGTTCACAAAAATAAACTTTGCCGTTTTTTTCGTACACAAAAATAGAACTGTCCGAATTCCATTTTACAGGAATTTTCTCGTAATCAGGTTGCGCATTCTTGTCCAAAACAGTTTCTTGCAAAGTCAAAGCGTTTTTTAAAATCAACTCACCTTCTGCAATTCCAGTTTTTTTTATGTAGCAGAGCCATTTTCCGTCTGGGCTTGCAATCTGCGGACTTAAAATTTGCGCAGTTTCCGGAATTGAATCCACACGGGAAGTCCATGAAAGAGTCGAATCCGAAAATGAATACCTTGCGGTTCCCCATCTGTTTCGAACTTGCAGGACAGAACCTTTTGAAAGCAATTCCATTTTTTCTGGATAGCAGGTTAAAATTTTTGCAGGCAAAAGAGTTTTTGCATCGGCAGAAAAAGCAGTTGAATAAGACGGGCTTCCAGTAATACTTTGTTTTATTGTAAAAAGAATTTTATCCTGAGAGTTGATTTCCGGATTTTCAAATGAAATTTCTGAAAAAGCACAAAATGAGATTGAAAAAAAAATGGCTGACAAAATTTTTTTTAAGTTTTTCACTTGGCCATCTCCACGCTCAGAGCCAGAATCGAAAGGTCGCGGTCAAGGGCGTCAAGTTTTTGTTCAAGAGCAACAACGCGTCTCGCTCTGTCTTCCGCCTGTTTTTCTTCAAGATTTTTGAATATCGCTTCAAATGAATCTTTTTTATCGTGCATCTTTTCTTGACCGCACCATGGACAATAAAGAAATTCTTTATCAATAGTTCTTCCGCAGCAACCGCAAACACAAACCGCTTTCATTTTTTACCTCTTCAGCAATGACAAAGGATCAACAAGACGGCCATTTTTGTAGACCGTAAAATGCAGATGCGGTCCAGTTGAATATCCTGTTGAACCAACAAGTCCAATTCTCGTTCCCTGGCTCACATACTGACCGTTTCGGCATAAAATTTTTGACATATGCCCGTAAAGAGTCTGATAACCGTTTCCGTGATTGATTATAACATAATTTCCAAAGATATTACTCCAGCCAAGCTGAACAATTTTTCCGCTCATTGTGGCATTTACAGGAGTTCCAGTCGGACAGGCAAGGTCAACGCCAGTGTGGTTTGAAGGAACTCCAGTAAAAGGATCAGCACGATGGCCAAAATAACTTGAAATTTTATAATTTTGGGAAATCGGACAGATAAAAAGTTCGCCCATAGCTTTTTTGAGAGACGCAGAATCCATTCTCGCACCAGGAATAAAAAGTTCTTTGCCAATTGAAAGAATTCCATTTGTAAGTTCATTTGCATCAAGAATTTCTTCAACACTCACATGATATTTTACAGAAAGCAAATTTAAAGAATCACCCTTTGAAATCGTATAAACAATTCCGTCCTGATTTGGAATACGGATTTTCTGTCCTGCCATAAGAGTCCGAACATTGTCTATTCCGTTTACAGAAATCAAAGTCGAAATGTTTGTAAGGCCAAATTTTAAGGCAATTGAACTGATTGTATCTCCGCTCTTTACCTTGTACGACTGATAAGAAATCGCCTTTGCCAGTCCTACAGAACTTGGCGTAAGGATTTTTCCATCGTCAGAAAGAACATTTCCGTTTTCGTCAAAACTTGCTTCTGAAGAAGCCATTGCGAATTTTGACATTGCGCTATTTAAATTTTCAATTTCACTCGAAAAAGTTTCTCCCATTTCCAAAGGACCCGTAAAAGCCTGAGAATAGTTTAAAATTTTTACAGAAAAATAAGGAACGAAAAGGCATAGCAACAAAAAGATGCAGATTTTTTTTAAGCGTGCAGGACGAATCAAACTCCTGAAATTTACAGAGGAAACAGAAAAAGCAGGAACAACGCGTGCTCCTGAAAAAACTTTTTTAGAATGTTCAAACTCCGAAAACTTAAAAGCCTTTCTTCTGAATTTTAAAAGTAAACTTTTGGTTCTGGCAGAACTTCTCGATTTTGGAGCACTGCCAACATAACTGATTATCTGCATACGTCTATTATCGGAACGTAAAATTCGTTATATTAGAAAAAAGATGTCTAAGTCAAATTTATCCTCAACAAATAAATCTATAATTTTTATAACCTGCTGCGGTCTTTTTTTTGGTTTTATCATAAAACTTTTTGCAGTTGAAGTTCTCCACGTTTCTGGAACTTCCATGGAAAGCGCAATTCACGACAAATCGACTGTCGTTGTAAACAAACTCGCTTACGGAATTATCAAGCCTTTCTCAAATTCGCTTTTAGTTCAATGGAAGGAGCCTAAGGCTGGTGATGTTGTCATTTATTTATATAACAACAAAATAGTCGTAAAAAGGTGCGTTGCCTGCGAAGGACAGTCACTAGAATATTCATCAAATCCGATATATACTGTAAGAGTTGGAGACAATGAAATTCCGCTTACAGAAAGCCAGTATATGCGGCTGAAAGACGTAGCTCAGGTTCCAGAAGGTTATATTCTGGCGGTCGGCGACAATTATGAAGTTTCGGTTGATTCGCGTGATTACGGTTTTGTTTCCGTAAAAAATGTGTTGGGAAAAGTTTTATGCAAATGAACGAATACTTCAACAAAAGGCGAGTTTTGATATTTTGCATCGTTATAGCTCTGTTTACAGGTTATATTTTCTTCAAGTATGCGGTTCTTGCCTTAAAAAAAACACCAGAAACAAAAACTTATTCTCCGCTTGTGCAGAGAGGCTCAATTTTAGACAAAAATGGAAAACCTCTCGCTGTTCCGACAAATTTTTATCATGTCGGAGTAACGCCTTCTGCAATCAAAGATTTGGGAAATTTTGTAAAACTTTTTTCACCAGTTCTAAAAATTGAAGAGCATCAGCTAGCAAACACAATTTCTGCCAATGCAGATTCAAATTTTGTTTACCTCAAGAAAAAAATCGACCAAAACGATTATGAAATTTTAAAAGAAATTACGGACAAAAACGGACTTTTTTCGGCAGTTAGGTTTGACAGAGTTCCAGGGAGAATTTATCCGGAAAAGGAACTTGCAGGCCAGGTAATCGGCTACATGGGAAGCGACGGAACTGGGCTTGCAGGAATTGAATACACTGAACAAAACCTGCTTTCGCCTCCTGTAAATCCAGATGCCCCGATTGATGTTGAAGGAAAAAATATTTATCTGACGATTGATGCAAACCTCCAGTTTAAACTGGAAAAAATTGCGCAAAATGCGATTGAACGGACTCATGCGGCAAGTTTGATGATGGTCGCAGCAGAAGCAAAAACCGGAGAAATCATTTCTTACATTTCGCTTCCGTCGACAGATTTAAATGAATATTCAAAGGCAACTCCCGCCCAAATGAAAGATTTGCCGGCAACCGAAAGTTATGAACCAGGCTCTGTTTTCAAGATTTTTTCAATTGCGGCATTTTTCGACTCGGGCGCGATTTCTGAAAATGATACTTTTTACTGCGACGGCATTTATGAAAAAAAGACTTCCAGTGGCGAAAGAATAAAAATCACCTGCCTTGACCACCACGGCTGGATTACCGCCAGAGAAGCGCTCAAATTTTCGTGCAACGATGCTTTGGCGCAAATGTCTGAAAAAATTGAAAGCGAACAATTTTTGTCCAGACTGAGAAATTTTGGTTTTGGTTCAAAAACTGGAATAGAGCTTCCTGGAGAAACAGCAGGTGCAGTCCGCAATACCAGCGACAGATTCTGGTCTGCCCGCTCAAAACCGACAATTGCAATCGGACAAGAGATTTCTGTAAGTGCGCTGCAAATGGTCGAAGCCGCAACTGCAATTGCAAACGGCGGAATCCCAGTTCAACTTACTTTAATCAAAAAAATTACAAACCAGGCCGGAATTGAAGAATACACCCACTCTCCAAATTTTAAACCGCAGATAATAAACGAGCAGACTTCAAAATACATCTTGAGTTGTATGCAAACTGTCGCACAGACAGGAACCGGCTCAAGAGCAAATTTGAGCGATATTTCAATCGGAGTAAAAACTGGAACTGCACAAATGGCCGATCCGGTAAACGGAGGATATTCAAAAACAGACTTTATCTCTAACTGTATTGCAATTTTTCCGACCGAAAATCCGGAAGTAATACTCTATATTGTAATTGAAAAAGCAAAAGGAGAGACATACGCTGGACGAATTGTCGCTCCTGTTATCGGCGAAGCGGCAAGCGTAATAATCGACCATCTGGGAATGAGTCGTGGAGGAGCAGCGAGCCTTGCACATTCAGGACTTATAAAAATTCAAAACGATGCGGAAATTCAAATTGACAAAACTGTTCCGGATTTTAAGGGGCTTCCAAAAAGAAATCTTCTGCCATTGCTAAACCGCTCTGATTTAAAAATTAAAATCAACGGCGAAGGATGGGTTACAGCTCAGACGCCTGAACCTGGAGTTCCGCTCACACAGGACACCGAAATTGAACTCTTTTTGGAATAAAAACATTTCTCTTTTTAAGACTCGTTTTTGTTTTCTCGCAGAACAGCTTGAAAAAACTTTTCCTCTAAATGAACAAAAAGAACCTGATTTTGATTTTTGGCAAGTTGTTCTTTCAAAAAACGGAGAACTTACCGCCAAAGAAAAAGGAATTTTTCTTCATTCGTCGTATGCGCCAAAAAAAGAAGCTTTTTCAGCCGTCAAAAATGCAAAAAACGAACAGACAGAATGCGCCGTTTTTTTTTCGATGGGACTTGGCTACGCACCTTTAGAATGGGCAAAAAATTTTCCTGACGACTCGATAATCATTGTAGAACCAAACCCCGAATATTTTTTTGCAGCCTTAAAATACACAGATTTTGAACCTTTGTTTAAGCACAAAAAATTGATTGTTCTTTTGCAGGCAGAGCTCCACGACGTAATTACGCTTACAGAACATTCTGCGCAATTTTCGCACACGGCGCTTATAGAAAACAAAGCGCAGACACAACATTCAAAAGAATATTTTGAATCCCTTCATTCTCTTTTTAAGCGCAATCAGCAAAAAGAAAAAATAAACACTTCTACGCTAGAAAAATTTTCAAAACTCTGGCTAAGAAATTCCTGCTTTAACCTGCAGTTTTTGGCTGTTTTGGATGGAATAAACATTTACAAAAATGCCTGTCCGCCAGATCTGCCCTGCCTTTTGATTGCCGCGGGGCCTGGACTTTCAGAAATTCTGCCTTTTTTAAAAGAATTAAAAAAACGCTGTCTGACAGTTGCTGTCGACACAGCCTTAAGAACCTGCCTAAAAGCAGGATTCGAACCCGATTTTATTGTCCTTACAGACCCGCAATACTACGCCTACAGGCACATAGCAGGTCTAAAAAGCAAATCCAGCGTTTTGATTACAGAATCCGCCGTCTGCCCGCCAGTTTACCGCTTTAACTGCCGAAAAACCGTCTTGTGCTCATCGCTTTTTCCGCTCGGCCAGTATTTTGAAAAAAAACTCGGTCAAAAAGGAAAACTTGGAAGCGGTGGCTCAGTTGCAACAACGGCCTGGGATTTTTGCAGGATAACTGGCGCAAAAGAAATTTATTGTGCAGGACTCGACCTGGGATATCCAAAAAAAATTACACATATCCGAGGCTCTCTTTTTGAAGAAAAAGCGCATCTTTCAAGCACAAGATTGAGTTCTGCCGAAAAAATGCTTTCAACTTCAATTTTTGCGGCAAATCCAGTTTTGGGACAAGATTACGAAAAAAACACAATCATTACAGATTCGAAAATGAAGATGTTTGCCTGGTGGTTTGAAAGCCAGGCTCAAAAATATCCAGAAACAGTCTCTTTTTCGCTCAGCAAAAATTCCCTTAAAATTCCAGGTTTTTACTGCGCGGATGTCCAGACCTTGCTCAAACAGAACGAAAAAATAAGCCTCCGCAACCAGTTTTTTGAAGCCGAAAAAAAATCTCAAAAACCAGACTGCGAACAGCAAAAACTTTTGCAGAATTTTAACGCTGTATTTAAAGAACTCGAAACTGGTCTTGAAAACCTTTATTCACTTGCAAAAAAAGCATTTTTTACCTGCGAAAAAACAATTTCCGACAAAAATCTTTCTACAGAAAAAATTCAAACGACGATAAAACTTCTTGAGCAAACTGATTTTGAACTGAGAAATTCTCAGTTTACACAAATTGCCTCACTTGTTTTTCCGACTGAAACAAAACTCAACGAAATTTTCAGTTCTGAAAATTTACCAAAGGACAAAATTTCCGCAACTTTTGCACGTTCAAAAATTGTATACGAAGAATTGATGAAATCAGTGCGCCAATATCAACATTTTTTGAAAAAAAAATGATTTTCTTAAAAAAAAACTAAAGTCAGATTTACAAAGGAACGATAATCTAAATGTCTTTGGTTGAAATAACAGGACGTGAAAAACCTTTTTAGGCTTTTCAAACATCCAGACGCCCTGTAAAAATAAAAGACGCGCCGAATAACCGGCTTTCCATGTAAAAAAGAGAAGAAAAAGTGAAAGTTTTCTTCTCTTTTTTTTGTTTTGTGGCAGGGATGGGAGTGGACGCGAAGCGTGTGCATAGCACCGGAGGCGCGAAAGACGCCGCAGCCACGGACAGCCCGGTTTTTGTAAAGCGGAGCGGAACAAAAAGCCACCCAATAAAAACTTAATAATCTGCTGAATTCTGCCGATAATTTTAGTATGAATTCGTTTTCAGTTTCGACAATAAAAGACAACTCATTTTTTAACCGCGACCTTTTAATTGATAAAAATTTTCTGCTTTTAAACTCTTTGTGTCCGTTTACGGATTCGCTAAAAAAAACGCTTCTTGAATGGGGATTTAAAATCGTTTATTCGGAAGGCTCTCAGGGAGTTGAACAAAGTTCTGCTCCTGTAAAAACAGCTCCTGAAGATTTTAAAAACGTTTCTATTGACGATCTTGAACTGGGCGATTCTGATAAAAAGCCGAAAATTGGCGAAAATGCAAAAAAAGCAATTAAAGACGCAAAAATAAGTCTTGCAAACAATGAAAAATCGCGGATGGACGTTGTTCAAACTGTTTATAACGAATACATGAATTATATAACCGCTGTCTATACGCGCTATGCAACTCACAAAGTTTTAAATTACACAGAACTTTCAGATACTGTCAAAGAACTGTGCATTTTTATAAAAGAAAACCGCCGCTACGTTCTGCGCATTACGCCTTCTCAAGATACAATTACAAAAAACTATCTTATAAGCCACAGCATGCGTTCGACCGTAATTGCGATTGTAATTGCGCTTCAGCTTAGATTTTCTCTTTCCAAAATTGTAGATTTGGGAGTTTGCTGCATACTGCACGAAATTGGGCAAATCCGTCTTCCTCCGCAGCTTTATATGACAGACAGACGACTTTCTACATCAGAAAGACAAAAACTTGCAACCCATGCGGTTTTGGGTTTTAACATTGTAAAAGAAAATAATTTTCCAACTCAAATCCAACTTGGAATTCTAGAACATCATGAGCGCGAAAACCGTTCAGGCTACCCTCGCCGCCTCGAAGGAAGCCAGATTGACATTTTTGCAAAGATTATTGGTGTTGCCTGCACTTTTGAAGCAATTACCGCTCCAAGACATTTTAGACAGGCTCGCTCTTCTTATGCTGCCATGGTCGAAATTCTTAAAAATGAAGGAAAACAGTTTGACGACACTGTAATTAAGGCACTTCTCTACTCTCTTTCGCTTTTTCCAATTGGAGCGTGGGTTTACCTTGTCAACGGAAAAATTGCCCAGGTTACGGACGCAAGTCCAGATTCTCCAGGAAACCCGATTGTTTCCATTCTTGGCGAAAAAGATTCCTTTGGAAATCCAGTTACGATTCAAACTGACAACGACAAAAACAAAATTGTCCGGGTTTTAAACAAACAGGAAACTCAGGACATGCTCAAAACAATGAATATTCAAAAATAAAGAAGAATTTAGAACTAATTAAAAAAGAATCTTGCTTTTTCGAGTTCCTGCTCAAATTTTTCGTCGATTACAGGCGGGTTTTCTGTAAAATATAGAATCTGTTGCAATTCTTCTTGACTATTGACGCCCCAAACAGGAACTGCAGAATCAAACTGGCTAAAAAATCCCAGCGCAAGAGGAATATTTTGGACAACGCCTCCGCACAACGGCTGCATTGCAATAAAACCGATATCTTTTTCGCGGCAGTCGAGAACGAGTTTCTGAACTTCGAGAGGACACAAAAGATTAAAAGGATATTGCAAAGTTTCCCAGGGACCGTCGTCATTCAATAAATTGCGCGCCATATCAAAATTTTCAGTGCAAATTCCTATATGGTGAATTATGCCTTGTTTTTTCAGGTTTAAAAGTTTTTTGACGATTTTATCTTCTCCTTCGAGTTTTGGCAAAAAAGAAGGATTATCCAATTGATAAAGGTCGATGTAATCGGTTTTTAAGGCAGCAAGACTCAATTCAATATCGCGGGAAAGTTCATCGCAATCAGTGGCTCTTGTTTTTGTCGCCATAAAAATATCTTTTCTGATTGCCCCATGAAGGGCACTTCCGAGGCGTTTTTCGCTTTCTTCGCTTGTCCGTGACGTGTCAAAAAAATTGATTCCCCCTTCATAAGCGCTACTTATAATTTGAGAAGCCTGCTCATCGTCAGAAACATTTGCTAAAGCCATTGCTCCCAATGCAGTTCGGCTTACGAGAAGATTAGATTTTCCGAGGGCTACATAATCCATAAAAACAGAAACAAAGACTGTCAGAAAAACATAATTCAAAAAAATATTTTTCTGGCAGCCTATTTTTTTTAATCTCTTACAACAGGTTTGTAATTTTTAATTGCATTAAAAAGGAAAGCGTGCAAGTCAGAGAGTTTTACTCTTTCCTGTTCCATTGAGTCGCGGAAGCGAACCGTAACGGTGTCAAAAAGTTCATTTGTAGAACCGTCTTCTTTCTTTTCGGTAATTGTGTCGTAATCAACTGTTACACAGAATGGAGTTCCAACTTCGTCCTGTCTGCGATAGCGTTTTCCGACTGTACCAGAAGTATCGAAATCTGTAACAAAATCTTCTTTTAAAAGATGCTGAATTTCCTTTGCTTTTTCTGAAAGTCCGTCTTTTTTCATCAATGGAAGAACAGCAACTGTAACAGGAGCAAGGCGAGGATCGAGGTGAAGAACTGTGCGGTAATCTTCTTTTCCATCTTTTCCGACATTTTCTTCTTCGTAAGCTTCGCACAAGAACATGAGGAAGTTGCGGTTAAGTCCAGCAGAAGTTTCGATTACATAAGGAACATATTTTTTATTTCCGTCTTCCTGATCGATGTAAGACATATCTTTTTTAGAAAATGTCTGGTGCTGAGAAAGGTCAAAGTCTGTTCTTGAGTGAACGCCTTCAACTTCTTCAAAGCCGATTGGGAATTTGTAAGTAACGTCGTAAGCATCTTTTGCATAATGCGCAAGTTTGTCGTGGTGATGCCATTTCAAGTGATTTTCTGCAATACCGTATTTTAGGTAGAATGCCCAGCGTTCTTTTCTCCAGCGTTCAAAAGTCTCGTCTTCTGTTCCAGGTTTACAGAAATATTCCATTTCCATCTGCTCAAATTCGCAGGTGCGGAAGATAAAGTTTTTAAAGATGATTTCGTTTCGGAAAGATTTACCAACCTGTGCAACGCCAAAAGGAATTTTCATGCGGTTTGACTGCACAATGTTCTTAAAATCAGTAAAAATTCCCTGGCAAGTTTCTGGACGAAGGTAAATCAAATGACTTTCATCGGCAATCGGTCCCTGATATGTTTTGAACATGAGGTTGAATTCGCGGACAGCCGTGTATTTTTTGTTTTTTGAATGGCAGGCAGGGCAGTCAATGTTTGCATCGATGTAAGCCTTCATTTCTTCGTGAGTCATTGTATCAACAGGTTTTCCAGGATCTTTGTCTGGATTTGCGGCAACAAAATCTTCAATCAATTTATCTGCACGGTGACGGGCCTGACATTCAAGACAGTCAACCATTGGGTCTGAAAAATGATCTACGTGGCCAGAAGCCTTCCATGTTGTGTGATGCTGGAAAATTGCAGAATCAAGACCAACCACATCGTCGTGAAGTTGAGTCATTTCTTTCCACCACGCATTCTGAATATTGCGTTTAAAATCTACACCCAAAGGACCGTAATCCCAAGCTCCAGCCTGACCGCCGTAAATTTCCGAAGCCTGATAAACAAAGCCACGTCTTTTGCAGAGCGAAATGATTTTGTCGAGCGTACATGCATGCGGATCAACCGCAGCCTTTTTTTCTTTTGCCATAATATCTCCCATAAAAAGTCAAGATTAAAACTTCAGTTTTAGGATTGACTTTTTAAGTTGTTTCGCAACGAAGCGAGAAACAACCTATTATAAGAAAGTTTGCAACGCAAACTTTTAAAGATAAAAACAGATGCCATTCTCGGCTGTTTTTATCTTACCTCCTAATCCATCACTGACTCGCGACAGTTACTAAAAATATAATGAAAAAAATTATATCACAAAATATTATATGTGAAAACATACATAGAACAGACACAAAAACTCCAAAAGTATTATAATTTTAAAATACGGTAAAATAATAGCACGAATAAAATGCTATTTTTTAATTTAATTCCGGAGGAAAAGCAAATGAAGAAAATTTTAACAGTTTTATCTGCCGTAATTTTTGGAACAGCTGTTGCCAGCGCGCAGGTTTTAAGTTCACAGCAGATGAAAAACACGGCCTGGATTGGTTTTGGAGCACCAATCGACGGCAGCGCAACATTTTATGGTTTTACAGATACTTTCCAAGCAAGATTTGACCGCGGAAATTTTACTATTGAAGGCATGCTCAACTGGAGTTTTCTTGCAAATTACGACAACGAAGGCGATGTAGATAATTTTGTTTTTGGAACTTCAAACGGCAACCCTCTTTCGCTCAAATACGGCACAAGGGGAAGTTCTTCATATCATGCAGGTGACAACACCTTGTCAAAGGATGCTTATGCGGTTGCAACTGCTACAGGCACAATTCTGAACAATCAGGCAAATGTTTCAAATACAATCCAGGATTCTTACTATGTAAATTTTATCTGGCATCCTAAAAAGAATTTTGATATTGGCGTTGGAACAAAACTCAACTGGCAGGTAGGCCCAGCCCCTCGTTACGGAAACTGGCTTTGGGAATCAGATGCTCACGTTCGTCAGGGCGGTTTTTCAACATCTTACGACGACAGATCAGGCAGCGCATTCCAGACTTCTTCAGAAGCGACCGGTTCTTATAAATTCAATGTTGATAAACCAGGTTCTGCCGATGTTGTAGGATTTATTCCTTATGCAAACAAATACGCTAAACGTGCGCTCGGCGTACGATACAATTACAATTCAAAAGACTTGAAATTTCAGGTCGGAGCTGCAATTCCAAACGGATTCAACACAGACGATCCTGCTATAAACCTTGGTATTCAAGTTGCACCAGTAAAATGGCTCAGCGTTGCAGCAACACTCGAAGGAGCATTTGAAGAAAAGGCGAATTTCTATTCGGGCGCTACAATCGGAGCTGAAAACTTTGTTCTTGACCTTTACATTGCAGCAGATTCCCTGTTTTCTGACGCAGACGATGACGAAGCCTACGGTGCAGGAGCTGCAATCAACTTTATAATTCCAAACACAAAAATCAACCTCCGCCCGGAAATCGGCTTAAACTTCTTTGAAAACAGCCATTACGATTTTGCCTGGTACACAGGAGCAGCGCTTTCGTTTGCAATTAACAACAAAACGGGATTCAATTTGTGGGGCTCTTGGGCACAGGGTTCAAAAGACGACCGTTGGGCTGATCACAATGTTTCAAAAAACTGGAACGGTGGTCATGTTTTAAATCTCCGTCCGGAACTTACATACGATTTTTCAAAAAATACAACTTTTGCAGTTTATGCCGACTTTGAACAGAGAACTGCATTTGACGGCGAAAACCGCAAATGCTGGTCAAGTGGTGTATTTATGACATACATTTTCTAAAAAATGTTTTTCATACTGCCATTTCGGATTTGAGCCGGAAAAAACATCCTGTAAGACGTCCCTCAAATTTGGAATACAAACTTTTAGAAAATGCCTGTGCTTTTTTTTGCGCAGGCATTTTTTTTTAATTGTCCACGCCAAGACCAAAAAGTGCAAAATCTCCGCGTGCAGGATCTCCCGGAAAATATTCATTCATTTTTTTTGACAGTGCGACAGCGGTTTTTAAGTTTGCAGAAGAAGTTTTTTCGATAAGTGAAAATTTTACGGCTTCCTGCATTACGTGGGTGTCCAATGGAATTAAAAGCCTGTTTTTGTCGTACCATTTCCACAACCCCAAATCAACCGGTGAGTTTTCGCGAACCATCCACCTTAAAAACATATTCAATTTTTTTGCGGCTCCATTTTTTGAATGGCAAATCAAGGCACAGTTGCCGTAAAAACTTTCGGCAATAACAGAATGAAGAAAAACACTTTCTTTATTTTGAATATTTTTAATTGAATTTTCCCATTTTTCCTTAAAAAATTCGCCTAAGGTTTCTTTTTTACTTAAAAAAATCTGCAAATTCCTAAAAAAATTCTTCATATCCAAAAAAGTGTACATTCTGTAAAACGACTTTTTGCTTTCATCAAAAATTTTTTCATATTCTCCGTCTAAAACCCATTGAGCTGGAGTTTTTTTTGATTCTTTTATTTTGTCAAGAATAATTTGAATATGAGAAAGAATCTGCTCCCGCCTTCCAAACGCCAGATTTGCCGACAAAAAAGCGACAATTTCCGCATCTCTGACAGTTCCACCGTTTTGAGGCAAAAATTTATGCATAAACTGCGATGGATCTTTTTGCAAAAATTCAGGAGTTTCGTATTTATCAGCAAGTAAAATGATTTTTTCTTTTAAGGACAGGCACATTTTGTAATCTTTCCCCAAAAAAAACGGACTGTCAAACAAGTTCGATTTTTAACAGCGATTGACTTTTTTACCAACATCGCTACCACTCTTACTTTTTAACAAGTCCGCTTTTGTATAAGTTTAAATTTTATTTGTTAAGAATGAATTCAACACGACGGTTTTTCCACCAGTTGTCTTTGTCGCTTCTTGCAACAACTGGCTGACTTCCACCGCGACCAACAGCTGTAAGCCGGACAGAATCTACTCCGTTTTTCTTAAGCTGTTCCTTTACAAACTCAGCACGTTCCTGGGAAAGAGGTTTAAGAGCTTTTCCGTACTGTACAGTATCTTCAATTTCTTCTGTTTCAGTTCCAGAAACGTTGTTCGCGTGTCCTTCGATTGTTACAGTGTAATTTTTGAATTTGTTCAAAATTTCTGAAATTCTCTTGAGAACACGTTCGTTGTTTGTCTTTTGAGCAAGTGTAATTCCGCCCTTTATTTCATCTTCGGTCTTAAAGTCTGCTGCGTCTGAACGGAAGATGATTGATGGAACTGCCATCTTGAGGACATCGCCAACACGGATTACAAGAACGTCTACGCTGATTTTTCCTTCTACAGTACTTGTCATACCGAGAGTATCAGTTGCTGTAAATACATAAGGATAATCCATTGCAGACTGAACGAGTTCACCGTTGTTTCCGCGTCCGTCCCAGACAAGCCGTTCTGTAATCGTTGATTTTCCATTTACAGTCCAGAATGTTTTTCCGTTTTCTGGATCTTTTACAACAAATGACCAGTTCTTTAACGGAACAGTGCTGTTTCCTTTAAGCTGAATGTAAAGGTCATCGTCTTCGCCGTCATTGTCTGGAGAGAAATAGCGGGGCGCTGTTTTTACAGAAAGCTGAGGTGAAGTTACAGTACAGATAAAAGCAGAAGAAACGGCATTTACAGTATTTCCTTTTTCGTAAGAAATTGAAAGGTTTCCAGTAAATACGCCTTCGGCAATTTTTCCGTCAGCATCGTTTCCGTCCCAATTTATTACGGCTGGCAAATCTTTTGACAGTTCGTTTGTCCACTGTCTTACAACCTTGCCTTCTGCGCTTGTAATTGCAAATTTCCATTCAGAAATTCCATCGGCAACACTCGTTCTTACAGTAAATTTCTGAATATCGGCAATTCCATCTCCGTTTGGAGCAAAGTATTCAAGATCAGCAGTTACATAAGCCTTTGTTTCGCGCTTGTCAACTTTTAGACCAGCAATTTTTGCATCGGCGCGGTTTCCAGCGGCATCAACCGAAGCAAATACAATATTGTAAAGACCGTCCACAACCTTGTTTCCGCTGTCGTCCGTTCCATCCCATTCAAAATTCGGAACCTTGCCCTTCCATTCGTAAGATTTTACAACATTGGCTTTTGAATCAACAATTTTTGCAGTCCATTTTTCTTCGTAAGATGAATTTACAGTTACAGGAACAACATCTCTGTTTCCGTCGCCGTCTGGAGAAAATACTGTATAAGGAACAGAAATCTCGATTGAAGGCGCAATGCTGTCAATTGTAAACGGCTGGCTTGAAGCAGAAGCCTCGGAACCGTTTTTAGATTTTACAGAAAGCTTTGCAGAATAACTGCCGTCTGCACATCTGCTTCCGTTCGAAGCAAGACCGTTCCATTTTATTTCTGAAGGAAGAGATTTTTGTGAATTTTGACCCCAAACCAGTTCTCCGTTTTCGCCATGAATTTCAAGAGAATAATGCTCTATTTCGCCACTTTTTACTACTGGAACAAATTTAACGCTTGCCGAAGCTGGATTGAATGCGGCTGGGCTTACAGTAAGAATAAGTTCGGTTTTGCTTGTATCAAGCGCAAAGTGAGGAGATTCGATTTTTGTTGAATTTCCTGCAGCATCGTTTGCCGTCAAAACGTATTTATAATTTCCGTCTTTTGAAAGGATATTTTTTGAATCAAGTCCGTCCCAACTTAATTTTTCCGGCAAATATGAACCAAATTCAAACTTTTTTACAACATTTCCCTCTAAATCAAAAATTGTTCCTGTCCAGTCCGAAATCGGCGAAAGTGAATTGCTTACTGTCGCCTGTGCAATTTCGAGCAAATCAAGATTGCCATCTCCGTCTGGAGAGAAAGTTGAATTTTTAATTGTTACAGTCGCACTCGGAGCGGTGTTGTCGAGAGTGAATACAGGAGACTTTAATGGATCAGGTTCAAATCCATTGAGATATTTTGCCGTAACCTTCGCGTAGTAAGTTCCTTCAGGAGCAACCTGTTCAGAGTCAGTTTTTCCGTCAAATTCAATATTTTCTGGAGGGTTGTCAGTTCCAGAATAAGTGCGGATCGCGTTTCCGTTCTTGTCTTCGATTGCAACCTTCCATTCAACAAGTTTGTTTCCTGTTTTTGCCTGATTTGGAACAGGAATTTTTACATTGAATAAAACAGTATCGTTTACGCCATCACCATTTGGAGAAAAATATCGGTTTCCGCTGAGAGTGATGTTTACAGCAGGTTTTTCTGCGGAATAAATGATATTTGAAATCATAGCCGGCGCAGAAACATTTCCCGCACGGTCTGTTGCAGTAATTCTGTAAGAATAAACACCATCTTTTACAAAAACACCGTTGTCGTCAGTTCCTGCCCAATCAAATTTCAGAGGTTCGCTTTCTGTCCATTTAAACACGCGGACAGGAACTCCGACCGAATCGTAAAAAGTTCCAGTCCATAAATCTTCAAGCGAACCAGACTGTTTTATTGTAAGAACAGATTTTGCTCCTTCACCAAAGATTTTTGCATCCTGGCTTGGCTGAACAAGTTCAATTTCTGGAGCAGTATTATCAACAATTACGACAAAATCTCTTGTAGAAGCAGTGTTTTGGTTGTCGTCGGTTGCGCTGAAAGAATAGTAATATGTTCCGTCTGGAGCAGTTTCGCCGTTATCCATAACGCCGTTCCAAACTACAGTTTCCGGAATTGTTACACCAGTTTTTGGAGCAACAAGCTGCTTAAAAAACTTTTTGAGTCCGAGTTTTTCTGGGCGTTTTTCTTTATTTCCGATTGTGCGGACTACTTCGCCCTTTTCGTTTTTTACGGTAAAACTCCATTCGGTCACGTAGCGTTTTTCTTTTATCTGAAGAGGAACTTCAAGAACGTCCTGAACGCCATCGTTGTTTGGAGAAATATAAACCGGGCCTTTTTCCGCAAAAACCGATGCTGAAAAAGCAAGTGCCAATGCTGCAAAAAAATATTTTTTATTCATAACTATTTTTCTCCCCAAAGGATTATTTCTGGAGCCTGAGTGTCTTTAAGACCGAGGTTGATTTTTGCTCCAGCGCTGACCGCATTCACGTTTTTGTAAAACTGCTTCCAGGCGCCACTTACGGTCATTTCGCTTTGTTCCCAGCCTTTTTTTGCCAAAAGAGAGCCACCCTTAGAATTAAATTTGAACTGGAAACTTACTCCGACAGAAGGCAATATATTTTTTGAACCTTCAGAAAATTCTCTGGCATCGTATTCCCACGAAGAACTTACTTTTACAACGTCAGCAAAAAGCATCTGGAGACCTGCATCGCACACAAAATTTTGGAACGAAGGAAAAGAAAAATCAAGGCTTGCTCCAGCCTTAAAATTATTTTGCTCAAAGAAAGTTGCGGCTGCTCCCATTTTTGGAGTTGCAATTCCCGGCCATTCAGACGCTTCGCTACCTGTAATTCCAAGAACAGTCGTATTTCCGAGTTGTTTTCCAATATTTAACAGAACTGCGCCAAAACGAATGTCTTTTAGAATTCCAGCTTCGCCAAATTCATAAAAAGCACCCAAATTTACGTCACCACGCCAATCAGAATTATGACCGTAAAAAACTCCGAGCTCGGCACTCACTCCAACAGAAAGCTTGTCTGTCACATCCTTTGAAACATTTGCCGTAAAGTTAAAAGAATTTCCCAAATGCATGTCGTAAAACGGCACAAAAACGCCCTGAACTAAAAATGAAGAAACGCACCATCTTGAAGGAAGAAGAATACCGCCTTCAAAAGCTCCTCCTACAGATTTATCAGATTCGTCCTTGCTATCAAAAAGCATTGTTCCTGAAAGCTTTAAAACAGCGCGCTGTTCAAAAGCCGTAAGAGCAGGATTATTTACGACAGAATCTGGAGAAACCGAAAACAAAGCTCCACCAGCAGAAGAATTTCCTTCGCTCAAAAGTTCTGGAGAAGAAATGCGAAGAAGATTTTGTCCGCCTGCTGGAGGATTATACGCATACAAGGCTGCACCAGCACACAAAACGGCGGATGCGATAATTTTTTTTAACATACATAAACTCCTGTATTTTTACCTGAAATAAAAACTGAATCAGATAAAACAGTTTTTTAGATTATAATATTTTCTATTAAAAAATTCTCGATATTATCAATTATAGAACAAAAAAAATATAAAGAGGTTTCTTTTGTAAATCATTTTTACTACAAATCTCTAAAATTGCAATTTTTTTCGGCAAATTTTATAATAGTTTTTATGAAAGCAGCCCTTTATTTAATTCCGAACAAACTTGGCGAAAACACAGAAATTGAAAGCGTTATTCCAACAAAAAATATCGAAACAGTAAAAAATATACGACACTTTATTGTAGAAAGCAGAAAGTGCGCAGTTAGATTTTTGATTGAACTTGATAAAAATTTTCCGATAGACGAATGTACTTTTACAGAACTAAGCGAACACACAGACGAAAAAAAAGATTTAAGCAAAATTTTAAGTTTTCTTGAAAAAGGCGAACCTATGGGAGTTTTGAGCGATGCCGGCTGTCCTGCCGTAGGAGATCCTGGAAGCAGGGCTGTTGAAATTGCCCATAAAAAAAATCTTGAAGTAATTCCGCTGACAGGTCCAAATTCAATGATTATGGCAATTATGGCGAGCGGTTTTAACGGACAGAATTTTGCTTTTAACGGTTATCTTCCGGTCAAAAACGGCGAACGCGAATCAAAACTTAAACAGCTTGAAAACAGAATGTACAAAGAAAACCAGACTCAGCTTTTTATCGAAACTCCTTACAGAAACGAAAAAATGTTTGAGGCAATTTTGAGAAGCTGCCGTCCGGAAACAAAACTTTGCGTTGCGGCTGGAATTACAACAGAAAAACAGTTTATAAAGACAAAAACAATTACTCAGTGGAAAAAAACTCAAAAACCTGAAATTTCAAAGATTCCTGCTATGTTTTTAATTTACAAATAAAGCTAAAAAATGCGTTAGCGGCGGGAAGGGCGTGCAAGGCACGTTGCGGAACGAAGTGGAGCAATGCAGGCGAAAGCCGGAACCCTGGACAAAGCGGCCTGCAAATGCAGGCAACGCCCTGTTTTTTCTAATCTTTTCTTTTTCCGAAAAGTTTTAAAAGTGCAAGCAAAATATTTATAAAGTCGAGGTAAAGTTCAAGAGCACCAAGGATTGCAACTTTTTTGTAATCGTCCGTGTTTTTTGAATTTTCGGCTGTTTTTAAGATTTTCTGGCTGTCGTAAGCTGTGAGCCCCGTAAAAACAAGAACTGTAGCAATGCTTACGAGCAAATCCAGCATAGCAAGTGGCGCTCCTGTAAAAAATCCCAAGATAAAATGAAGGAGAGTTGCCAAAAGGATTCCCAAAAGCCCCATAACACAGTAACGGCCAAGTTTTGTAAGGTCGGCTCTTGTTTTTGAACCGTAAATGCACATTACGACAAAAGTAGCCGATGTTGCAAGAAAGGCGTTTGCAATTGATGCAAGCTGGTAAACTGCAAAAATACTAGAAAGCGAAATTCCGTTTATAACAGAATAAAGTATAAAAGAAAATCTTGCCGTAAAGACGCTCATTGTACGAATTTTTGCTGTTAAAAAAATTACGACAGCGATTTCGAGGAAGCACAAAAGCTTAAAGCCCATGCCACGTCCTGCAAAAAGCATTTTGCCAAGATATGAAAACTGCGCGCGTCCGTCCGATGTCTGGATAAAAATATTTTCAGCCGTAAAATAAGCGACAACTGCGCTCAAAAAAAGTGCAAATGCCATCCAGCCGTAGCAACGGCTCAAAAACTGTGATTTTTCCGCAACTGTCAAGCGGAGCGATTTTGTCTGTGTCATAAGCAAAAAAACCTCGAAAATCAGATTTTAAAGCAACTCCAAAAGCCCAAAACAAACTTCTGGAGTTTTTGCTTTAAGGTTCTTTATTTTAGCAATTCTGCAATTTCAGGTCTATTCCAACGGGCAGCCATTTTTGAAGGAGTTTCGCCGCTAAGATTTTTTGCAGTACGGTCAAGTCCAAGTTCAAGAAGATGCCTAACCTGAACATCGTTTGCAAGTCTGGCCGCATAATGCAGAATTGAGTCTCCGGCGGTGTCGGTTTTGCGCGCGTTGTACTTACAAATTGCATCAAGAATTTCGACATTTCCGTTTTTAAATGCGTTTGTAAGAGCGTTATCGCCAGTTATCGTTGCTGCAAACGGGTCTGCTCCGCGCTCAATCAAAGTAAGGGCAAGGCTTTTTTGACCATTAGTAATCGCCATATTGAGCGGAGTTACGCCTTTTCCATTACGCTGGCTTACCGGATAGCCCATTTTTATAAGTGTATCGAGTTTTTGCGCAGAAACTTTCTTTTCTACGGCAATGTGAATCGGAGTATTTCCGTCAGAATCGACAATGTTGCGGTTTGTACCGAGAACAGCCTTCAGTACAGTTTCATCATAATTCAAAACAAGGCTGAACGGACTGTCGCCGTAAGTGTCGCGGCTGAGAGGATTTCCGCCTGCAGAACGAATCAAATCTATGATTTTTATATTTCCGCCTAAGGCCGCTTCATGGAACGAATTGCGTCCGTTCATTTCCTGAATAAGCGGATTTGCTCCTTTTTCGAGCAATAAGCTTACCATTTCTTCGTTTCCGCTCTGGATTGCATCCACAAGAACAGAACGACCTGTCACGTCAGTAGAATTTACGTTTGCTCCGTTTTGTATAAGAAGAACAGCCATCTGCCTTTTATCCGAACGGCAGCAGTCGCTCAAGGCGGTTTTTCCGGAAAGGTTTTGAGAGTTTATATCGAATCCAAGAGAAATTACTGACTGCGCAGCCTGAAGACTGTTCCATTTTACAGCATAGTGCAACGGAGTGTTTCCAAGATGATCGCGTGTAAGGTTTGAGCGGGTGTCCGTAATTATTCCGTTTTCGACAAGAATATTTATTGTCGAAGGTGAATCAGCCTTTACGGCTGCAAAGAGGGCGGATTCTCCATTTGCATTTACAGCATTCACATTTGCGCCTTTTTGAATAAGGGCAGAAACAGCTTCGTCGAGTTTCCATTCGCATGCATAATGAAGAGGCGAATTGCCAGAACCGTCAGAAGCGTTCAATGTCTGGCTAGTAATAAGCCAGTCTTGCACTTCTCCACCCTGAGTCAGGGCAATGCGAAGAGGAGAATTATTTTCTGTGTTTGAAGCAAAAATATCGGCATTTTTTGAAAGCAAAAGGTCGCCCACATCTTTTTTGTTTTTGCGAACTGCAAGGAAAAGAACAGAATCTCCGTCTTTATTACGCGCGTTTACGTCTGCTCCAGTTTCTACGAGAAATTTTATGTAATCGAACGAACTGTCTTTTATAAGAGCAATATGCAAAGGAGTATTTCCTGCACTGTCTTTAGAAAGCACGTTCTGAGGAGTAATTAAAGTTTTGAGCATACCAATCGAAGGACTTTCGAGCGCACGAGTAAGAGGTGTGTTTCCTTCCATATCCTCTGCATTTATATCTGCACCTGCGCGGGCATAAAAAATAACGTGTTCAGTGTTGTTTTTTTCGATTGCAAGGCTGAGCGGAGTTACACCTTTTTTATTTCTTTCGTTTACAGGCGCTCCATGGTTTATCAGAACAGAAAGCACCTCTGTTTTTACAGCAGCCATTGTGCAGACATGAAGAACCGTATCGCCATACATATCTTTCTGAGTAACATCGGCACTCGCAGCCAAAAGCACGTTGTACATTTCAAGCTGTTTTTCCTCAGGAACTATAAGCAGGAAAGGCGATTTTCCGACAGCGTCGATGGCATCAACCTTCGCACCAGCATCGAGCAAAATCTTTGCAATTTCTACGCGTCCATAACGAACAGCCTCATGCAATGGAGTTGAGCCGGCAATATCCTGAGCTTGCAAAATATCCGAAATACGGACAGGAGTTTTTTCGTTAAGAAGGTAATTTACAATTCCCGTATGACCGAGAATCGTCGCAAGATGAAGAGGAGTCTGTCCGTCGGCAAAACGCAACATCGTATTGTGGGTGCGTACAGAATCTTCAAAATAAGAAAATTCTCCGCGTTCACATTCGCAACCAGCCTGTAAAAGCGTAGCTGCAATTCTAACAGGAATCGTTTCGTCTGCACGCTTATAGCACAGAGAAAGAGGAGTGTCGCCTTCATTGTTTTTTACAGAAAGCGGAAGCTGCTTTTTAATGCAAAAGTCTATTGCTTTTTCGTCGTCCGTCCGCACAAAATAATGGACAATCGAATCTCCATTTATAGCGCGAATCTGGCCAGTTTTTTCGGTAATCATTACTTCATACCAAAGTTCATTTTTTGCGAGCGCAAGCTGGAGGGCAGAATTTTCAGAAGCATCCTTTGCAAAAATATTCGCTCCCATCTGAATTAAAATTTTTGCAGATTCAATATTGTCATTTTTTACCGCAACCAAAAGCGGAGTATCGCCGTCTGCATTTTCAATTTCCGTGCTGGCATTTTTAAAGGCAAAAAAAGCAATCAAATCAGCTTCGTTAATTCGTGCGCAGACATGAAGAGCACTGTCGCCGTTTTTATCCTGAGCGTTAATGTCGGTTTTTGTAATAAAAAGCCCTTTTGCTTCTTCGTAACGACCTTCTTTCAGCAATTTTTGAACAGACTCATCTTTTTCAACTGCCGTCGAATTGCATGAGAAAAAAGCAAAGCAAAAAAATAAGGCAAAAAAACTAAATATTTTTAAATTTTTCATGCTGTCTCCCGTAATTTTCAGGTAAAATTTCTTTGTTTAATTATCGGAAGAAAAAAATCGAAGTTAAGAAAAGTTGAATACTAAATCAAGAAAAACCTACAACTTTTTTGCAAGTTCCAGAAAACGTCTGAAAGCCGAATTCTGTTTTTTTAATTCCCGGGAACCGCGCGTAATTTTGCATAGCGACATTCCAAATTTTCTAGCAATTTCGCGCTGAGTAGTGCCTTTGTCAATTTCCTTAACTAAAAGCCAACGAGTCGCAAAATCCCTCATTTCTGCAGGAGTAAAAAGGCAACCGAAAAAATCATAAATTGTCTGTGGATCATTGTTTTTTGCAATTAAATTACACATTTCGCGCAAACCGTCATCAAGAAGCGCTTTGCGTTCGTTTTCTGAAATTTCGTCCTGTTCCATAGAAACAATTATCTTACAAAAACAGCAAAAGGTCAAATTTTCAAAATTTTGGAGCTCATTTTCTGTCAATCCGGCTCTGCACGGTTCCGCTTCCGCTGCATTTTTGCGGCAATTTCGCACAGCTCAATCACCGCAAAAACTTACGCCGTTCCGATCCGGGCTAAGCTTTCCCTTAAAGCAGAATTTTTTTACAGACAAAAACATCGAACCTTGTGTCCGTTTTCCAAAAACTCCCATTCCGGCAAAGATTTTTGACATTTTTCTATTTTTTTTGGGCAGCGATGAGCAAAAGGACAGCATTCCAAAGCTTCCAAAGAACTTTTTACTTCGCCTTCATTCTTAAACGATGTTTTTCCGCCTTCCGCTCCGGCAAACAAAAGTTTTGAATACGGATGCAATGCCGTTTTGTAAAAGTCTTCGGCATTTCCTTCTTCAACCAAAACACCACGGTACATGACGCCGATTTTGTCGCAAAAATAACAGCTTACGCGCAAGTCATGAGCAATAAAAAGACAACTTAAATTTCTTTTTGAGCGGATTTCCTGCAAAAGATTTAAAATCTGTCCCTGAATCGAAACATCAAGGGCAGAAACAACTTCGTCGCAAATTAAAAGTTGTGGCTGCATCAAAAGTCCGCGTGCAATGGAAATTCTCTGCCTCTGTCCACCAGAAAATTCCGAAGGTCTGCGTTCAAGATCAGATTTATCAAGACCGACTTCCTCCAAAATTTCTTCCGCCAGTTTTTTCAGTTCTTCTTTTTTTATTCCTTTTTTTTCGTGTTTTAAGCCATCTGTCAAAATCGAAAAAACTGTCATTCTTGGGTTTAATGAACGCGCAGGATCCTGAAAAATATATTTTATCAGTGAAGAATTCTTCTCATTTTCGTTTTTTCGATTTTCTGAACTTTTAAAAACTATTTTTCCGCTATCCGGCTTGTACATTCCGACCAAAAGTTTTGCAACCGTAGATTTTCCGCAGCCGGACTCGCCGACAAGACCGTAAGTTTTTCCGCGTTCAATTTCAAAACTCACATTGTTAAGCGCATAAACAAACCTGTCTTTTCTGGCAAAAAAGCCTGATTCAAGCGAAAATTTTTTCGTCAGATTTTTTACTTCAAGAATATTGTCTTTTTTTTCTGAAACTTTTTCATTCATTCTGACTTTTCTCCACCGGCAGAAACAACATAACACTCGCTTTCCGTATTTTTACACTGCTTTTTAGCAAACAAACATCGCGGAGCAAACGGACAGCCAGGTTCTGGCTTTGCGGGATCAGTCACTCGTCCTGGAATTGACGAAAGTTTTTGCTCAGAATAATGCATTCCAAAATGCGGTGTCGAAGCAAGAAGCGCTTTTGTGTAAGGATGCTTTGGCGAATTAAAAACTGTCTGGCTTTCTCCCTTTTCCATGATTTTTCCGCCATACATTACAATCATTCTGTGGCTTAGCCGAGCAACAAGTTCAATGTTGTGACTTATAAAAATAATTGAAAGTCCGCGTTTTTTATTCAAGGTGCGCAACAGTTCCTCGATTTGAGACTGAATCGTAACGTCGAGAGCAGTTGTCGGTTCGTCCGCAATCAAAAGTTCGCAGTTTTGAGCAAGAGCAAGCGCAATTCCAATTCTCTGAAGTTGTCCGCCAGAAAATTGATGCGGAAAATTTTTCAAGCGATTTTTTGCATCTGTAATTCCAGTTTCTTCAAGAAGAGAACAGGCTTTTTCGTCAGATTCTTCTTTCGTAATTTTTGGCTCAAGGTTTTTTAGGGTTTCAAAAAAGACCGAGCCGATATTTTGAAGAGGATCAAAGGCTCGCGAACTCTCTTGAAAAATCATTCCAATTTTTTGTCCGCGGATAAACCTCATCTGGGAATTTTTCAAAGCCGCAAGGTCGATAAATCCGTCCGAAACGCCATCTGTTTTTTTGGGAGTTTTTTCAAAAATTTTGCGACAAAGCTCTTCATCATTCCTGCAATTAAAATAAATATGTCCAAAAACACTGGCATTTAAAGGCAAAAGCCCCGTAATTGCGGTTGTAGAAACAGATTTTCCAGAACCAGATTCGCCTACAATCCCTAAGATTTCGCCTTTTTTTACGTCAAACGAAACTCCGCGCACAGACTGAACATTCACTTTTTGCTTTCCACGCTGAATTAAAAATTCAACCCACAGATTCCGCACGCTGAGTAGATTTTTTTCATCGCCCTTAAAAAATTCATTTTTTTGTCCGTTTTCTTTCGATTTTTCCGAACGAATTTTTCTTCTCTTAAAAACAACACTGTACGGATCAAAATAATCCCGCAGCGCGTCTCCAAAAAAATTGAATGCAAGTGTTACGCCCAAAAGCAAAAAAACAGGAATCAAAAGCCACGGAAAATTTTTAAGATTTGACAGTGTTGAAATTTCGCGGTTTATCATCGAGCCCCAACTTACAGCAGGATCTGAAATTCCAAGCCCAAGATAAGAAAGAGTTGTTTCGCTCATAATAAAACCTGGAATCGAAAGAGTTGTACTTACAATCAAAAGACTCGAAATTTGAGGAATTATGTACTTAAAAATAATTATTATCGAAGGAATTTTTTCAAGTTGGGCGTTCTGAACAAATTCTTCACGTTTTATCGAATGAACCATTCCTCTAAGAGTGCGTGCGCTGCCTGGCCAGCCGACAAGGCTTAAAATCAAAGTGATTATCATATAACTCTGACCAGAATCCATACTTCCGTTTAAAAGTGAACGCAAAAACAAAATCAAATAAAGACTCGGAATAAGCATAAAAAATTCCGAAAAGCGCATTACCGTCCAGTCGACAATTCCTCCAAAAAATCCTGCAAAACCGCCAAAAACAATCGCCAGAAAAAGGCTTATTGCGCTCGCAACAAAACCGATTGTAAGAGATATTCGGCTTCCGTAAACAATCCGGCTGAACATGTCACGTCCAAGATTGTCTGCTCCAAACAAAAAAACAGGATAAGTTTCGCCGGTCAATTCATCAGACTGAACTCCAAAAAGGTGGCGTTCTGTCGGAAAAATTCCCAAAAGACGGTATTTTTCACCCTTAACAAAAAATTGAATTTTGTGATTTATTCCCTTTACTTTTGCGTACTGCCACGAAGACGGATTTAAAACGCGGAATTCACGTGCAACAAGACCTTTTTTTGAAAATTCAACATTTGCAGGATGAAAAGTTCCTTCTTCAAAACTCTTTGAAGGTGTATAAGGAGCAATAAATTCCGCAAAAATCATAAAAAGATACAAAATCAAAATAAAAATCACGGAAACAAGGGCGAGAGGGCGGACTTTTATGTAATCAAAAAGTTTTTTCATCATTCTTTTCCATAACGGATTCTAGGATCAACGACAGCAAGCAAAATATCGCTTATTACCATTCCGACCAAAACAAGAGCCGAAATAAACATACTGTTTGCCAAAACCAAATTTACGTCCTGTTGCATGACCGCTTCGTACATAAGACGACCGATTCCAGGATAAGAAAAAATAATTTCAAGGACGAGAGAACCAGAAAAAAGTCCAGCCAGAAGGTTTGCGCTTCCAGTTATGTAGGGATTGAGCGTATTTCTAAAAGCATGGGCAAGAAAAACACGTCTCTCAGAAATTCCACGGGCGCGGATTGCCATAATGTAAGGAAGTCCCATCTGATCGAGCATTGTCGAACGAATTGTGCGCATAGTTCCGCCAACTCCGCCCAAAAACGAAGCCAGAAGCGGCAAAAAAATATGATGAACATAGCTAAAAACAAATTTTCCAGGAGCGTCGGAAAAAGGAAAGTCTGGATAGGCAGTTACTGGAAAAAGCGAAGTTGCCGACGCAAAAAGCTGAAACAAAATCAAAAGAAGAATTCCTGGAAAAGCGTGAAAAAACAGCGCAAAAAAAGTCGCCGCAACGTCCGTTTTAGTACCTGCCTTGCTCGAAAAATAAACTCCGAGCAAAAACGAAAAAATCGTAATAAAGACGAGCGAAATCAAATTCAATGTAATCGAATTTACAATTCTGCTTTTTATCAAAAAACTCACCGGAGCGCGGCTTATAAGGCTTACTCCAAGGTCATGATTTACAATAACGCGTTTTAGCCATTTAAAATATTGAATCGTAAAAGGTTGATCCAGCCCCATTTCCGAGCGCAAAATCGCCATCTGATCTTCATTAAAAACTTTGTTGTTTGCAGTGCTTGCTCCGCCAGTTCCAGAAGTCTGGCTCATAATCTGCTGTTGCATCATCTGATCGACAATATCGCCTGGCGCAAGGACCATTAACGCAAAAAGCGCCCAGCCAAGCAAAAAAAGAATTACAAGCATTGTAACCAGACGCGTTAAAATAAAAGAACCGAGCGGAAATTTTGCTTTTAAAGAATATGCAGCTTCAAAAAAAACTTTTAATTTTTTCACAAAAATCTCCCGCCAAAACTCAATCTATTTAGACTGGGATTCGATATAAAGTTTTTCTGCAGGCTTAAGCTGTTCGCAAATAATCTTTTCAATTTTTTCTGGAAGTGCAGCCTGCTGTTCGCGCGAAAGCTCCGCGGTCGGAATTGGATCATGTACGGTTATATAAATCGTATTTCCGCGGCTTATCGTCTTTTTTTCTTCAAAAACCTTATATGAGCCTTCAATTGTCAAAGGCACAATCGGCGACTGCGACAAAAAGGCAAGTTTAAAACTTCCTGCCTTAAATTCATGATGAAGACCTCCTTTTGAACGGGTTCCTTCCGGAAAAATCACCTGCGAATATCCCTTTTTTACATTTTCCGCAGCATCGCGAATAGCCTTGACCGAAGCGCGCGGACTTTTTCTATCCATCAAAGTACAGTGCAAAAAGCGCATCCAGTCTTTTATCAGCGGAATTGAACCAATTTCTTTTTTTGAAACAAACGAAATAAATTTTGGAATATAACCATAAATCGAAGGAATATCCATATATCCCTGATGATTCGCAATAAAAACCACAGCCGAATCTTCAGGAAGTTTTTCAAGTCCATTTATGACAACCTTAGTTCCTGTAATTTCGCAGATAAAACGCGCCCACTGCGGCACAATATCCGCTAGAATCGCATCCATTTCTGCGATTTTTCCCTGTTTTTCGAGTTTTAAACACTGATGCCGAAGTTTTTCCCGTTTTAACATCCAGGCAAAAATTTTTATAACCGTAATCAAAATTTTAAACATAGGTGCATCTCCTTAAAAATGCAAAAAAATTAAAACAGAATCAGTATATCTGTAAAAATCCATTTCGTCATTATTTTGACAATCAGTTCTGTCAATCATTTCAAAAAAATATGCGTTGTTTCGGCACCGCCAACATTGTCAAAATAAACATTGCTCATATCCCAGCGGTTATTCAGCGCATAAAACGAACGTCCGCGCACAAGATAAATTACAGGACACTGCTCAAGAATAATTTTCTGGTATTCGTCCCAGTACGGCTTTGCTTTTTTTTCGTCAACAATACAAGACGCTTCGTTGTAAAGCCAGTCAATTCGTTTTTCCCAGTCGGTTGCAGGCGTTTTTTGAAGAGGATACCACATATGAAGGTTTCCGCCGCTAAGCCAGACATTCGAGCCTTGAGTTGGAAAGATTGTTCCGCCACTCAAACCAATAATCAGGCTCTGCCAGTCATAAGTTGCTGTAAGCTGCTCGACAAGACGCTGAAAATCCGTCTGACGCACATTCACTTCAATTCCTTCTTTTTTGCACTCATCTACAATTATTTGCGCAATATCCGACAAAGTGTTGCTCGAAGAAACAATCGTCAAATCAAATTCAACTTTATTTCCGTTCTGATCATACAAAAAACCGTCATCTTTCTTTTTAAAGCCAGCACTTTCCAAAAGTTTTTGTGCATGAGCGTGACTAAATCTATATTGAAGGAAAATTTCCTCGTTATAAAATTTATTCGCTACTGGA
This sequence comes from Treponema berlinense, assembly GCF_052273165.1. Classification (GTDB taxonomy): domain Bacteria; phylum Spirochaetota; class Spirochaetia; order Treponematales; family Treponemataceae; genus Treponema_D; species Treponema_D berlinense_A. Next base: position 17,441 of record NZ_DAVZIU010000014.1, on the reverse strand, counting down.
AAAAATGAATACTTTGGCTCAGCAAGCCCACGGTAAGTTTGACTTATAATTCGTTCTCGATTTAAAAGACAACTCATTGCCTGCCGGAATTCTTTCTTTGTAAACCATTCGTAGTATTTTTTGTCAGAATTCTGGGGATTTTGATTAAAAGTCCAAAACGCAGCGTCAAGATTTCCCGCACTCGAAAAAACAGAATATCCGTTTTCACCAAAATTGTCCGCTCCATTTACAAGATTTTCAAGCTGCTCAGGAGCTGGCGCATATTCTTCAATTTTTCCCTGCTTAAATAAAAGATACGAAGTATTGTTGTCCGCCACAATCTGACAGATTTTTTTGTCTGGATAAACAATCGACTTGCCTTCGGCATCTTTTTCCCAATAATCAGGATTTTTTTCATAGACAATTCTCTGTCCAGGCGTATATTGTGTCAAAAAATACTTTCCGCATGAAGGAATTTTCTTTGGATCGTCCGCCACGCTAAAAATCTGCCTTAAAGCAGAAACTCCGCCACTGTCCTTTGCCTTTTTGTAAATAAACGCAGGACCAAAACTCATATTAGTTGCTAAAATCGGCTCCGCCACAATTCTCGGAAAATGAAAAATAAATTTTCGTGAATCAATTTTTTCAATCGTAATTTCTTTTTCGCTTCCGTCTGGCATAGCCATAAAACGCGAATTGTACGCCGACGAAGCACATTCTTCATCACCGTAAATTTCATCGTACCAAAAAACAACATCATCGCTGGTAACTTTTACTTTTTGCTGAGAATTTCCGTAGAAGCTCCAGAAAATATCATCTCGCAAAGTGTAGATTACGTCGAGAGTTCCATTTTTTTCGTCAGTTGAAATTTCAAAATCTGCAAGCCTGGACTGCCATTCACGTTTTACATAATTGTAATCGACAAGGCTGTCCGTAAGATAACTTAAAATTCCAGAAGTTGCAGCATCACGTTCTGCAATCAAAAGATTAAAACTTTTTGGATCGGCAGAAATCGTTCCGTTCCAGACTCCACCGCTCTTACCGATTTTCCAACTTTCATCCTTAAAAGGTTTACTGATTGTTTTTGAGAGGATTCCGATGGAAGCACTTGAGCGAAAGGCATCAATTTCTTCAAGCGTCATTTCAGGATATTTTTTGCAGCCGGAAAAAATTGAAGAAAAACAGAAAATTGAAAATAAAAAAAACTCTGCACAACTTTTCATAACGAAAAAATTGTACTGGGAAGATTTGAAAATTGCAATTTTTCAAAACCGCACAAAAACTGTAAAAAATTGCAATGAATTGAAAATAAACGCAAAAAACGCAATAATGTTCTATATTTTTCACAAACAAATTCATTCAATAAATCTCAATCAAACCAAGGGAACCGCCATTTTTTTATTTTTTTGGAGATGCCCCCGTAAACCATTGACTTTTATTCACGGAGAAAAAGATGTACAAACCAGAGTTGCTTTACTCTCTAAAAGGCTATTCGCTCAAAAAATTCTCGCAGGATTTTATTGCAGGAATCATCGTTGGAATCGTAGCACTTCCTCTTTCAATCGCTTTTGCAATTGCTTCAGGATGCAGTCCAGAAACTGGACTTTATACGGCAATCATTGCTGGATTTTGTATTGCAGCATTTGGCGGAACAAAAGTTCAAATTGGCGGTCCGACAGGCGCATTCACCGTAATCATCTATGCAATCGTAAATAATCCGCAACTTGGATTTTCAGGACTCGCAACCGCGACAGTTTTAGCAGGAATTCTTCTTATTCTTCTCGGAGCTTTTAAACTCGGCGGACTTGTAAAATTCATTCCGTATACGATTGTTGTCGGTTTTACAGCAGGAATTGCAGTCACAATCGCAACGGGCCAAATAGGCGACTTTCTTGGACTTTCTCCGGAATTTCCAATGACGGTTTTGGGAAACGAATACACAAAAATGCCTGGAACCTTTTCCGGAAAAATTCTTGTTTACGCGGCTTCTCTCAGCACAATAAACTGGTATTCCTTTATAATGGCTGCCGTAAGCCTTGTAGCAATATTCTTGTGGCCAAAAGTTACAAAAAAAGTTCCTGGAAGCTTAATCGTGATTATTCTTGCAACCGTAATCCATATTTTTCTGAACAAAAACTTCGGTTTACAGACAGTTTTAATCGGCGACAGATATAAGATTCCTTCAGGACTTCCATCTCCAAAACTTCCAGCCCTTGACTTAATAACGATAAAAACAGTTTTTCCTACGGCAGTTTCGATTGCGGTACTGGCAGCAATTGAATCCCTTCTTTCTGCAGTTGTTGCAGACGGAATGATTGGCTCAAAACACGACTCAAACAACGAACTTATCGGTCAGGGAATTGCAAATATTTTCAGTCCGCTTTTTGGGGGACTTCCAGCTACTGGAGCAATCGCTAGAACAGCAACAAACATCAACAACGGTGGACGAACTCCAGTTGCAGGAATGGTTCATGCGGTTGTTCTTCTTCTGATTATGGTTTGCTTTGGAAAATATGTTGAATATATTCCTATGGCGGCTCTTGCAGCAGTTTTAATGCAGGTAGCGTGGAACATGGCAGGAATTCCAGCAATCCGTTCGCTCATAAAAGGCCAAAAATCAGACATTACCGTTCTTGCAGTAACCTTCCTTCTTACAGTTTTTGTCGACCTGACTTATGCAATCGGTGTCGGACTTATGTTTGCGGCATTCTTCTTTATCAAAAAGATGATTGATTTATCGGAAGTGCAGTCAGGAAGTCGCACAGTTGTCGTAGGAATCAAGGGAAACGGCAGCGAAGAACATATTGAGCTTCCAAAAGGCGTAATGGTTTACGAAATTGACGGACCTTTATTCTTTGGAACAGTACGAAAATTTGAATTTGCAATGGAAAGAGCCGGAGCAGACGTCAAGGCAATTATTTTTAGAATGAGAAATACTCTCTATCTCGACGCTGGTGGAATTCGTGCTCTTACACAGGCAAAAGCGGCCTGCGACAGAAAGGGAATTCAGATAATTCTCTCAGGAATTCACACACAGCCTTACATGCTCTGCGAAAAAACTGGCATGGCAGACAAAATCGGTCGTGAAAATATTTTTGACAATATTGAAGCCGCATTAAACCGCGCAAAAGAAGTTACAGAAAAAAAATAAAATGTATCTCTAAAAAACTCATTTTTTAGAAGTTTACAAGAATAGGTAGCAAAATGACAAAAACTGAAAAAAACACCGAAAACCAGAACAAAAATTCAAATTCGGAAAAAATCGAAAATTCATTTGAATACAAACTTGCAAAAGAACAGACTCTTGTTTATATCTGGCGCTCTGTCATGCAAGAATACATTTACAAAAACCAGGACATGCAGAAATTTTATGAACAGACAAAAGAAATTGCGCCTGCACGTTCAGATTTTTTTGTAAACTGGTTAAAGGCTTTTGTCGCAACAGCAGAACTCGACTTTAACGCTGCCACAGAATTTTACAAAAACGCATTCGATTCAGTTTCTCAAGCAGAAGAATATACAGGCAGATTTGTCCAGCAGGCATTTACCTTTTTTATGTACACGGAAAATAAAAAGCAGGCTCTAAAAGTCTGGGAATACGGAGTTTCTAAAAGAATGGTCGCTCCTTTGGACGAAAATTTCTTCAAAAATTTTAACGAAAAAGAGCAGTTTTGGACTCAGTTTGCGCCAAAAATGTTTAAAAACGAAAAACTGGCAGAAGAAAAAGCAATTGCCGACTACAAGCCAAACACAAAAAACAAGCTTTTATCAGCAATTCAAAATCCTGACTTAAAAAAATTTAAAACAGCGGCAAAAAGCGAAAATTTGAACACTCGCCTAATCGAAGGAATATCTCCGCTCTACTTTGCAATCCAGACAAAATCAACAATAAAAGGCGGAAGCAGTTCTTATGCAAAAGGAATGGCCGATTTCCGAACAAACCAGTTGCTTTCAAGTTTTGATCTAAGCCGCGCAAGCAAAGAACGGCTGGAAGAAGCATTTTTGACGGTAAGCCACAGCATGAAGCAAACATACATAGAATCTGGACTTGGAAAAATCATGTTCTATGCATATTATTGCCGTGACGAGGAAATTAAATCAAAACTTAACGAATTGAACAAAATAATTGACTTTATAATCGACTCAACAAAAAATCCAGATGAATTCAAAATCAATTCTGGCGCAAAAATGTCAAACACCGCGCTTTATCTCGCCGCCGAAACAGATGATGTAGAAACTGCAAAAAAGTTAATTCAAAAAGGCGCTGCCACAAACAAGGCAAATGGACGTGCAGATTTTTCATTTACAAAAAAAGACGGAACAAAAGTTCAGACTTCAATTCCAAACACGTTCATTTACAGGCTAATAAGTTTTCATAGCTGGAATACACTCGAAATGTTTTTGAATGATTTTCCAGAAATTGCAAAACCACAGATGACAGAAAAAACAGAAACTTCAAACATAACTCCCCTAGTTTTTTTAATTTTGACTCTCGTTTACGGTTCAAAAAACGAAAAAGTTTTCGAGCAAAATAAAAAAATTACGGACAGTCTTATCCCTCTTTTTCAGAAAACTGGAGCAAAACTCGAACAGAATACGGCATTTGGAACAGCAAAAGAACTTTTAGGACTTTAAAAAAGATGCAAAATCTGGGGAAAAAATTTATTAGGCAAAAAACTTGTCTTTAAGTAACTTTCATCATTATATTTTATTTTAGAGTTAAAGCTTAAAAAAAGGTAAAATAATGCAAAATGTAACTGAGGAAGAAATTAAACTTCCCGAAATAATAGAAAAAACTCTGTCGAATCCGGAAGATGTTTACAAAATCGCAATCCAGTTTCAGCAGATAATGATGATTTACGAAAGCGCCACAAAGCAACTTGAAACAAAACTCGACATTCTAAATAAAGAAAATAAAGTTACTGGTCGCAGAAATCCAATCGAAACCGTAAAAACTCGAATCAAAAGTCCACAGAGCATAGCTGGCAAACTCGAAAAAAAGCATCTGCCGTTCAACTTTGAATCAATGACAAAAAATCTCAACGACATTGCAGGAATTAGAGTAATCTGCCCTTATATTTCCGACATTTATAAAGTCCGCGACATTCTTTTAAAACAACCGGACATAAACTTAATTGAAGAAAAAGATTACATAAAGGCTCCAAAAGAAAGCGGCTACAGAAGCCTTCATCTTGTTGTTGAGGTTCCAGTTTATCTTTCGGAAACAACTCACAAAGTAAAAGTCGAAATCCAACTCCGCACAATTGCAATGGATTTTTGGGCAAGTCTTGAACATGAACTGCACTACAAAACCTCGACAAAGGTTCCAGAAAGCGTGCGCAGAGAACTGTTCCGCGTTGCCGAAACAATTGCCATGACAGACCGCGAAATGGAAGAAATTGCAATAGAACTGCAACAGATGGATTAAAGTTCGGTCGCTCCCCAAGAGTCTGTCATAAAATCTGGGTAATGAAAAATTTTGTAGAATAAGTTGTATGAAAAGAGATCATCATAACTGCAAAATAAATAATTATACCGATGATAATTGTAACTACAATCGCTGTTAAACATCCAGAGCCACTTAATTTTCAGCCTTGTACTTAAACCAGAAAGAACTTCACAGTGTCCGAATTTTATTTTTTTCCAATCACGGATTCAACAAGTTCTTCCAAATTTCTGTCGAGAACGTAATCTGTTTTTTCTGGTTCGCCTTCTATATGGAACGTTCCGTCTTCACTTTCAACAATAGCCTTTGAACTTATCGAAGTTAAGTCGGTAATATTATCTTTTGACTGAGCAAATCCAGCAAACATAAACGGACGTGTCGCTTCTTGATTAGAAAGAGTTTCTAAAGTTTCTAGTTCTTCAACTTCTTCAGTTTCTGGCAAATCATGAGAATCTTCTGATATTTCTATAAAGTCAGTTTTTTTCTGCTGTTCTACAATTTCGTCTTCTGGCTTTTGCATTTTTTGTTCTTCTTCGCTATTATCCTCGTCTTCGTCCAAAAATGAAAAATCTATTTTACCAACTTTAAAATCTTCTGCAAACTCAAAGTCTTCATCAAAATCCAATTTTTTTGGTTTTGGACTGCTAAACTCCAGTTTTTCACCATCAGCAAATTGAATTTCAGTGTCGTCCTCAGTCTCATCAACCGATTCAATTTCGTCTACGTTTTCGACTTCCTCAACTGGTTCAATTTCGTCTGCGTTCTCGATTTCATCTACCGATTCAATTCCGTCTGCGCTCTCGATTTCATCTACTGGTTCAATTTCGTCTGCGTTTTCAGCTTCCTCAACTGGTTCAATTTCGTCTGCGTTTTCGATTTCATCTACCAATTCAATTTCGTCTACGCTCTCGGCTTCATCAACTGATTCAATTTCGTCTGCGTTTTCAGCTTCCTCAACCGATTCAACTTCGTCTGCGTTCTCGACTTCCTCAACCGGTTCAACTTCATCTGCGCTCTCGATT
>NZ_DAVZIU010000014.1:0-10894 GCF_052273165.1 Treponema berlinense | reverse complement strand
CTGCGTTCTCGACTTCCTCAACCGGTTCAACTTCATCTGCGCTCTCGATTTCATCTACCAATTCAATTTCGTCTGCGTTCTCGACTTCCTCAACCGGTTCAACTTCATCTGCGCTCTCGATTTCATCAACTGGTTCAATTTCGTTAGCATTCTCGATTTCATCTACTGGTTCAATTTCGTTAGCATTCTCGATTTCATCTACTGGTTCAATTTCGTCTGCGTTTTCTGCTTCCTCAACCGACTCAATTTCGTCTGCGTTCTCGACTTCATCAACCGATTCAATTTCATCTACGCTCTCGATTTCATCTACCGGTTCAATTTCGTTAGCATTCTCGATTTCATCAACCGATTCAATTTCGTCTGCGTTTTCGGCTTTCTCAACTGGTTCAATTTCGTCTACGCTCTCGATTTCATCAACTGGTTCAATTTCGTTAGCATTCTCGATTTCATCTACTGGTTCAATTTCGTCTGCGCTCTCGATTTCATCTACCGATTCAATTTCGTCTGCGCTCTCGATTTCATCTACTGGTTCAATTTCGTCTGCGTTTTCAGCTTCCTCAACTGGTTCAATTTCGTCTGCGTTTTCAGTTTCCTCAACTGGTTCAATTTCATCTGCGCTCTTCTGCACATCGCGTTTTTTTGTGCTTTTCTGATTTTTTACGTTTATGTTCAGTTGACCGCTGCCCAAAATTTCTTCGAGAACATTTTTTAATTCGGTGCTGTCTATTTTAACTTTTTCTGAAACTTGAGAATTTTTTAGTGGTTCTGAAAAAATTGTTGTTTTAAAAAGTTCTGTCCAACTGTTTTCAAAAAATGCATCAATTTCGGCTGAATATTTTTTTCCACGATGGCCAAGACTTTTTTTTATTTCTTCTTTTAATTCATTTTTTCGTTTTTTTAGTTCTTCGCCAGGAAGTTTTTCTTTGGAATTTTCGTACGATTCGGCAAAAATTTTCTGAAAACGATTTATTCTCGCTTTTATCACGCTCAAATCATCACGTTTTAAGTTTAAAATCAAAAAAATCGTCAAAAACAAGGTTAGAAAAACGAGAGATAACAAAAGAATACGAAGCTCGAGCGAAATTTTAAACATTTCTCCGTCATAAACAAAACAGAGAAAACTAAAATTTTCTTCACTCAAATCCACAATTTTCGTAAAAATCGCAAAATTGTAGTTTGCAGAAAGTGGCTCTTTATTTTCTTCAGCATTTTCCGTCGAAAATTCTTTTTTTTCAGAATCAATTTGTTCGCTCGAATTTTCAGTTTTATCCAAAAGAAGATAAGTTCCTGTCAAACCAACATTCTGTTCAAAAAGTTCAGTCCGCCTGTCTTCAGCTAAATTCAAAACCCTTTTGCGGACATTTTCGCGCAGTGCTTCCAGACCGTTTCCCAAAAGCTCAGAATTTGAATAAGGAAGTCCAAAAATATAACCTGCACAATCAGACTTTTCTGTAAAAAGATATTCCGCTCCATCTTTTTCCGAAAGGCTGATTTTATTTTTTGAATACAAAAATCTTAAAAAATCTTCGGTTCCGCAATAAAAAAATACGTCTGCCTGCTGCGAAATTTTTCCAGAATTATCTTTTCCAATAAAAGGCAACGAATAAATTATGCGTTTTTTTTCAAAATCGTTAAAAATCTTGAATTTCCGGCCATTTTTGCAATCTAAAAGTTCAAATTCAATTTCCTGTCCGTTTTTTACAAAATTCGAATAATCTTCGTAAACCGTCGAGCGTTCATTTTGTTTTTTTTTGTCGCTTTCAAAACTACTGTAATGAATTTTCCGGCCGTTAGAATCAACAATGCGAATTCCCTGCAAATAAGGCGACGAAGAAAAAATCTTTGCACAAGCCAAAGCACGCGACTTTACTTCCTCGTCCGATGAAACTGATTTTGTAAAAGAAAGCACAGCATTATCCGAAGCAAAAGAAGCAAAATGCTCAAAGAGAATCTGATTATATTGTTTTTCCTGTTCCGAAAGTTCCCTGATTTTCTGTTCAATCGGTTTTCTTACAGCCGGCTGATAAAATTTTGCTTCAATAGAATCAAACTGTCCAGAAAGTGTAATCACCGAAAAAAAAGCAAAAATTACGACAGAAATCAGCAAACTTACAGAAAATTTCTGACTCGAAGTCAAAATTTCACCTGCAAATTAAAAAATATTTTCTCTATTCTATCTAAAATCGGCAAAAAAAAGTAAGGAATTCACTGTTTTTACAAAATATTTTATACTATTTTTGTTATAAAATTCGCATTTTATAAACGCTAGAACATGATAGAAATTGAAGAAGAACAGAATCAAAAAATAAAAGCTTTACTTATTGGTCAGCCGGAAGTTCCGCTTGCAGAACTCGAAGGTCTTTGTAAAACACTCGGAATAGAAACAGTCAGAAGCGTAAATTTGACGCGCTATGAACCTTCTCCAGCCTATGGAATCGGCTCAGGAAAGGCTCAGGAACTTTGCGCACTTGCAAAAGAACTTCAGGCAGATGCAATAATTTTTGACTACATTCTTGAACCTCGAAAACAGCGCAACTGGGAAAAACTTTCAAAACTTGCAGTTTTTGACAGGCAGGAAGTCATTTTACGGATTTTTTCTGCACGGGCGCAGACAAAAGAAGCTGTCCTTCAGGTACAACTTGCTAAGCTCGAATATTCACTTCCGCGACTTGCCCACATGTACGGAGACTTTGCAAGACAACGAGGCGGAAATTACGGTTCAAAAGGCAGTGGCGAAACCCAACTCGAACTCGATCAAAGACAAGTTCGCGACAAGATTGCACTGGTAAAAAAAGAACTTTCCCAGGTTGTTCTCGACCGCCAGACACAGCGCAAAAAACGAGACAAAACGCCATGTCCGTCCTGTGCAATAGTCGGTTACACAAATGCTGGAAAATCAACCCTGCTCAACGCGCTCACTGGAGCCGAAGTTTTTGTCGAAGACAAGCTTTTTGCAACTCTCGACCCAACAACAAGAAGGCTCAACTTAAAAGAAGGCGGCTCAATCCTTCTTACGGACACAGTCGGCTTTATTTCAAACCTGCCACATTCTCTCGTAAATGCCTTTAAATCCACCCTCGAAGAAGCAAAAAACGCAGATTTGCAGCTGCTCGTTCTTGATTCTGGCGATCCGAATGTTTTTGAACAGTATAAAACAGTCGTTTCTGTTCTTGAAGAAATAAAAGCAGATAAGGTAAAGCGAATAATCGTACTGAACAAAACAGATTCTCTCGAAGCGGAAAGTCCGCAAGCAGTCCGGCTTTATGCCAAATTCAGCAATGCAGTAAAAATAAGCGCTTTAAATCATGACGGTTTTGAGCAGCTCACTCAAAAAATCTGCGACAGCCTCTTAGGCAAAGTCCAAAACTTGATAATTCCAACAGAAAAACACGCACTTTTAAACGACATACGCAAAAACGGCATCTTGCTCACCGAAGAATGGCTTACCGACGGAATCCACGTAAAGGCACGAATCGGGCAGGAATTTTCTGTTTTGCAGGAAGAACAAAAAACTTACGGAAATTCAATTTTTGTGGCAGAATCAAACGAAAATTCTCCAAATTTAAAAAGAATAAAAAACAGGCTTTACTCAATTTTAGAGCCATATTTTAAATTAAATGCCGACGCAGAAACAAAAGAATAAAATGAACAGATTGAATAAAATTTTAACAAGAATGTTAGTTTTTCTCGCAGCAATAGTTTTTTTGACAGGAATTATTTTTTCAATTTTTCGCCAAAAAAATAAAACTAAAAACGCATTGCAAGACAGCGAAAAAATATTTTTAAATCAGGCAGAATTTAAAAGTTTTTCTTCTCAAAAAAACAAGGCTTTTACAAAAATCGGAAAACTGCGCGCCACAACAAAATCCAGCAAAAACGAAAAAACAAAAATCGTGCTTATAACGCTTTACATCGAATACATTGACGACCAGACTTTTTACGAAGAACTAGACCGGAATCTGAAAAAAATGCGCGAAATAATACTCAATTATTTTTCCGAACAGACAGCCGAAGAACTGGCTAAAAAAAACGAAGAAAAAATAAATTCAGAACTTTTAGAAAAATTGAATTCGATTTTGGTTTTACAAAAAATTCAAAAGCTTTATTTTACAGATTTTTTGATTTTGTAAAAAACATATTTCCTACAGCCCGGATTGTAGCCCCGTCAGTTTGAGCGGCTCAATGCCGCTCAAATGGAGCGAATAGCGGAAGGGCGAAAAGCCGGAAAAGCTGCCGTCTAATTCCACAAATTCTGAGGATTTATCTGCTTGCCGTTTTTAAAAACCGTAAAATGCAAGTGCGGTCCTGTGCTCAAACCTGTGCTTCCTACATAGCCGATTACAGAATTTTGTGTTACGTACTGATTTTTTACAGCTGCAATTGCGCTCATGTGTCCGTAAAGCGTTTTATAACCAGAATGATGTGTTACAATCACGTAATTTCCGTAAGTATTGTTAAAACCAGTAGATGTAACTTTTCCGTCCATTGCCGCATAGATTCTAGTTCCCTGGGGACAGGCCATATCTACTCCGCTGTGATAAGAACGCACTCCCGTAAAAGGCGATTTTCTCCAGCCAAAGGCAGAAGACATATACCATCTTGCATGCACAGGTTTTTTAAACAAATCTCCGTTAATTTCCTGGCGGGTAACCCAATCCAGATGAGCATCCGGCAAAAAGAGCATTGTTCCGGCAGAAAGAGAGTCGCTTTCCGAAACCTTATTTACTGCGCAGAGTTTTGCATTGTCAATCTTATATTTTTCAGCAATCGAAAGAGCCGTTTCGCCATCTTTGCGCACTGTGTACAGGATTCCAGGAATCGAAGGGATTTTTAAATAAGTTCCAATCTGCAAAAGCCTAGAAGAACGGATATTGTTTACAGAAATTATAGTATCTTCCGTAATTCCAAAATTTGACGCAATAACGCTAATCATATCTCCAGAATGCACGCGGTAAGAAGTATAGCAAACCTCGCTCAAGTTAAGATTTTCTTCTTCGACAAGGGCAACCTCGCTTTCTGTAACAACAGGCAAACCTGGAATTTCTAAACCTCCCTGGCCGTTTTCTTCCTGCTCTTCGGGCTGCAAAAAAAGTCCGACCGTCAAAACGACACAAAAAGAAGCAACGGCAACAGAAAAACAGGCGAGAGTTTTTATGCTAAAAATTTTCTTTTTAAAATCAGCAAAAGCAATATTTTTAAATTTCATTTTTTATCCTGTTTATAATACAATCAATGCAATTGACAGAGCAATTACAAAGAAAAAACGGCTTTAAACATTTTTTTTATTTATTCCAATAAGATAAGTTTCAAAACTTTCGGCACGGCAGGCAACAGGCTTAAAGCCTTTTGCAGAAGTAAAAACTTCGCGCATCATTTTTAAGAGCGACTGCTGGTCTCCGTTCTGAAAAACCTTTACCGCAAAATTTCCGCCTGGACGCAACATTGTCTGAGCATAATAAATCGCCATTTTTACAAGTCCCTGAGAACGCGCAGTGTCGACAATTCTGTTTCCTGTCGTTTTAGGAGCAGCGTCGCAAACCACAAGATCAAACGGACCTTCTTTTTTTATAGTTTCCAAAATAGTTTTGTCAGTCAAATCGCCCTGAATAAAAACAAGATTGTCACCCTTAACATCTTTTGCAAGAGGATTCAAGTCGCAGGAAACAACCTTGCTTTCTGGACTCAAATTTCTGAGCAAAAAGGTCGTCCAACTTCCAGGAGCCGCACCCAAATCCAAAACCGTGCTGTTTTTTTTGAGAATATGAAATTTTTCGTCAATTTCTTTTAATTTATAAACCGAACGCGCAGGATAACCTTCCGAAAAGGCTTTTTGCGACCAAAAATCTGGTTTTTCATAACTATTCGATGCCATAATTCTTAATCGGCAAATTTTACTCATTTTTTTACTGTTTTGTAAATGAAAGTTTACTGCTTTTTTTTGGATTTTTAAGGGCGTGTCGGCAAAAAAATTGCCGTCAGGCTTTCCAGGGTTCCGGCTTCCGCCTTCATTGCTTCACTTCGTTCCGCAACGGCTTTATAAGCCGCCCTTCCAATCCTTCACGCAAATCAAAAACACTCGTACACAAAATATGATTTTTGAGTTATAATAAAAATATGAAACAAGAATTTACATCTCGCCTTGAAAAAATTGAACTTTCTCTACAAAAATTTCTGCCACAAGAACTTAATGACAACTGGAAAGAACTGTCTTTCGGAAAAATAGATTCGTGCATAAATCAGGAGCATATTTCGGTTTTAACCCAGCCTTGCGCACATCTGGTTTCACTTGGCGGAAAAAGATGGCGCCCTTTGCTTCTCGTGCTCTGCGCACAAATGACAGCTCAGGCAAAAAAAATAGATGTAGATTTAACAAAAGCCTATGGTTTAACTCCGCTTGTTGAATTTGCACACACTGCAAGCCTCATTCACGATGACATTGAAGACGGAGCAGACACACGTCGCGGAAAACCATGCGCACACATTTCTTACGGAATGGATGTTGCCATAAACGCAGGAAGTTGGCTCTATTTTGAAGCAACAACTGCAATAAAAGCGTTAAATCTGTCTTCCGACGAAAAACTTCGTCTCTACGAACTTTTTCTGCAAGAACTACGTCTTTTGCATCTCGGTCAGGCAATGGACATTAAATGGCACAGAAATCCAGACTTAATTCCTTCAATCGAAGAATATACAGCCATGGTTCGTAACAAGACAGGAACACTCGCACGCCTTGCAGTCAAACTCGGAATTCTTGCAGGTGGCGGAACTGATTCAGAAATAGAAGAAGCTGGAAAAATTGCTCAGGACATTGGTGTTGCTTTCCAGATTATTGACGATGTAAAAAACCTTACAACCGGAAATCCAGGCAAAAAACGCGGAGATGATATTGTCGAAGGCAAAAAATCTCTGCCAGTTCTTTTTCATCTGCAAAAAAATCCACAGGACGAAAAAATACTTGCCCAATATTTTACTCAGGCAAAAAACGAAGGAATAGAAAGTCCTGCCGTCGAAAAAGCGATTCAGCTTTTAACACAAAGCGGTGCGGTTGAGCAGGCGGCAAAAAAAGGTTCTGAACTTGTAACACAAAAAAGCCAGGAACTTGCGCTGCTTTATGGAACAAAAACAGAAATCGGCACCTTGATTGAAGAACTTTTCAATTCAATGCGTTAACCACAACAAAAACAGAAGTACGAATATGCCGGCAAAAAAAGAAAACGTTTCACAACTTAATTCTCAGGCAATAAAACTTGCAGCCAACGGTGAATATAAAGAAGCGATTGCGTGTTTTCAAAAAGCAATTACTTTGGAAAAAAACAACTACCGCCTTTGGTATAATCTTGGCGTTACTTACCGCGACACAGGCGACCTTTTGCGTGCGAAAGAATCTTTGGACAAAGCCTATTCAATCGAAGCCGAAGATGATCAGGTAATCGAAATGCTTGCTTTAATTGATTTTAACATTGGTCTTACAACCGAAGCATTGCAATTCTGCCATGAAGGATTGGAAAACAACTGCAACAATTCGCGGCTTTGGAACACACTCGGCGTAATCTACTTTAATTTGGAAAAATACGAGAACGCTGCCGAAGCCTTTGAACAGGCAATTACAATCGATCCATATTATTACGACGCGCTCTTTAACCTACGCGACACATACGAAGAAACAGGCAATAAAGTCGGCTACAAACTCTGCAATGAACAGTTAAAAGCAATAAAAAATTTTGGACAGACAAATGCTTGATTTTGCTAGAGTCATTTCTGTTTCGCAGAATTCTCAAAAAGTTTTATTGGCTTCAGTTTTTTCATCAGCTTGCATAAACTGCCCTTCAATAAGAACATGCAGGCACAGCGCAAAGACATTTACCGCGCTAAACGTAAAGAATTTTAAACTCAAAGAAGGAAATATCGTCCGCATAGCATTAAAAACACCAGTCAGAATTTTGCAGGGACTTTGCGCACTTTTTCTGCCCATAACACTTTGCATTCTTGGACTTGTTTTTGCCCCTAACTTGTTTAAAATAATGAATTTCCCGGCAAATATTCAATTTAACGAAACTATAAGGTTTTTAGCAGGAATCGCAGCATTCTTCTTAGGCGAACTAGCAGTTTTTATCTTTAGCAGGGCAACATTCATACCATTATCGCCAATTATAAAACAAAAAATATAAAAAAAAGCGGTGAATGTTGCGCTTCAATTGCACAATAATCAGCTACCGCTCTTCTTTTTATTTTAACTATTTATTCTAGTAATTTGACATTGCCAGGCTACTTATTTCTTCAGCCATCTTGTCTAAGGCAACCTGTTTTTGAACAGCGCCAAGTTCCCAGGCAACACGTGGCATTCCATAAACAATGGCAGATTTTTCATCCTGTCCCAAAGTCCACGCCCCCTGTTTACGCATTTCTGCAAGTTCAACAGCACCGTCTTTTCCCATGCCAGTCATAATTACACCAAGAGCATTGTACTTAAAAACCTTTGCAACAGATTCAAACATAACATCTGCTGAAGGTCTGTGTCCATTTCTTTGAGGCAGCTGGTTTGTACGAATCTGATATTTTCCAAAACCGTTGTTTTCAACCACAATATGGAAATCGCCTGGAGCAATATAAACATGTCCTTCTTCAAGAATATCCTTATCTTCCGCCTCCTTTACGCTCAAAGGACAAATTTTGTCAAGACTTGCAGCAAATTCTTTTGTAAAGCCAGCAGGCATATGCTGAACAACAATAATCGGCTGCTTAACATCAGGATCAATATTTGCAAAAACTTCGCGTAACGCATTAGGTCCGCCAGTCGAAATTCCAATCGCAATCAATTTAATTTTTCCAGGAGCATGCAACGGAGTAATAGCAACAATATTTTTCTTTTCGCGAGGAATAAAAGTTTCAAAATCCTTTGGAATAGGAATCGGCTTCGGAGGAGGAATTACAACATCTTTAGCTTTATCACCAAGAGCCTCATGAAGTTTTCTTTCAATCGCACGTTCCGAATTCAAGCGAATGTAATAATCAGTGCTATAAACATTTTTTCCATTAAAACGCGCCTGAGCTCCGCCATAAGAAGCAATCATTTCTATCAGACGATCAGCAACAGAGTTAATATCTACAGAAACAGAACCGTTTGGCTTGGTAATAAAATCGCAGGCACCAAGTTCAAGAGCTTCCATAGTTACGGCAGCACCTTTTTCTGCAATGGAAGACAAGATGATTACAGGAATATCAGGACCATGTTCCTTACGATAGCGAAGATATTCAATTCCCGTCATAACAGGCATTTCAATATCCAAAATAATAACATCAGGCTTTGTATATTCCAGTTTGTTTATAAGGAACTGCCCGTTCATCGCTTTATCAATAACTTTCATTCCAGGAGTATTGTCAATCACCCGCGAAATAACATTTCTCATTAACGCAGAATCATCACAAACAAAAACCGAAATGTCGTCCATTTTTAAATCTCCCATAACAAAATTGAAAAAAATGCACTCTCAAACAAAAATATATTTTCAAAGAGCCGCAAATCAAATTCATCTAAGCAAAAATATTTTTTTCTATAAATTTTTCTGATAAAGACAAGCCCAGTCTGTCTTTAAAAACTCAAATTTCGTATCCATTCCAAAGAGCGATTCGGAATGACCGATAAAAAGATAAGATTTTTTGCCCATAGCGTCCCAAAATCTGTCAATACACGCTTTTTGAGCCGCCTCGTCAAAATAAATCAAAACGTTACGGCAAAAAACAACATCAAGATTTCTCATACCAGAATCGTTTCTAAGATTGTGATAGTCGAATTTTATTGTAGAAATCAATTCCTTACAAACCTGATAACCGTTTTCGGTTTTAATAAAATATTTTGACAAATATTCTGGAGGAATTCCCTGAATTCTAGATTCCGGATAAAATCCCTGCTGACCAACCATAAGCGACTTCAAAGAAATATCAGAAGCCGTAATCTGAAAAGTATAAGGCGGAGGCAAAAGACTTTTTAAAATCATTGCAATCGTATAAGGTTCTTCGCCAGTAGAACAGCCAGCGCTCCAAATTTTAATAACAGTTCCACCAGTTTTCTTTTTTTCTTCAATAATATGAGGAATTACATAATGAACAAGAGCATCAAAATGCGGCTGATTTCTAAAAAAACGAGTCAAATTAGTCGTAACAGAATCGAGCATCGTTTTCATTTCGCCTTCATCTGACATAATCAAATTATAATAATCCTGAACCGAAGCCAGATTTTTTTCGCGCAATTTTTCCTTTAAACGCGAATCAAGAATCGAACGGTTTGTTGCCGAAAAAGTAATACCACTCTTGTCGTAAATAATTTTGCGAAATTTTTCAAATTCTGAATCAGTAAGTAAATCTGTCATACAAATATTATATCCCTGCAACCCCGAATTGTAAATTAAAAGCACTTTTTTAACAGAAAGTTAAATACAAAACAGAAAATAAAAAGCAGGAGCACACCACACGAAAAGCAGGCAAAAAGCGCACGGACACACAGTTTCCCGCCACACCGTCCCTGCGCAGTTCCGCTGTCCGCTCCATTAAAAAAGCGGCCATCAAGTAAAAAAAAAGCCATAATCCGCCGTCCTCAAATTACAACCGCAAAAAAAACAGCACACAAAAAGCCCGCTTTTTCAACGCTGCGCGCTGCTCCGGCACGGGCTAAGTCCCCGGTCGATTTTGCCAGATACGGAACAAAACAGGAAAACTACGCAAACGTCAGAAAACAACAAAAACGTCAAAAGCGCACGGAAATGTCAAAACCTGTAGCAAATAAAAATCAATGATATGGAAAAAATGTACAAACGGCAGAAAGACGCAAAAATAAAGCACCGGGCCACACAAAGTGCGCTGACTGGAAAGAATGAAAAAAAATAATTTAAAAAGAAAA
>NZ_DAVZIU010000013.1:0-58949 GCF_052273165.1 Treponema berlinense | reverse complement strand
TGATTAAAAACTTTTATTCTTTTATCTTGAATTGAATTAATAATTTCTAAAGTTTCATCAGTACTTCCATCATCAGAAATTATTAATTCATCTTCAGGATTCAACTGACATAAAATAGAGTCAATTTGTTGTTTTATAAATCGCTCACCATTGTAGGTGGCCATGCAAACTGATATCATAATTTACTACTTACCTTTTCTAATTAGACTTATTTTTTGTAAACATAACTTTTTAATTTCATTTATGAATACTGGCAGAAAAATACCTATTATTAGATATCCCCCCCCCCGAATACATACTTATAGTTATCAAGCGAATTTGCAAAAGTTGGAAATGAAGAAGTCAGTGAATCAGCAAAATTAAAAATTTTAACATAAAATAAATTCATGATTTTGAAGGCTAAGAGATGCAAAACTACTATCGATAAAGTGTTTTTTCCGATAAGCAGCATTATTTTCTGTATTTTATCCAAATAACAAACGAATACAGAAACTGAAAACAACATAAAAAAACCTGCTATTGAAGCCATTAAAAAAAAGATAGGATTAGTAAAGTTCCCTCTATCAATATTAACACTTCCAAAATTATTTAAAATAAGTAAAATACACAAACTAATACAAATAGTTAAAAAACCGAATAAAATTGACTTTTTTATCTTAAATAAGCATGCTTGTTTTTCCTTTAAAATATTTCCAATCGAAAAACAAAAATAGCCAAGTATAAAATTTGAAACAAAATTGAAAATTGAAGGATTACTTATTCTATGCCCAAAATAATATAATGAAATTAAAAAAATAGAAGAAATTATAAATTGAATTAAAGAATTATTTATAATTTTAAATTTCAAAGTTATATAATTAAAAAAACAATAGAATATTGAAATAAAAAAAAGAACTCTTAAAAACCATGTCGCTCCACCTAACTGAGTCCCCCGTGAAAATAATAAAGCCCTAATACAATCATTTATTATTTCTTGGTTTGACAGATATGGGCAAACATTTTCATCATAAAACCCAATTTTTATAAAAACATTATTCAATAGTGTAAATACAACAGCACATATAACATATGGAAAATATAGTGTCATAATCTTTTTCTTTAAAAAAAACAGAACACTTTTAATATCACTAGCATATTTATCCTTATAGACAAATCCTGAGCAAATAAAAAAAACAGCCATATGAAATAAATACAAAAATTTTGTACCCGGTAATCCTACATGCCCCCAAACCATTATTATTATGGCTAAAGCTTTTATAATATCTATTTCATTAATCCTAGTGTTTGAAAAATCCATACACACTCCCTCTGAATAATCTAAAAAGAATGATTTGAAAACAAATCAAAATTCAAACTTATTTTATAAAATTCAGTTGTATCAGAACCATTAATCCACTTTGGAACTGCTAAAACAAATATAAAAAACAATCCCATTAAAAAAAGTATTTCTTTAATTTTTAATTTTTTTAAATTGTTTCGTTTTATATTTTCTAATACAGTTGGTAGAATAATAAGTTGCATTTGCGAATAATAATAAAAAACCCTCGTTAAATTCATATTAACCGAAGATAAGAATTCGCCAACTAAACCAAAATAGAAAATCGTAAAATACAAATTATTTTTTTCATTTTGATTTTTATAATCCAATAAAAGAGGCAATAAACACATATAAGCAATTCCTCTAAGTCTAACCCCCATACCACTGCCTAAAGGAATTTTTCTATCTAAAACTTTAGTAACAATTTTTACTTTCTCTCCAAAAACTAATGATAAAGGCATTAAAAAAGCATCTATAATCAAATCAAATAGTCTATCGAAAAATAAAATCAAAATACAAATTATCAGATAATAAATAAATTTAGGAATTTTAATCTTTTTTGTAATATTCAATACCGGAATCAAAAAAATACTTAAAACAGAAGATACATGAAAACCTGTTGCTATCAAAGAAATTATTATCCAAGATAAATATTTTTTTTTACTAAAAAAATATATTGAAAATAATATAAAACTCATAGCAATTGCTTGCCTTGATAAATTCAAGTACAAGTTTATATAAATTAAAAAAAATAAAATAAATCCCCAAAATACATTAACATCTTCTTTTTCAAAAGTTAGTATAAGGAAATATATTTCTAAAAAGGCTATTAAAGCAAATAATAATTGATAGGGTGCGTCTAATAACCTTAAAAATTGATTTAGTAAAACATATAATTTTTCACATCGTAGTAAATCCGCACCTTGGTAAAAATACATATGCAAATATGTTTCTTGATCTGTACCAAAATTTACTCTAACACCCAATATAAAAACAAAAATTGAAATAAAAATAATAATCAACAGGTTTTTAGTATAATTCTTATATTTATTTCCAACAAAAGTAAACAGAGAACAATAAATTAAAAATAAAGGAAAAAAAAGAATACTCTGCATTTTTATTTTACAAGAAGTGTTAACATTCCAAATATATTTTATTTAATTGTTTATAAATATTTTCCCAACTAAAAGCCTTTGAGTAATCAATAATTTTTTCTGATTTCTTTGCTTTTGAAATATGTGTAAAAATATTAATTAAATCAGTCCAATTTTCATATAAATAATTATTTGTAGAATCTGCATAATCCTCAATTCCGTCAATTTTAGGAAGAATTGAAATCACTCCAAGGTTTTGTGCTTCCAATAAGGCATTATTAGCTGTTGCAAATGTTAATGGCAAAAAATTGTAATCACAATCAGTTAACAATGAATAATATTCATCATCACTTAAACGAGGACAAACTGTGATATTTTTTAAGTTTTTTAGTATTTCTTTTCTTTCTGAAGACTGCCCAACTGCAAAAAAATGAATATTTACATTTTCTTTTTCAAGATATTCTGCAACTTTGTAAAAAGTATCAAAATCTCTATAATTCATTCCAGAATAAAAGATATTGATTTTCGAATTATCAATACTCGATTTTAAATAATTGAATTCTGGCTTATTAAACCCATGTGGAACAAAACATGCATTTACTCCTAGTTTTCTTAAGTTTTTTTCTTCCGATGAACTTAATACTATTACAACTTTATAAGTTTTTAAGATATTTATTTTTTTTTCGGAAAAATCTTCTGATTTCATATGAACGGTTGCAACAAATTTGCTTGTTGCTTTATCACAGATTTTATTAAAAAGCATAAAATCTGAATAAAAATAATGTACAACATCAAATTTTTTAGATTTAAGCCTTGCAATTAAATCCAAAACAATTAAGTTAATTTTTTTTCCTTTTTTTCCAACAGGAATAAAACCAAACGGTAATTTTGCTGCATCCAAATATTCAGCTCCAGGATTGTTTACAATATAATCATACCCTCCGAACTTTGAATGCCTTGAATCCCTATAACCAGCATATAAAACTTTCATTTTTTATAACTACCTTTAATAAAATTATTTATATCAATAAATAAATCAGCAAAATAAAACATTTTCTTTGAAATAAACTTCAATAATATCTTCATGCTTTTATTAAACTTATCTTCATATAATCTGATATTTTGAATCTCGCTGTCATCAAATATGATTTTCCAATTTCGTTTTCTTTTTGGTAAGGACTTTATATAAAACAGTTTTGTCCATAAAATTCGGTAATCCATCCAATACTTATATTTATCGTATAATTTTTCGTCATGCAATATTTCTTTAACTTTATTGATAGCTTCTAACATTGACATTGTTTTGGAAGAATCGATTTTTTGGCAAACAGAAGATTCATTAAAACAGTTATAATGATATAAATATTTGTTAATATACCCCCCCCAACACTTTTGCATAATAACTGAATTTTAAAAAGAAAATCTTCCCAAAAAAAAATTTCTTTATCAAACCGTATTTTTTTTATTAAGGAATTTTTTGCAAAAAAACTCCAAGGACCACCACGATATTCTTGTGTTAAATATTTTGGTATAAAATTATGTGGTATAAGATTTTCATCAATTGGTTCATAAATATTTTTAGAATAATTTTTAAATTCATCTACTATGTTAAAAAAAACTAAATCGCAATTTCCTTCATTTTTATTTTCAAGTTCCTGTAAATAGTTTTCTTCCACCCAATCATCACTATCCACAAAGCAAACCCACTCACCTTTTGCAACATCTAGTCCTGCATTTCTTGCAGCACTTACTCCGGCGTTTTTCTGATGAACTACAATAAATCTTGCGTCATCTTTGGCATATTCATCACAAATTGCACCGCTATTATCCGGGCTTCCGTCATCTATCAAAATACATTCAAAATCTTTAAAAGTCTGGTCTTTTATACTATCCAAACAGCGACATATATATTTTTCTACATTGTAAACAGGAACAATTATTGAAACTAAGGGACTCACTTCAACTCCTCCAAAAACTTTTTCGATACATTGACATCTTTGGCAACGAATTCTTTCTCTACAACGCTAAAATCATCTGTCAGAAATCTTTGCTCAATTCCACGCAATTTGAACAAAGAATCAAACCTTACATTCATGCCAGTGTGAATTCCGCATAAAGGTATAACGGCAAATTTTGTACCAAAAATTGTACAAAAAACACCGCAATGAAAACTATTTGTAATAACATACTCGGCATTGTCAACCAAATATAGCCATTCAGGTATTGTTGCAAAAAATTTCTGTCTGTTATCTACTACACCGTTGCCTGTAACATAAACAACTTCGAGTTTTTTGGATTTTGCAAAATCTGTAAGAATCAGAAGCCAGCGAAAGCAAATCAACAAGAATATTCAAAGTCGTTGTCTTTCCTCTATTTGCGGCGCCCCACAATCCAAAATTTTTTTTTCATTTTTTACCACCAAAACTAAAATTACATTGTTATTTTTCACCAGCATTTATATCTGCTTCTGCTTTTTCAAGAGCAGATTCTAAAAAAAGTCCTCTTAAAAGACTTGAGGAAAGCCTTTCAAGATTTTTCTGGAATTCAGCATATTGATTTTCCGTTATATGACTGATTTTTTCTTCCAGTTCAAAAAGATTTTTCACAGTAAAACCAATTTTTTCATTCACGACAAAATCTGCCAATGCCGCTTCTTCCCAAATAATCACAGGAAGCCGGCTGATTATTGACAAAGAAACTTTATGGGGATTATTATAGCGCAAATAATTTCCAATCAGACCGGAACAAGTTTTAAGACTGTCTCCATCCCATACAAGAGAATAGTTTCCGTTCAGTTTATACGGCAGTTCATCTGGCTTAAAGCAACCTGCGTACTCTATATTTTTAGATAAGAGAGAAGTTGGATTGTCAGCAACTCCATACAGACGGATTGATATGTTTTTAAGATTTATTGCTTTTAAATTTTTGCAAAACAAAGATTTTCTTAAATTTCCTGCAAATACAACTGTATTTCCATTTAAATGTGCAGAGACAGGGAAGCGGGAATCAAGCAAATAGTCAAAAACTTTCAAATTTACAATTCTTTTTGAATCAATTCCTATTTCTTCAAGGACTTCCGTCATTTTTTGGTTGTGAGAAATTATATTTTTCGCTTTAAAAAGAATTCTGAAACCTATTTTTTGTTTTAGTCCGTATTTTCCTCCAAAACGCAAAAAATCTAAATCATGTAATAGAATAATAGTTCGGAGATGTTTAAATGATGCAATGTATGAAAATAAAATAGATATTCTGCCTAAATAATAAAGCGGAAATTGAACGGCTATAATAGAATGACGAGGAATTTTGCATAACCTAAAAAAAACAGAAATATAAAAATGTACTTTTGAAAAAAAAGTTTTTCCAAGCTGATAATTTATAGGATAACTCTTATAACCTCGCCTTAAAAATATTTCCCTTGCGTCAATTCTTGCCTTACAGCCAGCATCCTTACTACTCGGAATATAATCATCAAGAAAATATATTTGCTCTTTCTCATTCTTTATTTTCTTTTTCATCGTTCTCCTCCCATCTCCGTCTCTGTGTCTTCCATCGCTTTCGCAATCACATCGTCCATGTCATAATACTTGTACTCCGCAAGGCGACCGCCGAAAATCACGTTGGATTCCGCGTCTGCAAGTTCTTTGTACTTTTTGTAAAGGCCAGCGTTTTTCTCATCGTTCACTGGATAGAAGGGTTCGACTCCCTCGTGCCATTCTGTTGAGTATTCCTTTGAAATCACGGTCTTTGCCTGTGAATACGCCGGATTTTCAGGCTCGAAGTGCTTGTGCTCGATAATTCTAGTGAACGGTTCGTCATGGCTTGTGTAGTTCACAACAGCATTTCCCTGAAAATTCTGCATATCGAGCGTTTCTGTCTCAAAGCGGACGGTGCGGTATTCTAGCTTTCCAAATTTATAATCAAAAAACTCATCGATTTTTCCAGTAAAAACAATTTTTTCTGCTAAACTTTCAAAATATTTTCTGTCAGAAAAAAAGTCAGTTTCAGTTTTAACTTCAATTCCAGAAAACAAACCTTCAATCAATTTGTTATAACCACCGATTGGAATTCCCTGAAAAGAATCGTTAAAATAATTGTTGTCAAAAGTAAATCGAACAGGAAGCCGTTTAATTATAAATGTCGGAAGTTCTGTGCATTTTCTTCCCCATTGTTTTTCTGTGTATTCTTTTACAAGAGTTTCGTAAATATCGCGACCAACTAAACTAATTGCCTGTTCTTCTAAATTTTTTGGCTCTGTAATTCCACTAGATTTTTTTTGATCTTCAATTTTTGCCTTTGCTTCGTCCGGAGTTGTAACGCCCCACATTTGGTAAAAAGTATTCATATTAAATGGAAGATTAAAAAGTTTTCCGTGGAAGTTTGCAACCGGCGAATTTGTGTATCGATTAAATTCAACAAAACTGTTTACAAAATCCCAGACTTTTTTGTTTGAAGTGTGGAAGATATGAGCTCCGTATTTATGAACATTTATTCCTTCTATATTTTGGCAATAAACATTTCCACCAATGTGATTCCTTTTGTCAATTACAAGGCACTTTTTACCAGCCTTGTTTGCAAGATAAGCAAAAGTTGCACCGTAAAGACCTGAACCTACTATTAAATAATCGTAAATCACGCTTTTCTCCTTTTATTCTTCTTTAATGTCAAAAATTTCTTTATTTTCTAAAAAATATTCTTTCATTCCTTGATTTTGTTTTCCAAAACTTAAATGACCAACGCAAGAAGTTTCAGAAACAATAATTGCTTTTGAAGATGTTGTTGCAAGATTGCATAAAAAAACTTCGTCGCTTCCCATTCCATTACCTTTGTAAACTGGAAAAAATCCAACTTCTTCTAATGTTTTACGCTCTAAAAAAATTGCACCGATTGAAAAACGAATTGGACAGATTAGATACCCCCCCCCGATTTTTCTTAAGCGTTTATTTAACTCATCAATTTGTGGAACAAAATTTTTCTTACCCCAAAAAAATTTTGCAACTTCAAGATTATTCTCAATTTGCATCCAAGAACCTGCAGAAACTCTTGGTTCTTCAAAATGCTTTTTATATTCTTCAATTAAATTAAGTTTTTCTAAAATTTTTGAATAACCAAATCCATTTATTGGAATTAAAGGAGCTGTAAAACAAGGAAAATATTTTTCTTTTGATTCTTCATGAATTTTTGGAAGATTTGTAAAAAAATCCTTTGTAACAAAAATATCTTCATCAAGTTTAAAAATATTTTTTGCAGATGAAAAATTTTTAATTGCAGTATTTAAAGCAAGACAAACATTATTTTTTTTAGTTTGTAAATAAGACCAAGAATTTTTTTGTGCAATTTCTAAAAGTTCTTTGCTAAAAATTCCACTTGAAACAATGCAAATATCAATATTTTTCGGACAAAAAGCTTTAATTCGTTTAAAAACAATTTCCCAAGTAAAACTTTTATAACCTGCAAGAATAAAACAAGCTGTTTCTTGATTTCTTGAATTATTTAAAAAGAATTTTGGTTTTGCAAAACTTGGGCATTTTCCGAATCTAAAATATCTGTAAAAAATTTTTAAAGGTTTTAAAACTTTTAATTTTCTAATTCTGTTTAACATTTTTTCTTTCTCCTAAAACTTTTAGTAAAAATTCATTTTTTAAAATTAAAAGAACAATTACATAACTTATAATTCCGATTAAAATTCCACATAAAACAGAAATTAAATTTGAAGTAGTTTTTGATGAAATAAAATAAACTGCAAAACTCATAAAAATTGTTGCAATTAAACATTGAACAAAATGAATTGCAATTTTTTTCCAATCAAAATATTTTCTTGCTAAAATTAATTGAATTAAAGTTACAACGCTTTCTGCTATTAAAGTTGCAATTGCCGCTCCTGTTGCTCCGTATTTTGGAATTAAAATTGAATTAAAAATCACATTTACACCACAGCCACAAATAACTGAAATTAAAGTTAATTTTTCTTTTCTAAGTGGCATAAAAATCTGAATTCCAATTAATCCGCTTAAAGCAATAATTAAAATAATTGGATTCATAATTCTCATTGCATTTAAAGCCGGCAAAAATTGTTCACCTGAAAAAAGTAAAATCACTTGTTTTGAAAGAACGCCTAAACCTGCGGCACAAGGTAATGCTAAAATTATTAAAAAGTTTATTCCTTTTTGAGTTAGATTTTTAAAAGATGATTTGTCGTCTAATTCTGCATAATACGAAAGTCTCGGAAGTAAAACTGCTCCAACTGAATTTACAAGCATTAAAACAAGTTTATTGATTTTTGTTGCAGCGTTATAAAATCCAACTTCGCTATCGCCTTTTAAAAATCCAAGCATTATTGAATCTAAAACTGTATAAATGCTAACGGCAACGCTCATTGCAAAAAGTGTAAAAATCGGTTTTAAATGTTTTTTTAATTCAAGGCAAATTTTTTCTTTTAAATCTAAAAATTTTCTAGCATGAAAAAAGTTTAAAATATTTGAACCAACGCTAGAAACTACAGAAACTGCAGCATATTGCAAAATATCATCAGATTTTCGGACTAAAGTAAAAAGCAAAACAGCACTTAAAAATTGAAAAACAATTGAACGAATTGTAATGTAAAAATATTCTTCTTTTGCTGAATAAAGCCAATCCATTCCCAAAGTTGTAAAAAGAATTGTTGATGAACAAACTATTAAAATATTTCTGTATTCTTCAAATTTTGGAACTAAAAAAAGTGATGTAAATAGAAGAAAATATGCAAAAACTGTAGAAATTAAATTGATTGAAAAAACTTCTTTTACAAATTTAGTCAAAACTGTTTTATCATCACGGATTTTCGCAGCTTCTCTAATTCCGTAAGTTCCAATTCCCAAAGCCGCAATCATTGCAAAATTAGAAATTATCGACTGTGCAAAATGCACTTTTCCAGTTCCAACCGGTCCTAAAACTCTCGAAGAATAAGGAAATGTTACAAGCGGAAAAATCAGAGAAAATAAAGTTTTTATTATATTTAAAGTTGCATTAACTTTTACGGAATGTGTTTTCATTTGCAGCGTAAGATTTTATTATTTGAGGTCTTAAAACAGTGCTAAAATTCTGAGCAAAACTTAAAACTGCAGCATTTACTTGCATTGCTACAGCTCGTAAAGCATTTATTAAAGGACCAAAAAAGAGATTTAATAAAATTGTTAATCCTTGATTTCTAACCATACTTGCAAAAGAACCAAATATAATTACGGTATCTATTTCTGGTTTTTGAGAAAAATAATCAATTAATTTGTTTTTAATTTCTACAAATTAATTCATATTGATTAGTTCTATTATACTATCTAATCCGTAAAAACTGTAAATGTAATACAATTTTTTTACATTTGTTTTACACTGTGGGTTTGCATAGTTCCGTTCAAAATCTGCAATAATATATTAATAGAAAATCCAAAAAAAAGAGAATTATTCTCTTTAATTAATGGGATAAAAGAAATGACAAAAAAAATCAGCCTGTCTTACATTTTTCTGCAACATCTACACACCTTCTCCCTTTCTGATAAGCTGATTTTTCTTAAATCAAACTTCCATAGCAGAACAGTTCTCTCCCTGTTGTTCCCGGAGTATGTAAACATTGCACTTATTTATGGACCTAACGCCCCTCGTAAACAGACTGCAATTTGATATGAATACGATTTTATTATGCAAAGTTCTATCTGTCAATATGTTCAGAAATAAAACAATCCACGATGCTCACCTACTTTTTGATCATCTGAACGCACTCAAATGCCAAATCTATTTTCTTTCCATCTGGATTTAAGGTTGTAATTATCGTAACTCTGCCTCGTTTTTTATTTACTTTGTAAATTTTACCTTCCAATCCCATAAGGGGACCAGAAATTACCCGAATGTTTTTTTCTGGCATAAATTCAACTTTTGAAATACCCCAATGCTCACCATTTCCGATAAAAAATCTCAATTCTTCCAGCTGTGTTCCTAAAATTTCTATGGGATTTATATTATCAAGGAGAATTCTTATAAAACCGTCAATTTTTTTTAAGATTTGCATAATTTTAGGTGTCAGACTTTCTGTCTGAAAGAACAAGTATCCTGGAAAAAGAGGTTTTTCATACAGTTTTCCCTGATTGGTTTTTAACGTTCTCTGAAAATAATACAGTTCCGCCGTACAAGCCTGCTCACAAAATGCCTTCTGCGCCTTTTTTTTAAATTCTTCCTCTTCGCCGGTTCTTACCATTAAGCAATAGTATTCCATAAAACTCCCTGTACAAAAAACCTAAAAAATCTTATCTTCGGACGAGTTTGACTGTATCAATTCCAGAATATCCGTACAACCCGCCTTTAAAAGTTTTTCTTTTGTTTCTTTATCATTCATTTCACCAGCAATGGCGTATTCGTTATTTTCTATCTCAGGCTCTTTTAATTCAGAAATTTTTTCAAATTCAATTTTATTTTTTGAACAGGCGTATTCCAGAAGGAACTTTACATAGCTTTCTCCGTAAAGCACAACCTTCGTTTTTCCCTGCTTTTTTGCAAGGGCTACTTCGTCTGTCATTATTTGATTATACGAATTTGCAATTTTAAAAGTTTTTTCTACAAAATTCTTTCCGCGTTCACGAAGTTCCCTCATTCCTTCGTTTGTCAAAGCATAAGCGAATTTTCTTTTATTCACGTTTGTAAGCATTATCCAGCCACGTTCGGCAAAACGTCCCAAAATCGCATTCATCATACCCAATGACACATTTGTTTTTTTTGCCAAAACCCGCTGACTTGCGTTCGGATCTTCTTTGAGCGTATTAGAGATAAGCTGTAATGTAGCAAGGTCTTGTTCCATAATTTTTCTCCGCGAACAAATTTTCCAAGCCTATTTTATAAAAAAATACAGAATTGTTGAATAGAAAATTTTTTCGCAAGTATCCGCAAATACAAGTATTCGCAAATACAAGTATTTGCAAATATCAGCAATTTTTTTGAACAAAATCACAGTTATAAAAAAAACAGCCCGAATCGACAGTTTTATATGACGAATCGGGCTGTTTATTAACATATATTCAACTAAAAAATAAATTTAGTTTTGAACGCTTGTCGTGTTTCTTACAGTTACATCGTGAGCTGAACCTTCCTGAATTGTAACCGGCGAAACAAGTGTAATTTTTGCTTTTTCCTGCAATTCTGGAATAGAAAGCGCTCCACAGTTGCACATTGTGTGCACAACCTTGCTCAGTGTCATTCCAACTCCATCGTGCAAGTGTCCAGCATAAGGAACGTAAGAATCTACGCCTTCTTCAAATGCCATACCCTTTTTGCCGCCAAGATCGTATCTCTGCCAGTTGCGTGCGCGGTTTGAACCTTCGCCCCAATACTCTTTTACATAGTTTCCGTTGATTACGAGTTTGTTTGAAGGAGATTCATCAAAACGTGCAAAATAGCGTCCGAGCATTACAAAATCTGCGCCCATTGCGAGTGCCAAAGTTACATGATAATCGTGAACAATTCCACCGTCAGAACAAACAGGAACGTAAATTCCAGTTTTCTTAA
Source organism: Treponema berlinense (assembly GCF_052273165.1). Classification (GTDB taxonomy): domain Bacteria; phylum Spirochaetota; class Spirochaetia; order Treponematales; family Treponemataceae; genus Treponema_D; species Treponema_D berlinense_A. The sequence goes on along the minus strand of NZ_DAVZIU010000013.1, from coordinate 47,015 downwards.
AATACTCATCGCGTGCTTTTGCTACTTCGATTGTTGCAGTTGCCTGTCCGCGACCAATTCCCTTCTGTTCGCGTGTAATACAGATTGAACCACCGCCAATACCTATTTTTACAAAGTCTGCGCCAGCATCTGCCAAAAAGTTAAAACCTTCTGCATCAACAACGTTTCCAGCGCCAACTTTTATTCCAGGGAAAGCAGCATGTAAATCCTTGAGAGCACGAGCCTGCCATTCAGAAAAACCTTCTGAAGAATCAAGAACAAAAACATCTGCGCCAGCCTCGAGAAGTTTTGGAACGCGTTCCATGTAGTCGCGTGTGTTAATTCCTGCACCAACAATGTAACGCTGTTTAGAATCAAGAAGTTCGTTCGGATGCTCTGCGTGAGTTGAATAATCCTTGCGGAAAACAAGGCTCACAAGATTTCCATTTTTATCGACAATCGGGAGCTGATTTACTTTTTTCTCCCAAATAATATCGTTTGCTTCTGAAAGATCAATTCCTTCTTTGCCAGTTGCCAAATCGTCAAGACCAGTCATGAAGTCTTTTACCTTTGAACCTGCTGGACAATGACCAATTCTAAAATCTTTCGAAGTAATAATTCCAAGAAGTTTTCCGTTCGGGCTTCCGTCTTCTGTAACAGCAACTGTCGAATGACCTGTTCTTGCGCTCAATTCTACAACTTCTTCCAAAGTCTGATCCGGACGAATATTTGAATCAGAAGTTACAAAACCTGCCTTGTAAGCCTTTACACGGGCAACCATTGCAGCCTGATTTTCAATTGTCTGGCTTCCAAAAATAAAACTGATTCCGCCCTCTTTCGCAAGCGCAATTGCAAGTTTATCGTCAGAAACAGCCTGCATTACGGCAGAAACCATTGGAACATTCATTGTAAGCGGACAAGTTTCACCAGCTTTTTTGTTGAATTTTACAACTGGAGTCTTTAATGAAACTCTATCTGGAGTGCATTCCGCAGAAGAATAACCAGGAACCAAAAGATATTCGCCAAAAGTGTGCGAAGGTTCTTCAAAATAATAAGCCATTTTAAATCCCCTAAAAAAATCAATTAAATTTTTGTGTAATTTATCAATTATACAAATTCAGAAAACCAATTTCAATACTGATTTTATTGAATAATTTAGAAAAATGTGATAATTTCTAAGTATGGGGATATAGCTCAGTTGGTAGAGCATCTGGTTCGCAATCAGAGGGTCACCGGTTCGAATCCGGCTATCTCCATTTTTTTGGGCACATTTTTGCAAGAATCTTGCAAAAACCAAGCTTTCCGTGGCTACGGCGTCTTACGCGCCTCCGGTGCTTCGCACCCACCTTGTGGCCACTCCAATCTTTTGCGCGTTTACAGTTTTTCCTTAATTTCTTCCAGAACTTTTAAATCCTTAATGGCTTCTTTTAGAGGACTTAAAATTGGCATTTTTCCGTCCAAAAAACCAACCGCGTTTTCCACCATTCCCGAAAAATACCGAGTTTTTTTAGGCAGGCTTGCTTTCTGTTTTTCAAGCGAATAAAATCCTGTATAAAGTTTGCTCTGTTTTCTCAAATAAAAATCGGCAATTCCGTTTCCAATGCAGATTTTTCCTTCCGTCCCCAAAATTTCAATTCTAAATTCAAAAAATTTTGAACGCCCGCTCATTTTTATGCAAATTTCAGGAATATCTTCAAACTTTTCGCTTTTGCAAAAACTATAATGCGCGCAAAAATTCCGCACAATTTTTTTCTCGTCCTTAAAAACGCCTGTAACCACAGGTTTTTCAAGTTCAGTTCCGCACAAAAAACGAACAATATCAACAAGATGGGTTCCATCGTGCAAGAGGCTGTAAGTTCCGTCTTTTTCAAATTCTTTTGCGTAAACGCGCAGTCCTGAATCCAATTCAGCTTCAACCTTTTGAATTTCCCCGATTTTTTCCATCCACTGCATTGCAAGTGCATAATTTTTGTCAAAACGGCGTTCGTGATTCACCATAACAGGAACCTTATTTTTTTCAGCGCAGTCTGCAATTTTTTGCGCCTCAAAAGAATTCAAAGCAACAGGTTTTTCAAGAATCACAAGGCGCGGTCTTGCTTCAATCGCACGGATACATTCTTCTAAATGCGCACTTTCGTTTACGGCAACCACCGCAATGTCAATTTTTTTTATATTTTTGTAAAGTTCACTGCTCGCTTCAAAAACAAGCCCTTCAGAGCCGTGGCTTTTTACGTATTTTTGCCAAATTTTTAATCGCTCCAAGTCAGGATCGCAACCAGCACAAAGTTCAATTTTTTTATTTTTTAAAAGCGCCATAGTATGGCTTGCCGGCTGTTCACGTTTTTTATCAAATCCGAGCAAAAATCCAATCCGGCCAGTTCCAATCAAAACGGTTTTATATTTTTTATTTTCCATAACTAAATAATTATCGGAACAAAAAATCAGGAAGAAAACGCTATAGCAAACAAAAAAATATTCTATTACAATAGTCAGACATATTTTTTAGAAAGATTTCAAACAAAGAGGCAAATATATGTCAGAAGAAGGCTGCACTCACAACTGTTCAACCTGCAAATCAAACTGCAAATCAAAAGATTTAAAATTTCATCTGCATCCAAAAAGCACCGTCAAACACGTAATCGGCGTAGTTTCTGGCAAAGGCGGAGTCGGAAAATCTCTCGTAACCTCGCTTTTGGCATCAAAAACCGCAAAAAAAGGACTTAGAGCCGCAATTTTGGACGCAGACATTACAGGTCCTTCAATCCCGACAAGTTTTGGTTCAAACGGAGAGAGAGTCTACTGCGACGAAACTGGCCTTATTGCTCCAGAAACAACAGAATCCGGAATCCAGCTTATGAGCATGAATTTTCTGCTCAAAAACGAAAACGATCCTGTTTTGTGGCGTGGCTCAATGATAAACGGCTTTGTAAAAAAATTCTGGGAAGAAGTTTTCTGGAACGATGTTGACTACATGTTTGTCGATATGCCTCCAGGAACAGGTGACGTTCCTCTTACAGTTTTTCAGAGCATTCCTCTCGACGGAATCATAATCGTCTCAAGTCCACAGCAGCTTGTTCGCGTAATCGTCGAAAAAGCCGTAAAAATGGCGCAGACCATGAAAATTCCGGTTTACGGACTAATCGAAAATATGAGTTACGTTCAGTGTCCGGACTGCGGCAAACAAATAAAAGTATTTGGAGACAGCCACGTCGAGCAGATTTCCCAAGAATTCCACATTCCGCTCCTTGCAAGAATCCCGATTGACCCAAAAATAAGCCAGGCCGTCGACAGCGGAAAAATCGAAACACTCGAAGCAGAATTTCTGGATGCCGCCCTTGCGATAATCCAAAATTAAGCGGGCACCACCCACATCCGCGGGTCGCTATGTCCACCCTTCCGCTTTCGCTCCATTGCGGTGGCAATTTCATTACCGCCGCAACTTCGGGGTTCCCAGCGCTGGTGCGTTCAGTTTTTTTCAAAAAAAGGACATCATAGTTTTATGGACAAAAAATTTTTACTTGCTCCAATGGCAACTCTCAGTCACGAAGCATTCAGGCGCAGCGTACAAAAATTCGGTGGTTGCGATGAATATTTCAACGAAATGATAAACGCTCCGTCACTTTTACACAAAGGCCGTTTTGAAAAATTCTACACGATTACCGGCGACACTCCAGAATCCAAAAAACTCGTCTGGCAAATTACAGGAACTACCGCAGAACCAATGGCTCAGGCAGCGCAAATTCTTTCTGAACTTCCAGGCATTGGAATCGACATAAACATGGGCTGTTCCGCTCCGCAAATTGCAAACACAGGAGCTGGAATTTCGTGGATGCTAAAACCTGTAACAGAAACTCAAAACCTCGTCAGAAAAGTAAAGTCCGCCCTCGAAAACTGCGCAAAAGACGGAAAAACTCCGTCGCGGCTTTCCGTTAAGCTTAGGCTCGGAGCAGACAACTTTACCGAAAGCGGATTTTTTAGTTTTACAGATATGCTTGTTTCGGAAGGAGTTCAGCAGTTAACCTTGCATCCGCGCACCCAAAAAGAAAAATTTGCGCGCGCTCTTCCACGCTACGAATACGCCGAAAAACTTTCTCTGCGATATCCTCAAATTCCAATAATCGTAAACGGCGAAATAAAAGACAAAAAAAGCCTTGATTACGCCTTACAATGCGCTCCACATGTAAACGGAGTTATGATTGGCAGAGCAGCCGCTGCGCAACCGTGGATTTTTGCAAAATTAAAAGGCATTCTGCCAGAAGAAAAACTCGACATGCTCAATTTTGCACTTGACTTTATTTCCGACGTCGAAAAGTTTCAGCCACCGGAGTTTTTTCAAACACGGCTACAAAGATTTTTCGCATATTACTGCCAGAATTTCAGTTTTGCCGGTTATTTAAAAACACAAATGCTAAACGCAAAAAACAACGAAGACGCACGGGAAAGGCTTTTTCAGTATTTTGAAAAATGCCCGGAAGACAGACTAAAAAAAATCTAAAATAAAAGTTCGCAATTTAACTTTTTTAGTATATAATAAAAATCTGTTAAAAAGTTCAAGTTAAAAAAGTTAAATCGAGGATCTATTTGAAAACTGTTTACATGACTCTTTCGAGCATTTTTATTGTGCTTATGGGAGTCTATTGCATTTACTTAAAAAAAAACAAAAGTCCGCTGTCAAAAAGTCTTTTCAAACTTCACCTTGGAGCCATTGCATCCACAGTTCTTTACAATATTTCTCTCATTAACACTACACTTTGGTTCGCATATTTTATAACCAGCCTTTACTATATAAGTATTCATTTTTTGGTGATTCTTCTGATCGATTTTGCATTTATCTTTACAGAAATGTCATCATCACAAAAATACAAAAAATTTATCGAAGTTTTTAAGAAAATATGGCTTTATGTTTTTTTAGTTGATTCTTTTATTTTAATCCTCAATCCGTTTTTTCATCACGAATTTGAACTTTCAGGGCTTTATATAAACCACAATGTTTTTTTGTGCTGGAACGCAAAATATTTTTGGATGTTCGATATTCATCTTAGTTTATGCTTTTCGCTTTCAGCATTAATTTTTGGCATTCTTCTAAAAAAAATAATTCAAACCAACAAATTTTATAAATCGAAGTATATTTCGGTTTTTGTAGTTTTTTTTATTACACTTGTCGTAAACATCATTTTTCTAAAATCCAAAACTTATCTTGATTTTTCAGTTCTTTTTTATTCAGTTTTTTCTATTATTTGCTCGTATTTTACACTTTTTTCTATTCCACGAAACATTCAGAACGAAATGCTCAAGCAGCTGTCTGACAACATAAACATTGGAATTTTTTGCTTTAACCTTGAACGAAAATGCATTTATTCAAATAATACCGCAAAAAAATTCTTTTTGACAAAAGATGAAATTCTTAATGAACTAAAATCTCTCCTTGCGCTCCGCAAAGATTTTGTAAAACGCAACATAGAAATTAAACAGGACACTAAAACTCTTACCCTGGCAGAAGAATTCAGTTATCTTCTCGACAGCCAGAAAAAAGCTTATGGCTACATTTTAAAACTGAGCGACATTACGGAAGAACTAAACAAGGCGTCAAAAGAACTTTTCGATTCAACACACGATGCTTTGACAGGACTTTTAACAAGAGATGCTTTTTATTCAGAAACAGAAAAAATCTTAAAAAGCGATCCAAATTCTCAATATTATATGATTTGTACGAACATTAAAAATTTTAAACTCGTAAACGACCTTTTTGGTTCAGAAAAAGGAGATGAATTTTTAAAAGCGTTTGCAAAAGAGCTTAAAAACACTCAGTACAAAACTATTTTGACAGGAAGAATTACAGGCGACCGTTTTGCAATTCTTATAAACAAAACTGAAGTTGACGAAACAGACGCTTTGCAAAAAATCAAGGAACTTGAAAAATTTACTGTTTCATTAAACTACAAACTTCATATTTTTGTCGGAATTTACAAAATTACTGATATTAACGAGAATGTCAGCTCAATGTTTGACAAAGCAGTTTTGGCAATAAAAAACATCTCCGAAAATTATTCGGTAAACGTTGCCTACTACGACAACGACATGCTTTCAATTTTGAAAAAAAATCGTGAAGTAATAAACGCATTTAACGATGCTTTGAATAATAATCATTTTAAAATGTATCTTCAGCCCCAGGTTAGATGCTCAGACGAAAAAGTTGTTGGCGCAGAGGCTCTTGTCCGCTGGAAAACAGAAAAAGGCGTAATTCATTCTCCAGCCTCGTTTATCAAAATTCTCGAAGACAACGGACTAATCCACGAACTTGACAAATTTATCTGGGAAAAGGCTGTTCAACTTCTTCAAAAATGGCAGCTTTTGGGAATCGACTATCATATTTCGGTAAATGTAAGCGCAAGGGATTTTTATCTTATTCCATTGTACGAAACCTTTACTTCTCTTGTAACAAAATACGGAATTCCGCCTCAAAAACTCAAGCTTGAAATTACAGAAACTGCATTGGTTCACGATTTAAAACGTCATAACCAAATTATTACAGACTTGCAAAAATTTGGTTTTACAATCGAAATGGACGATTTTGGCTCCGGATATTCCTCTCTTAAAATTCTAAAAAACATCAGCATAAATATTTTAAAAATCGATATGATGTTCCTTTCAAAAACAAAACACAAAGAGCGGAGCAAAAAAATTCTCGAATCCGTTATAAAAATGGCTCAAAAACTCGGAATAAAAATTATTGTCGAAGGCGTCGAAGACAAAGACCAGGCAGAATTCTTAAAAAATCTCAATTGCGACTTTTTTCAGGGCTATCTTTATTCAAAACCTATTCCTGTTGCAAATTTTGAAAGCAATTATATTTCAAAAACAAATACACGAGGAGGCACAAAATGAATTTGCACTTATTCTTTAAAATTTTCAGTGCCTTTTCTGTTTTTTCGGCAATTTTTATGCTTCAGTTTGTCCGCACAATTTCAAAGGCGCGTACTGACGCAAAAGAACCGACAATTTTTGTAATATGCACAATTTCTGCAATGCTTTTAATCTATTCGCTTTTTTTGATGTCGGAATTCTACAGCAAGGCTCTCATTTTATTCTGTGTTTATAAGGTATGCGCAATCTGGACATACTATCTGACATTTTCCTTTAATCACGCATTTACAAACACGACAAAAAAACTCGGCTTTATAAAAGAACTTTACTTTATTTTGTGTTTTATCGACAGCGTTCTGCTTCTTGCAAATGCCAGAGTCAATGTTATTTTTGACCTTATTCCAGCACGCACAAAGGCAGGATTTTTTTATTGGGGAATTGAATACACTTCAAAATTTGGATTTCATAAACTAGTCTGCGCAATCTTAAGTTTTTCTTCGCTTGCACTTTTAATTTCGAGCATTGTAAAGGCGCCTTCTTATAACAAAGTAAAATACGTTACAATTTTAACAAGCGAAAGTTTAGTTTTAATCGCAAATTATGTTTTTAATTCGCTGAATCTGCCGTTAAACATTTCGCTTTTAATGCTCGTAGCAAGTTCAATTTTTATAGAAAATTACGTAAATAAAGATTTTTCTGCTCCTGTTTTAATCGGTCCTCTAAACGCCATAACCGAGTCCATAAACGACATTATTTTTTGTTACGATTCTTCGGAAAATTTAATCTATGCAAATTCTGCCGCAAAAAACGTCTTTAAAAAATCCAATGACAACCTTGAAAACTTTGCAAAGGAATTCCGGCAGAACTTTTTAAAAAATCGTCCTTCAGAACTTTCTCTAAAGCTCGAGAACGGAGAAGAACGCTATTACATTACCGAATACAAGGATTTTTTCATTTCAAATTCAAACATCGGATCATATTTGAGACTTCAGGACAAAACAAAAGAAACACTGGAATCAAGACGCAAAAATTACATTGCGACTCACGACCTGCTCACCGGTCTTTTTAACCGTTCCGGATTTTTCAAAAAAATGCAGGAAGCCTTGTATCAAAACACTTTCAAAAACCCGATTTTAATCTGTACAAACATAAAAGATTTTAAACTTATAAACACGATTTACAGCGAACAAGTCGGCGATTCCGTTTTGCAAAATCAAACAGCAGTCATGAAAAGGCTTCCTGGACACAAAAAAAGCATAATAGGACGCATTGCAGACGATAAATTTGCAATTTTGATGGAAAAACAGGATTTTGACAAAGATATTTTTGAAGAAATATTTAACGAAGTCAGCTGCATAATAGAAAAAACTCTTTACAACATTCAAATTGTGGCAGGAATTTACGAAATTTACGATAAAAAAGATACAATTCAGTCCATTTATGACAAAGCAAAAATTTCACTGGACGCAATAAAAGATTCTGACAACCAAATTTTTTCATTCTATAACCCGTCGATGATGGAAAAAATGCTCAAGGAAAAAGATATTGTAAACGATTTTGAAAAATCGCTGAACGAAAAACAATTTTCGATTCAACTTCAGCCGATTATGGACAAAGAAGGAAACGTTCTCGGAGCAGAATCTGTTGTTCGATGGAACAACCCGAAATATGAAAATTTGACGCCAAGTTCTTTTCTGGACGTTCTTGAACGAACAAGTTTAATCTACAAGCTTGATGTCTACGTCTGGGAACTTGTGGCAAAAAAACTGCACGAATGGAAAAAACAAGGATTTTCTGACCGTTTTATTTCTGTAAACGTTTCGAGCAAGGACAAATTTTTTATCGACATAATAAAAACCTTTTCCGAGCTTATAAAAAAATACGACATTTCGCCTCAAAACTTCAAAGTCGAAATTCGTGAAACGGCAATGCTCGAAAATCCAGAAAAAACAATCGCAATCTTTTCTCAGTTAAAAAAACTCGGAATAAAAGTCTACATCGACAATTTTGGAACAGGATTCTCTTCTCTCAACGTACTAAAAGACTTTATTGCCGACGGAATAAAAATGGACACTTCATTCCTGTCAGAATCAAAGGTTTCTGGAAAAAATAAAATAATCCTGCAGACAATGATTTCTATGTCAAGCAACTTGGGAATGGAATTTATTGCAAAAGGTGTTGAATCTGAAAACCAAATGCTCGCACTTTCAAAAATGGACTGCAAGCTTTTTCAGGGTTTTTATTTTTCTACGCCACTTCCAGTCAAAACATACGAAGCAAAATATCTGCAAAATTTCTCTCAGACAAAAAAATAACGGAAGTCAGGAGAATTTCCAAAACTTCCGTTATATATGCGTTCAAACGCTGCGATTATTTTTCAATCGTAATCGACTGGTCAGCGGTAAAACTTTTTCCAGGTTCAAGAGAAATTAAGCCTGACTTTTCTTCCCACTCGTGTTCGGTATTTTCAGCATCGGCAGTTCCGTACCAAGGTTCAATACAGTTAAAGCCGTTTCCAGCAACGCCTTCTTCACCTTTTCCGCCCTGCCAAACCATAACATACGGATAACCTTTGCAATTAACTTTTACAAGGCTTCCGTCCTTTTTGTTGCGAAGACCAACCCAGTCAGAAGTAATTTTCGTAAAGAAATGTCCGTTTCCAAAACCTTTTGCGTCAATCGGAACAATTCCATTTTCTTTTTCGCCGTAAAGTTTTGTGCAAGGAGCAGTTCCTTCTTCGTCAACAGCAAGCTGGGCAGCGTCGTTGAGCAAAACTGTCGTCAAAGGTTCTTTCTTTTCAAATTCATACTGATAATCAGAATTTACAGTGCCAGTTGGATCTGTGTTGCGCGGACAGCAGAAAGCGGTGTGGCTTCCGATAGAAAACAGCATTGTCGAAGAATCTGTATTCGTTACTGTCGTTGTAAAAATAAGTCCGTTATCCTTAAGTTCATAATGAGTTTTAAGGCTAAATTTCCACGGAAATTTGTCAGCGGTTTCTGCGCTGTCTGTCAGTTCAAAAGTTGCCGCCGTTTCTGACTGCTCAATTATCTTGTGCTCCAGATCGCGGCTCATTCCGTTGTTTACAAGATGATATTCCTTGCCGTTGTATGTATAAAAACCGTCTTTTATGCGTCCAACCTGCGGAAACAAAACCGGCGCATGGAATTTCCACACAGATTCCGGTCCTTCAAAAACATACTTTGTGCCATCAGCTCCGCGAAAAGAATTGATTTCTGCTCCGTGAGTGTTGAGCACGACTTCGTAATTAGAATTTTTTAAAGTAATTGTCATAATTACACAATTCTACAGCCTTTTTATTTTTATGGCAAATTTAAATAGAACACAGTTTTCTTAAGCATAAACATTCCACTCTCTTAAGATGTATTTTTTTTCATTTTTACAATAAAATGTGCTATATTAATAAAATGTACGAAATTGAACTAAAAGCACATGTCTTGGACCGAAAATCTGTAATTCAAAATCTTGAAAAATTTGCAACTTTTTCTGGAGCTGTTGAAAAAGACGATACTTACTATTCAAACTCAATAAACGGAAAATCAATCAAGGTGCGCATTAGAAAAGAAACTCCATTTTCCACACAGGAAGTTCCAAACGCACCGCAGACAACTTCTCAAAAATCGGTAATTTTTACTTATAAGCGCAAAGAAATTCTCGAAAAAGAAGGAACATCTATCGAAGTAAACGATGAAAAAGAACTTTTTCTCTCAGATGCAGATGCAATCGAAGCCTTTCTTTTTGATACAGGTTTTAAAACAACCTTAAAAAAGCAAAAAACCGTTCTCAGCTGGCACTATGACGGCGCAAACCTGGAACTTTGCCATGTTGCAAGACTCGGCGACTTTCTGGAAATCGAAATTCTTTCCGAGAACAATAGCGAAAAAATCGTATCTCAATCACGCGGAAAACTGTTAAAACTGCTTTCCAAATGTGGCATTTCGGAAGACAAAATCGAAAACCGTTACTACTCACAAATGCTCGGAGAAAAAACAGGAGAATAAAATGTTTAACAGAAAACTTTATAAACAGACTGCAAAAAAACAACTTGCCGGCAGAAGAACTGTCCCAGTCCTTGCAACATTGATTACCACGTTCATACTGCTGTTTTTGGGCACAAGTTCCGAAATTCATACTTCACAAATCGTAAACAGCAATTCAGCCTATGCACAAACTGCTTCCTGGATTTACGAAACGGAAGACGACTTTGCGGACGATTATGCTTTTAGCGTTTCTACAATTTCGGATTCTGGCGTAAGCCTGCTTTTTTCGATTTTGACAATTTCTATCACAGGAATTTTGATTCTTGCGCAGTGCCATCTTTACAATGAATATTTTAAAACCCTGGAAAAAATCTCGTTCGCTGAATATCTGCGCGGTTTTACGCACTGGTTTAAGGGCGCGCTTGCAGGTCTTTGGTTTACGCTTTGGGTTGTGCTCTGGAGTTTTCTGTTTTTTATTCCAGGAATCGTAAAGGCTTTTTCTTACTCGCAGATGTTTTTTGTACTTGCCGAAAATCCAAAAATTGGAGTTGCAAAAGCAATGCAAATAAGCAAAACGCTTACAAAAGGTTTTAAAGCAGACCTTTTTGTCATGTATATAAGTTTTTTTGGCTGGCATTTACTTTCAACCTTTACTTTTGGAATTTTGCAGTTGTGGATTCAGCCTTATGAATATATGTCTTTTACAAACGCATACAAAAGTTTAAAAATGCACGCGCTTCGTACAGGAATTCTTACAGAAAGTGACTTTATTTAAACTGGAGCATACAAAATGAACAAAAAAAACACAAAATACGGACTTGCCGTTTTGCTGACAATCACGTTAATTTCAATTTTGATGGGATTTTTTAAGATTTTCTCAACGGATTTCTTTTCTATTTCAAAAAATTCAAAAAAAGTTGAACAGCCGGCGCAAAACAGTTTTATTTACAACAAAGATTCAAATTATTACATTGCAGTCGTTAATATTTCGGGCGTAATTCAGGAAAAAGGAGGCGAATATAACCAAAAATGGCTTTTGAACACAATCCGTTCACTCAAAAATGACAAAAAAAATGCCGGAATTCTCCTGTACGTAAATTCTCCAGGAGGAACAGTTTATCATGCCGACGAAGCATATCTCGAACTTTTAAAATACAAGGAAACCGGAAAAAAAATCTATGCGTATTTTGCAGAAATGGCAACTTCTGGAGGCTATTACATTGGCTGCGCAGCAGATAAAATTTATGCAAACCGCAACACGATTACAGGTTCAATTGGAGTAATAAGCGCAAGCTCAATCGATGCAACTGACTTTCTCGAAAAAATAGGCATAAAGTCGATTACGATTCATACCGGCAAGAACAAAAATATGCTTAATTACAACGAAAAGCCGACAGAAGAACAGATTCAAATTATGCAGAGCCTTTCCGACGAAGCATACGAGCAGTTTACGCAGATTGTAAGCGAGAGCCGCAATATGAATATAAAAGATGTCCAGAAAATAGCGGACGGACGCATTTATTCGGCAAAACAGGCAAAAGAAAACGGTCTTATCGACGAAATTTTTACTTTTGACGAAGCAAAAAAATCCATAAAATCAGATTTTGAGTCAGACAATCTTTCGTTCAAGACTTTTAGATACGAAAAAAGCGAAAGCCTGCGTTCTATTCTTTTAGAAGGTTTTTCTTCAATAAAAAATCCGGCTTCCGCTTTTGGACAGGCTCCTCTTCTTTCATACGGAAAATTCTAACTAAGAATTTTCATCAAGAATCTGAGCAAGTTCAATCAGGTTTATCGGTTTTTTGAAAAAATAATTTACGCCGAGTTCTTTTACACGTTTTTCGGACTCGGCATCTTCGAGAGCCGTCACAACAAAAATCATCGGCTTTCCGAAATTTTCATTTTCGCGGATTTTTTTACAGAGGCTAAATCCGTCAACACCCGGCAAATCAAGATCAAGAATTAAAATTTTCGGATGCTTTTCTGTCATTAAAACTCCTGCCTCAAAACCGTCAAACGCCTGAAAAATTTTAACTCCAAAAGATTCGTATTTTTTCTGTAAGAATTTTGCAATTACGCAATTTAAGCCCTTATCATCATCAACAATAAGAATATCGCCGTGTTCATAAAAATTTCCTGCACATTTTTTAGCAAGATACTCAGGAATTCTCATTTTGCGGACTTGCATAAAAGAAGCCAAATCGTCGGGATAAACGCGGTACTGTCCGCCTGGCGTAGTAAAAGCCTTTAAATGACCGCCTTTTATCCAGTTTATCGCAGTTTGATTAACAACACCGCAAATATTTGCAACTTCAAGTGCCGAAAAAACTTCCGGTTTGTCAGTTTTTTTTAACATCTCAAGCCTCTTTTCCTTTTCACAAAATATGTTATTCTTCGTCTGTAACGGAAAGTATCAGTTTATATGAAAAACCAGAATCCATTAAGTACTTTATAAGTTTTTCATCTTTTTTCCCGTTTTTTAACGCTTTTTTATATGCTCTGTGGCAAAGCTGACTTTCATCATTAACCTTAAAAAAATCATCAACGGCTTTTTTTGCGTCGCCCGTTTTAATTCCACGCGAAATAAGCTCCCTCAAAAGCCTTATCCGTCCCTGAGGTTTTGTAATAATATGATTTCTAAGCCAGATTTCAGAAAAACGAAGGTCGTTGAGAAGATTTTTTTCTTCAAGATAATCCAAGGCTTGTTTTATCGACTGTTTTGAATGTGATTTTTGAAAAAGTTTTTTTTCGAGTCCAGCCCTGCACTGCTCACAACGGGCAAGATACTCTTCCGCCTTGCATTCCGCGGCAAATGCCAAAGCGGCATCTACGATTTCCATTTCCCTGTCTTCAAAAAATTCTGCGCCAATAAAAAATTCTTCAGGCTTGACAGAATCGAGAAAAGCAAATCTTACAAAAAAAACAGACCCGCCGTCCGTTGCAATTTCTACAATGTCCGACGAAGTCTGTTTTATAGCACTTATGCGCATTTTTGTTCCGAAAGTTTTTTCGCCTCCAGTTGTTTCCTAAAAGAAAAACCAAAAGCGAAGTTTTGTACATATTGTACAGAATAAAAACTAACGTTTTGAGAACTGGAAGCGACGGCGAGCACCACGCTGACCGTACTTTTTGCGTTCAACCATGCGGCTGTCGCGAGTAAGGAAGCCGTTAGCTTTAAGTGATGTATGAGCATCAGGATCTACCTGAAGCAAGGCGCGTGAAAGTCCGTGAAGACAAGCGTCTGCCTGACCGTTCAATCCACCGCCAACAACGTTAATCAAAACGTCAAATTTATTTTCGTTGCTTGTAACGAGAAGTGGCTGATGTACTCTGCGTACCTGTTCTTCTGAATTGAAGTATTCAGTAACATCTTTTCCGTTCACAACGATTTTTCCACTACCGTCACGGAGAAATACACGTGCAGTAGCTGTCTTTCTTCTACCTGTTCCAATTGCAATATTCTTAACCATCATAGACTCCTGACTTAAACTTCAAGTGGTTTTGGATTCTGAGCCTTATGTGGGTAGTCAGAACCTGCATAAATTTTTACACTGTCCATCATTTTGCGTCCAAGACGTCCATTTGGAAGCATGCCTGCGATTGTGCGTGAAAGCGGTTCGATTGGGTTTCTTTCGATGAGTTTTTCGAATGAATACTCACGAAGACCACCAACATAGCCTGTGTAATGGCGATAAAGCATGTCAGATGCTTTGTTTCCAGAAACAACAACTTTGTCAGCGTTGATAACAATAACAAAGTCACCCATTGCCTGGTTTGGAGTGTAAGAAACCTTGTTCTTACCACGAACAACTGCTGCAACTTTTGCTGCAACGCGTCCGAGCGGTTTGCCGGCAGCATCGATGATGTACCAGTCGCGTTTCTGCTCGTAATCTTTTACGAATAAAGTTTTCATTTGTATATACCTTGTACTAAAAAGTCTCTTGTGTTCATTTTGATTGCATCTTCAAAAATCACACTCCGCAGATATTGAAGCTTTTATCTGCGCATATACGGGGATATAAATATTAAATTTTTTATCGATTTTGGTCAATAAAAACAAAAATGAAAACGCTCTAAAAATCCATTAAAACAACAATTTTTAAGAATACTGAACTCCTATAAAAGCTAATCGTTTTCTTCGGATTTTTTTGATTCTTCAAAGGCTTCTTTTTCTTCTCTACGGGCTTCCTTTTTGTCCTGAATGTCGGCAAAACCGATAAAAAAAGCGGCAACTCCAGCAAGAACGGCAACCAGAGGACCAACGCCTTTTAGTGCGGAAATTATAAAATCTCCCCAGTCTAATCCCTGTGGCAGGGCAGCGCAAACAAAGAACGAAATAAGCAAAAGTCCAAAAATAATCGCAGTCATTTTTAGAGATTTCCTCCAACTCAAAATTTTCAAAAAAATTCTAGCATACAAAACATATTTTATCAAACAGTAAAAAGTGCTATACTCGCCTCTATGTTAAAAAAAGACAGCATTTGCAAAGGCGCAAAACTTACGCTTCCTATTTTTTTTGGTTATATCTCTATTGGAATTCCTTTTGGATTGATGGTTGTAAACAACGGATATCCGTGGTGGCTCGCCCTTTTTATGGGAATGACAATTTTTTCTGGAACAGGGCAATATATTGGTATAAGTCTTATGGCAGCAGGTGCTTCGCTTCCAGCATTTTTGGTAACGCAGTTTTTTGTGGGAATTAGGCATGTTGTCTACGGACTTTCGCTTCTAAAAAAATATGACAAAAGGCGCGTTGGAAAATGGAAGCCTTTTTTGATTTTTGCTCTTACTGATGAAACTTATGCCCTTATTACAACAAGCGAAGTTCCTCTTGGAGAGAAAAACGGTGAATATTACAGCCTTATTGCCGCTCTCGACTGGTCTTATTGGCTTTTGGGCAGCGTAATCGGTGCACTTTTAGGAACTTTTTTGCCTTTCGATTTTACAGGCGTCGATTTTGCGCTCAATTCTCTTTTTATTGTACTTATGATTGAACAGATAAAACAAAGTAAAGACCTTTTTCCTTCTCTCTGCGGAATCTGTACTGCAATAGCGGCAATCGTTCTTTCAAAATTCGGTTATCTTCCATCGCAGCAGATTTTGATCGTAGCGCTTTCGCTTGGAATTGCAGTTTTGATTTTAGTGCGCGGAATTACCGTAAAAACAAAGAAGATAAAGCATACAAAAACCACAGAAGAACCAACTTCAACGGAGGAAAAATAAATGCGACTTACACTTTCAGAGGCACTCATTGCAACCCTTGTAACCGCAGCCCTTATGTATCTGCTGCGGGCTTTTCCGTTTATTCTGTTCAGCAGAAAAAAGCCGCCTAAGGTTCTTTCGTTTATTGAAAAATATATTCCTGCAATGGTAATCGGTGTTTTAATCGTCTATTGCCTTGCCGATCCAAAATACATGACCTTTAGCTCTTCACCATGGGGAATTCCTGCAATTGCCGGAGTTTTGATAACAATTATCTTGCATTTATGGAAAGGCAACAGCATGATAAGCATTTTTGGCGGAACTATTTTATTTATGGTACTAGAACGACTTCTTTAGAATTTTTCCGTATAATCTTAGCCCCAGTCGCATGCAGCCCAAACTGTCCGAAAATATATAAACAAAAAATAAAATTTATAAAACTTTTAAAAAATGTGTAGACAATTTGGGCTAATAATCATATTTTAATTTTTATGCAGTTTTTCTGTTATTCATCAAAACCCCCGGAAGTCGGGCTGTAAAAAAGAGGTACTCACATTGAACGGTAGTCAGGTAAAGATTGACCACGTATCGAAAGAATTTGGCGATTTTATTGCGCTGAATGACGTTAATTTTACTATTAATCAAGGTGAATTTTTCACTTTGCTAGGTCCATCAGGTTGTGGTAAAACGACACTTCTACGAATTATTGCAGGATTTGAAAATCCTGATGACGGTGCCGTTCTTTTTGATGATACAAACGTCGTAGGACTTCCGCCAAACAAAAGGCAGTCTAATACGGTTTTTCAGTCTTATGCACTTTTTCCGCACATGACGGTTTTTGAAAACGTTGCATTTTCTCTCCGCTTAAAAAAAGTTGACAATGCCACTGTTGAAGAAAAAGTTCGAAAATATCTGTCATTGGTTCAACTTGAAGAACACATGTACAAAAAGCCTAACCAGCTTTCTGGCGGACAAAGACAACGTGTTGCTATTGCCAGAGCACTCATAAACGAACCAAAAGTGCTTTTGCTCGACGAACCTCTTTCTGCCCTCGATGCAAAACTGCGTTCAAGCCTTCTTGTTGAACTTGACCGGCTGCACGACAAAATTGGAATCACCTTTATCTTTGTAACCCACGACCAGAGCGAAGCGCTTGCAGTTTCTGACCGTATTGCAATCATGAATAAGGGAAATGTACTTCAGATTGGAACTCCTTTTGAAATTTACGAAAGCCCAGCTACTCAGTTTGTTGCCCAGTTTATCGGCGAAACAAACCTTTTTGAATCGACTGTCGTAAAATGCGAAGGTTACAAGGCAAAAACTGGCGAAGAATACATGGTAACTCTCAACACTCCAGCCCTCGGAATGCAGGCTCAACTTACAGGCGACACTCAGGCAACAAAAGAAGAAGACAAAAACATTCTTGTAACTGATTACGAGCACACGGACGAAGGACAGAAAGTTGCCTTTACTATCCGCCCGGAAAAAATCAGAATTACCCTCGAAGAACCAAATGTAAACGGACGCAAAGACATAAACGTGTTTAAGGGTGTAGTTGAAGAGCCTGTTTACACAGGTTTCCAGTCAAAATTCTACATCAAACTGGAAAAGACAGGCACAATCGTAAAAGTATTTAAGCAGCATACAAACTATCTTGATGACGGTCCAGAAATTCAGTGGAAAGACACTGTTTATATTTCGTGGTCGGCAGAAGACGGATATATCGTTGAAGATATTGAAAAATAATCTTTAATATCTTCGTATTCGCATTTTTTTCTATCATTTCTATCAATAAAATAAAAAACGACAGAAATGCAAAAGGACAAGTTTGTAATGAAAAAAGAAAAAGAAAGTCCGCAGCTGGCATTTGCAAAGGCTGCAAGAGACAAAAAATATAAAAAGATGAATCCAGGACCTGTTTATGCCTGGCCAATGGGATTTTGGTTTAGTCTGTTTTTTGTAATTCCACTCATAATTATCGTTGCATATTCGTTTATGAAGCGCGATGTTTATGGTTCGGTTATTGCTGAATTCAGTTTAAAAGCCTACAAACAGATGTTTACTCCTGCGTATGGAATTATTTTTCTGCGCACACTGTGGATTACGGCTCTTTCGACTTTTATTACGATTCTGATTGCCCTTCCCTGCGGTTATGCCATGGCAAGAAGCCGGCGTCAGACATTGCTTTTGATTCTTATAATCATTCCATTTTTGACAAACTCGCTCATAAGAATTTTTGCCTGGATTACAATCCTCGGCGACAATGGAATTTTAAATATGTTTTTGGGTTCTATTGTAAATTTCTGGCATAAAATAACAGGAAATCCTGCCGCGTTTGAACCTGTAAAGTTTATGTACACAAAAGGCGCAGTTATTATTTTGAGCATTTATATGTATCTGCCTTATGCGATTCTACCGATTTTTACTGCTGTTGACCGTTTTGACTTTTCTCTTTTGGAAGCAGCCCGCGACCTTGGAGCAACAAAACCTCAGTCAATGTTAAAAGTTCTGCTTCCTGGAATTCGCAGCGGAATTATTTCGGCCTTGATTTTTACTTTTATCCCGATTTTTGGTTCTTACACAGTTCCGAATATCGTCGGCGGAAAAGACAGTTATATGATTGGAAATATAATCGTTGACCAGGTTCAGAAAACTCGAAACTGGCCTCTTGCTTCTGCATTTTCAATGATTTTGACACTTCTTTCTATGGCAGGTATTTTGTGGATGCTCTATTCCAGCAAAAAAGATGCTGAGCTCAAAAAAGTTTCGACCAAAGAAGACACGACAGGAATTGGAGGTGCAAAATAATGAAACTCAATCCGTTTAACCTTATAAAAACAAACCGAGGAAAACAGAGTGAAAACTTCCGCCATGCAAAACGTGGCTGGAAAAAACGCGCTCCGCAGTTCAGTTTCTCAAAAATTGTGCTTTTTTTGTGTCTTTTGTTCTTGTTTTTGCCACTTCTGGTAATTATTTTTTATTCGTTTAATGCCTCTAAAGACACAGAAATAACAGGTTTTTCGTTTGTCTGGTATCAAAAACTGATTTTTGACTCTGCGCCTCTCTGGCATTCGCTTTTGAACAGTTTTATCGTTGCAATTTCGTCTTCTGTCGTTGCAACAGTTTTGGGTTCACTGGCTGCAATCGGAGTAAGCTGGTATAAATTTAAGGGCAAGGGTTATATCCAGACAATAAGTTTTTTGCCTATGGTTTTGCCAGAAGTAATTATGGGTCTTTCGCTTTTGATTTTTTTTAGCGCCGTAAAAATGAGCCTTGGTCTTTTTACGATTTTTATTGCCCATACAACTTTCTGTCTGCCGTTTGTTTTTTTAATGGTTACTGCACGCGTCGATGATTTTGACACCTCGATTATCGAAGCAAGCCATGACCTCGGAGCAAACGAAATTCAGACGCTTACAAAGGTTATTATTCCTGCAATTATGCCTGGAATTATTTCTGGTTTTATGATGAGCGTTACAATGTCCCTTGAAGACTATGTAATTACTTTTTTAGTAAGCGGACCTGGAAGCACAACACTGCCGCTTTACGTTTATTCGATGATTCGTTTTGGAGTAAGCCCGGTTATCAATTCGCTTTCGTTTGTTTTAATCGTTGCTATCGGAATTTTGACTTTTTCTTTGAGAAAAGGCTTAAAAGGCTTTGCCGCAGCGCATTAAAAAAATTTTCTGTTTTTATGTAAAAAACGCTCTGTGTGAGCGGTTTATTTAATGTTTTCCCGGTTGCAATGGTGCTTCCGGGTTTTGGAGTTAAGCGTTATGAAAATCGCCTCTAAAATTGCAGTTGCGGCTTTTGGTGCATTTGCCGCTATGGGTCTCTTTACTTCTTGTGGAGATGACGGAAAAACTCTTTACCTGTACAACTGGACTTATTACACCCCAGACGAAGTTCTTCGCGACTTTGAAAAAGAATTTAACTGTAAGGTAAAAGTAGACAGCTATGCTTCTAACGAAGAAATGTATGCAAAGCTCAAGGCTGGCGCAAAAGGTTACGACATTGTTGTTCCTTCGCAGGACTATGCTTCAATCATGATTGCGCAGGGAATGTTGCAAAAACTCGATCCTTCAAAGCAAACAAATAATTCAAAAATAAATCCTTTGCTTTCAAAAATGGCAACTTATGATCCAAATTTTGAATATGCAAGTCCATACTACCTTGGAGCAGCAGGCGTAAGCGTAAATAAAACAAAAGTCCAGGCTGGAACTTACGAAAAAAACTGGAATATCTTTGCTGACAAAAAATTCGCAGGACATGCCACAATGATGGATGACATGCGCGAAGTTGTCGGAGACGCACTGACAGTTTTGGGATACGATATTAACACGACAGACGATAGCGAACTTGCAAAAGCAAAAGAACTTATTGTAAATAACTGGAAACCAAACCTTGTAAAATTTGACGCAGAAGGCTTTGGAAAATCATTTGCTTCTGGAGATTTCTGGCTCTGTCAGGGATATGCAGAAGTTGTTTACGGTGAAGTTCCGGAAGAAAAATGGGAAGATACAATCGACTTTTTTATTCCAGAAGAAGGCGGTCCGTCTTATCTGGACAGCATGTGCATCTTAAAAACTGCAAAACACGTTGAACTTGCAAATGAATTTATAAATTACATTCACCGTCCAGAAGTTTATGCAAAATTTCTTGATGCATTTCACTTTCCTTGCTTTGTAATTCCAGAAGCAGCGCAATTTACGACTAAAAAACCAATGTACGAAGCAGACCAGATGAATAACTGCAAACTTAAACTCGATATTGGCGAAAACCTGGACAAATACAACAATATTTGGCAGGATATCCGCTACACAGACTAAAAACTTTTACTTTCTAAATTGGTGCGGTACTCTAGGTACCGCACTTTTTTTTCTTCAACACATTTTTTTATTTCTCTTTCGCGTTTTGAAAGCTGGCTTGTCCCGTTTTTTACTTCGATAAATAAAATTTCTTTTACTTCGCCATCATTTTCTGTACTAAAAGCAACAAAATCCACAGGTTTTCCGACAAAACGGCAGTCAGCAGGATTACATGGAAAATTCGGCAAAAAAGGCGCAATCTGCTCGGCTGCAAGCCCGGAAAGAACCGCTTTTGAACGGTTTAC
This sequence comes from Treponema berlinense, assembly GCF_052273165.1. Taxonomy (GTDB): domain Bacteria; phylum Spirochaetota; class Spirochaetia; order Treponematales; family Treponemataceae; genus Treponema_D; species Treponema_D berlinense_A. The sequence continues at coordinate 25,856 of NZ_DAVZIU010000013.1, read as the reverse complement.
AGCATCTGCACGTTCAGTTTTTAAAACACGACGAAATTTTAATTCGGCAGAGATTCTTCCGGCTTTCCAGGAGATAAAAACGATTAAAATGAATATAATTATTCCGAAAATAAATAAAAGTGCTGGATTGTGAATAAAACGCTCAAGTAAAATGTTCATAAAGCGATTATACCATACATTTTATATTGCATTGCAGCCCGATGTGGAAGGGCGCGTGCGCGTGCAAAGCACCGAGGGCACCGAAGCCTGTAACAGCGGTTAGAGAGCTGGCTGTGCGTCCCGAATTTTATATGGAGAATTTTTATGAAAAAAACGATTTTTTTTGCCGGATTTTTTATTTTTGCCGCAAATTTCTTTTTTGCTAATGACGAAGGCAGAAAATTTGAGTTTAAATACAGCGAAGGCGACAATTTTGGCTTGATTTCTACTGTTGACGAGACTGTTAAAGTGAACGGCAGGCTCAACCACAGCGCCAAAATAGTAAGCCGTGTTACTGAGAGAGTCGAAAAAGTTGATGAAAACGGACGCGGATGGATATGCGGAAATTTTATGACAAGCGAGCAGTCTCATTCAGCGGACAATAACGGCGGAAGCTGGAAATGGGGAGAAAACTTTGAAAGCAATTTTTGGAGGGCAAAGGACGGCCGGTTTGAAATTGACTCAAGCTATTTTATGCCAGTAATCCGCGATCTTCCTGTTTTTCCGGACAAAATGCTAAAAATCGGCGACGAGTGGACTGCCGAAGGCTACGAAGCAGAAGATTTGAGACGGCAACTGAACGTTGAAGAGCCGTTTTTTGTACCTTTTACGGCAAAATACAAATATGAGCGCGATGAAGAAGGTTTTTCTTCGGACAGTTCTAGGACTAAAAAGACTTTTGCCGTAATTTCTGCAAAATACACGCTTTTTTACGAAACAGAAATGGAGCAGACGACAAATGGCTTTACGGCTGATTTTCCGGTTACGACGATGGGATTTTCGGACAGAACAATCTGGTGGGATTTTGAAAAGGGACAGATTGACCATTATGAAGAAAATTTTAGAATCGTGATTGAAACTTTGAGCGGAAACGAATATCAGTTTTCTGGAAAAACGAAGGTCGAATATACAGAATTTAAGCGGACGGCGACAGAAGAGACTGTGCAGGCAGTTCTCGAAAAAATTGACGGAATGGGTTTGCAAGACATTTCGGTAACAAAAACTGACCGCGGACTTACAATCAGTTTGGAAAACATTCAGTTTGAAGCAAACAGCGCACGGCTCGAAAAAAGCGAAAAAACTAAAATCAAAAAAATCGGGGAAATTCTCTCTAGCTATCCTGACAACGACCTTTTAGTTTCGGGACACACCGCACGCTTTGGAAGTGAAGAATCGTGCCAGGTTTTGAGCGAACAGAGAGCGGAAGCCGTTGCAGATTTTTTGACGAATTTAGGAATTAGAGAAAAAAAACACGTTTTTACGCAGGGATTTGGCTCAAAAGTTCCAGTCGCCTCAAATTCGGACAAGGCCGGAATGGCAAAAAACCGCCGCGTAGAAATTACGATTCTTGACAGATAAGAAAATTTTTTATTTTTGTGTAAAAACTGACTTTTGCCACCATATATATTAGTGATGGAGGGATTCTCGCAATCCATGCCACCTCTAACAAAAAGTTTTATGGGAGAAATGTGTATGGCAGAAAAAGAAATTTTTATTGAAGGCGAAGATTTTCCTGCACAAAGTTTTGATGAAGAAGAATTTTTTTTATTGCGATGAGGCAACTCTTATAGCGCAAAAATCATTCGGCATAAAATTTTTGTTTCCGTGGCAAAGACTTGTAATTGCAAATATTCTAGACAGTTCCTGTCTAGACAATTCATGTCTAGACAGTTCATACGCCGAAAATAAAGATTTTGAGCCAGACGGTCAGATAAACGAAAACGACGGAGTGTGCCGAGGAAAGCAGATTGTTCTTTTGCCGACTGGAGCTGGAAAATCTCTGTGTTTTTTGACACCTGCGCTGATTTTGAACGGTCCAACTCTTGTAATGTATCCGCTTTTGGCTTTGATGGCAGACCAGCAGAGAAGAATGCAGGAAGGAAGCCTTTCGTGTGTTGTTTTTAAGGGCGGTCAGACGCAGGAAGAAAGGGAAGAAAATTTCCAGAAAATAGAATGCGGAAAAGTGCGAGTAATTCTTGCAAATCCAGAAGTTTTGCAAAATGAAAAAATTATCTGCCGCTTAAAAAAATGCAGGATCGCCCACATTGCAATCGACGAAGCGCATTGCGTTTCTGAATGGGGAGATTCGTTCAGACCAGCATACCTTACGCTCGGAAAAATCATAAAAGAACTCGGAGTAAAAACCGTCACCGCATTTACAGCAACGGCAAGTCCTCCAGTTCTTGCAAGAGTGAATGAAGTTCTTTTTGACGGAAACGCCCATCTTGTTCAAAGTTCAGCAGACCGCTCAAACATTCACTACGAAGTAAGGTACGCATACGCAAAGAAAAAAGCCGTTTTAAAAGCCTGCATCGAACTAAAAAAACCGATGATAGTTTTTTGCTCAAGCAGGAAAAAAACGGAAGACACGGCTCGCCTTTTGACCGCATATTTTGGTTCAGAAAAAGCAAAATTTTACCACGCAGGCATGACAAAAGAAGAAAAGCTTGCAGTTGAAAAGTGGTTTTTTGACACAGAAGACGGGATTCTTGCGGCAACCTGCGCATACGGAATGGGAATGGACAAGGGAAACATTTACACTGTAGTTCACCTTGACGCCCCGGAACACATAGAAAATTTTATTCAGGAAGCAGGACGTGCAGGAAGAAAAGGAGATGATGTAAGCTCGGTCTTAATCTGGAGCCATAAAGATCAGGCAAAATGGCGACAGGCACAAAAAAACAGCCGCGAAAAAGTAATGGGCGATTTTGCAAATTCAAAAATATGCCGCAGAGAATTTATGATGAACTATCTGACCGGAGAACAGGTTATCTGTTCAGGCTGCGACATTTGCGATGCGCAAAAATCTGGAAAAAAAGTTGATTATCGCGCAGACGACGCCGAATTTGCATTTAAATTCATAAAACGGAACAGAAGGCTTTTTACAAAAGACGAAACTGTGAATATTTTGACCCAAAAGTTCAATTTGCGGGACAGAGATTTTTTTAAGGAAAATGTTTGGGAAGCACGCGATATGCAAGAAATTTTAACTCAACTTTTTGACAACAAAAAAATAAAAAAACTCGGTGGCTTTTGGGAAAATCATCTCGACATAAAGACAGAAAAACCTCGTTTTTTATTCAGACGCTTTTTAACAGTAAAATCTATTCATCGTCTTTATTTTCTGAGGCGGAAGTTTCGTCATTTTCAGAAGAAGCTGGAGGAACTGAGGCAACTATTTTCTTAAATTTTTGTTTTGGCGGCTTTTTCCGGTAATTGCTTATGTAATTGATGAATTCAAAGATAACGGCACAACCAATCGCTGCTGCAATTACACTTTTGTTGGAAAAAACTGCTTTTATTACCTGAAAAAGTTCATTCATATAAAAATTATCGGAAACCTGCGCAATTTTTTCAATACGAAAAAACAAAACTTTTTTCAGATTAAAAACTGCTGGCATTGACCAAAAAATCACTCACCGCTAGAATTTCAGCCATGATTGGAATTGTTGACTATAATGCAGGAAATATAAAAAGTGTTGAACGCGCGCTTTTGTCTTTGAACGCAAATTTTATTCTCTCAAAAAAACCGTCCGAACTCGAAAATTGCGAACGGCTTATTGTTCCCGGAGTTGGCGAAGCAAAATACGCAATGGAACAGTTTAAAAAAACAGGTTTTGATTCATTTTTAAAAGACTGGGCAAAATCAAAAAAGCCAATGCTTGGAATCTGTCTTGGAAGTCAGATTGTTTTTGAACATTCTGAAGAAGGCGATGTTGATTGTCTTGGACTTTTAAAAGGCGAAATAAAACTTTTTAACACGGTCTGGAAAAAAGAAGAAAAAAATCCGGGATTAAAAGTTCCGCAGATTGGCTGGAACGATTTGAATTTTGCAAACGGCGGTTCAAAACTTTTGGCAGGCGTTCCAGAACACTCGGACTTTTATTTTGTTCACTCGTATTTAATCCAGCCCGAGGACAAAACTATTGTAAAAGCGTGGGTCGATTACGGAACACAGGTTCCAGCCTGCGTAGAAAGCGAAAATATTACGGTTTTTCAGTGCCATCCGGAAAAGTCGGGAAAATGCGGACTTCAGGTTCTGAAAAATTTTATTAACGGTTAGGTAGAAATTTTTAGGCAAGAATCAGCTAAAGCAAAAAATACAGCCGAATCTAAAAAAGGTCAGAAAGTATGTTAAAAAAAAGAATTATTGTTTGTCTTGATGTAAAAGACGGCCGAACGACAAAAGGCGTAAAATTTCAGAACAATGTTGATATTGGCGATCCTGTCGAAATGGCAAAAAAATACTACGAGCAGGGAGTTGATGAACTTGTTTTTTACGACATTATGGCAAGCGCGCGTGGCAGAGGTCCAATTCTAGATCTTATAAGCCACGTTGCAGAGCAGGTTTTTATTCCTTTTTGCGTTGGAGGAGGAATCGGTTCGATAGAAGATATTCGCTCGACAATTCTTGCCGGGGCAGAAAAAGTAAGTTTGAACAGCCAGGCCGTAAAAAATCCGGAACTTATTAGCCAGGGCGCGCGAATTTTCGGAAACCAGTGTATTGTTCTTGGAATGGATGCTGCAAAAGACGAGTCCTGTCCGAGCGGTTACAGGGTTTTTATAAACGGCGGACGGACAAAAACCGACCTTGATGCGCGAGAATGGGCAATAAAAGCCGTAAAACTTGGAGCCGGAGAAATCGTGCTAAATTCGATTGATGCAGACGGAATGAAAAACGGCTACGAAATAAACCTTACAAAAATGATTGCGGAAAGTGTCGGTGTCCCTGTAATTGCTTCTGGCGGCGGCGGAACTCCCGAACATCTGGCGAATGTACTAAAAGAAGGAAAAGCCGATGCAGCCCTCATTGCGAGCATGGTTCACAGCATGGGCTACACAGTCGGCGGAATAAAAGCCGATCTGGACAAAATGGGCGTTCCTGTAAGAATGTAAGATTTCAAAAAAAGTAAAAAATGCAATCGCCCGAACTATAAAAATTGCTTTTAACAAAATTTAGGCGTATACTAAAAAATAATCCCGAAACTGCGGAGTTTGTTTTTTGACCGCAAAATGTTTCGGGATTTTATTTACCCTGACTTTTTACAGGAAACTTTTTAAGAGCATTTTTAGAACACTTCTGCCTTTTTGTTTGATTTTTTGTAAGCACTGGCACCGTTTCTTTGGGTTGAAGTGTGAACGCGTGTGCGTCCGTGTTCGCTTTTAAAACCGTCATTTGCCCGGCGGCTTCGTCCTTGACCGCGTCTTTCTCCGTCTTTTTTGGCTACATCATAACGATTTGAGCCAAAACCACGCCGTCCGCGTCCTTCAAAACGGTCTGCATTGTCGCGTCCGCCTCTGCGGCGTCTTCCTCCAAAATTATCATCTTCTTTTGAATCGAGATGCATATGAGGCAAGTTTGTGCGGCTCTTTGAAAGTTCAAGAGCACGAAGGGCATTTCCTGTCGGCAGACTCAAAAGAGAGAAATTCTGACTTACGTCGATTCTGTCAACCATTCGTCCAGGAATATTCAATAAATCGCTAAAATATTCGGCAATTGAGCGGGCATTAAAGCCATCCCTTTTTCCGAGCTGAACATAAATACGTTTCTGGTTTGGATTAGAGGCAAAACTTCCGCCTTTCTGGCTCTGAACTTTTCCATAATGGCTTTCGTCGAGAGACTTTCCGTAATTAACCTGCAAAACAGCGGCAAGGACTTCTACTGCATTTTGGTTTGCGCACAAATCTTCTGCCATTTTTTTGTACAATTCTTCAACTTTTTTAAGCTGAGGAACAAATTCTTCTTTTGCTTCGCCAGATTCGCTATTTTCTTTAGAAATCTGACCGATTTGAGAAGAAGACTCTTCTCTTTCCGATGTTTTTTCGGATTCAACATCTGCTGGCAAAGCAACAATTTCGTCGTTTTCAAACTGTTTTTCTTTCGATTCTGGCACAAATTCTTTTTTTGCCTTTAAACCGATTTTTTCTTTCAATTCTTCAAGTATACGGCTTCGTTTTACTTCGAGAACACTTTCGATTGAAGGAACCTGCTCTTCTTTCATTTCGCCTTTTGCCGCAGCGCGAATTCGCTTTCTTAAAAATTCAAGTTTGCGTCTTTCTTCTGGACGAACAAAGGTAACTGCAATTCCAGAAGTTCCAGCACGTCCTGTTCGTCCAATTCTATGAACATAAGTTGCAGCGTCAAACGGAAGAGAATAGTTTACAACGTGGCTCAAGCCAGAAATATCGATTCCTCTGGCGGCTACATCGGTTGCAACTAAAACACGCGTTTTTTTATTTCTAAATCTTGCAAGGATTTTTTCACGCTGTCCCTGAGGAACATCGCCATGCAAAGCGGCCGCCTCATAACCTCTTTCGTCGAGCATCCGGCTCACCAGGTCGGCATCGTTTTTTGTCATTGTAAAAACAAGTCCGTAAAAATCAGGCGAAATGTCGATAAGGCGAACAAGAGCTTCAATTTTGTCGCGTTCGCTTACAACCCAATATTTCTGATCAATCAAAAGAGGCTCTTCTACAAAACCTTCTTCCTGAACAATGTCGTATTCGCCCATAAATTCTTCTGCAATCTGAAGAATCGGTTTTGGCATGGTTGCGCTAAAAAGCAAAATTCTGCTGTCTGGATTTGCCTGTGCAAAAATCAACTTAATGTCATCGACAAACCCCATGTCGAGCATTTCGTCGCCTTCGTCGAGAATAAAATAATCGATTTTGTCGAGTTTTAATGTTCCACGCTCAAGATGGTCTTTAATCCGGCCAGGAGTTCCAACGACAATTTCGGTTCCACGTTTTAAATCTTTAATTTGAGTTGAATATGAAGCTCCGCCGTACAAAACGGTAACGCGCGGAAATTTTTCTGAAGTAAAACTCTGCATTTCTGTACAAGTCTGAATTGCAAGTTCGCGAGTAGGTTCAAGCACAAGAGCGCGCACATGGTCGCTTTCTTCGTGAATATTCTGAACAATCGGCAGTCCGAAAGCCGCAGTTTTTCCTGTTCCAGTTCGTGCCTTTGCAATCAGGTTTGTATCGCCGTTCAGAAGACGTGGAATTGCCAATACCTGAATCGGAGAAGGAGTTTTAAAACCTTTTTTTTCGATTGCTTCCAGAATTCTCTGGTCAAGTCCTAAATCTTCAAAAGAAATTTCTTCCGACTGTTCATCATCATTTTCACTTTCTGAAATTTCCAGATTTTTCGGAATTTCCTGAGTTTTGTCAGCTGAACCGACACCATAATCTGCCGTTTTTTCAGCATCAAAAATTGAGTCTTTCATAAAATGTATCCCAAAGGCGACAAAAAAGCCTCTAAAATACACTAAAAGGCCTAAAAATCGCAGTTAAAATAAAAGTGCCCTCTGCACCTTGAAGCCAAATCATAATAGAAAAGTATAGAAATTACAAGAAGATACTTGAAAAATCCGCAAACGCTTCTATTTTTTCAAAAAAGTTCACCAAAAATCGGTAAATATTGATTTTCAGGTCAATATATATAATATGAACAATTTTAAGGAACCAATTGATTTAAGACGGCTGACATTAAAAAATGGACTTTCCTACCCAAACGACAAAGAGCTCATAATGCTTGTCTTGGGATCAGGAACAAAAAAAATGCCCATCGAATATATGTCGGAAGAAATTTTAAAAGTAATCTGCTCTCACAATCCGGAAAACTGGCTTGAAAAACTGCAATTAATCGAAGGAGTCGGCGCAAGCAAGGCTCTGGCAATTCTGGCAGCACTGGAATTTGGAAAACGCCACAACAGAAATCCACAGGCTGTTGTTAATCAGCCGCAGGACGTAATTCCGTTCATAAAGCACTATGCAATGCAAAAAGCAGAGCACTTTGTAATGGTAACCGTGAACGGCGCAAAAGAAATTCTTACAATTAGAGTTCTGTGCATTGGCGGAAAAAACATGGCAGTTTTAAAGCCGTCTGAAATTTTCGGAGAAGCTGTCAAAGAAAACGCTTCTGGAATTATTCTGACTCATAATCATCCGGGAGGACACGCGGAGCCTTCTGACGACGACATAGAAACGACTAGAAGACTGTCCTTAGGCTGTGAACTTTTAGGGCTTCCCCTGCTCGACCACATAATTATAACAAAAAACAGTTACTTTAGTTTTCTTGAACACGGTCTGTTGCCGACCTGTGAATAATCGGGTAAATTATAGTAAGGATTTAGTTAATTTATGTCATTGCAAAGATTTACTGCTATTTTAGCAATTTTTATAATTTCGGCAGGTGCTTTATTTTCTAACGAAAACGCATCTTCTTTTGGATTTTTTGTCGAAGACAAATCCGTTCAGCAAGGATTTGAATTTGATGAGGCGTATTCAACTTATCCGGATTTATTAAAATCTGACAGAAAATCTGCAATCGAAAAAGAAAAAACAAAAATCACAGTAAAATCAAACGTTCCAAACGCAGAAGTCTTTCTAAACGGCAATTTTGAAGGCCACACAAATTTAACGGTAAACGACCTTCCGGCTGGTCGCTACAATCTGCGCGTAAAAAAAACAGGCTATAAACCAAAATTCTACAGAATAAATGTTCCTCAGGGAGAAGAACGCGTTTTTTATGTAGAACTTGAAAAGTACGAAGGAACTGTAAATTTTATTGCAGTTCAACCAGAAACTTTAATTTATGTCGACAACACAAAAATCAGCGGAAACATCGTTCAACTTGAAGAAGGAAGCCACACGGTTTCTGCAAAAAAATTTGGCTATAAGAGCGAATCTTCATCTATCTACGTTCCAAGAAATTCATATCAAATAATCACAATCCGCCTTCAGGAAGCACAGTTTTCGGTTTCAAATTTCAGGGCAAACAAGGAGCGCTTTAATCCAGCGTTAAAAGGTTCAGCAGGTCAGATAAAATTCAATTTTGAAGTTACTTCGTTCGGAAACGGAACCTTAACAATAAAAGATTCTTTGGGCAATTCCATCATAAGCCGGAACTTGCCAGGCTTTACAACATGGATTCAAAATGTAATTTGGGACGGAATCGCACAGAACGGAACAAAAATTCAAGACGGAACTTACACTGCAAGTCTCAAAGCTGGCGAACAAAAGTTTTCGGTTGATTTTACAGCAGACAGTTCGATAAAAATTCCTTCTGCCTCAATTACGGCAAGCGGTTCTGGTATTGGAATTCTTCCGGCAGCCTTTAATTTTCCTGAAAAAACATTCTGTGTTGGCGTAAATGCCGGCATAATTTCCGCCTGTGAAAATAAAAATTTTTATTGCGCACCACTTTCAACTTTTTTTGCCTATTCTTTTTCAAAAAATATCGAACTTTCAGCAAAAGTCGGGTTAAACGCAGGACACGAAGGTTCTTCGCCTTTTATAAATTCAGCCTTAAAATTTACTGCTTCAAAAAAACAGACTGATTTTGACATGGATTTTGGTTTTTTGATAAGAGCTGGAGGAGCTAAAAACAAACCGTTCGAGCCTTACGGAGCAGACAATGGCTGCGGTCTTGGCGGCGGACTTATTTTTGGACTGGATTTCAATAATTTTTATGCAGGAATTTCATCAGAATTCACTTTTGCAACTTCCACATTCAACACAAAAAACGACAATTACGATAAAGTATTAAGAAACGGAATCTGCTTTCAATTAAAGGGGCAGTCGGTTTCGTTTGCAATTTACAGCGCGTTGAATTCTTCTTTTGGAACAACAGCCCTCGAAAACGACGGCAGAAGTTCAAATTCAATTGATTTTTTGAGAGCGGTTGATATTGGATTCGACTTCCAAATTGCATTAAATTATCTAAATCTAAATTTGCGCTCAAACGCACAATTTTTTGAGAATCAAACTTATTTAAAAACAGAAGCCGGAATTTCCATGCTTTTATAAAAATTGGAGGCAAAAGATGAAATTATATTCAAAACAGCAAATGATAAAAAACACATTAACTGGAATTCTTGCAGGCGCAGTTTGTGCTAGCGCAGCATTTTTTGCAGTTCAAAAAAATTTAAAATCTGAAAATTCTGAAAAAACTGGTCAGACACAAACCGAGGACGTTCAAAAACAGCAGAATTCCGAAACAGCAGAATTTGTTGAAGAAGTTTTGCCTCAAAAAAATATTGTAACACCAGCCGCCTCTCCTGTTTCTCAATACACGCAGGACGAAGAACAGAATATTTTTGTTTACGAAAAATGCAACGAAGCAGTCGTAAACATTACAACGCAGGTTATGGGAATCAACTGGTTTTTAGAGCCTGTCGTTCAGGACGGAGGCTCAGGCTCAGGCTCAATAATCGACAAACGCGGATATGTAGTTACGAACGTGCATGTAATCAGCAAGGCAAACAAAATCAACATCTCACTCGCTGACGGAACTAGTTATCCAGGAACAGTCATAGGAAAAGATATTGAAAGCGACATTGCAGTTTTAAAATTTGATCCGCCGGAAAATGTAAAGCTTAAGACAATCGATTTTGGAGATTCAAGCACGTTAAAAGTTGGACAGAAAGTTATCGCAATCGGTAACCCTTTTGCCCTTGAACGAACAATGACAACAGGAATAATTTCAGGACTGGGAAGACCGATTCAGGAAAGTGCAAATGTAATTATCAGAAATATGATTCAAACCGATGCCGCAATCAATCCAGGAAATTCTGGAGGACCTCTTTTAGACACAAAAGGAAGAATGGTCGGCATAAACACAATGATAATTTCAAATTCGGGTTCATCTGCTGGAATTGGCTTTGCAGTTCCTGTAAGCACGGCCCAGCGCGTTGTAAGCGACCTTTTAAAATACGGAAAAGTCCGCCGCGGAACAATCCAAATATCTCCAGTTCAGATGACTTCAAGCATTGCACAATATGCAGGCTTAAAAATCAATTACGGAATTCTCGTAAGTCAGGTAAAAGAAGGCAGCAGCGCAGAAAAAGCAGGAATTTTGGGCGGAACAAAACCTGTTCAATACGGAAGTCGCTTTAATCCATCTACAATTTACCTTGGTGGCGACATAATCACAGGAATCGACGGAATAAACATTCGCACTTATGCAGATTATACGAGCGCTCTCGAATCAAAAAAACCGAATGACACAGTAACCGTTACAGTTTTCCGCAACGGCAATTTTGAAAAAATCAAACTGGTTCTTGATGGAATTGACACCGATTCAGAAGCCCGCGGAACTTCGCTTTAAAATTTAAGGAAAGAGAAAAAATGAATTTAATAAAAAAAACTCTCAGCACAGTTGCCATTTTTGCAGTGGCGACACTTTCACAAGCAGAAAAAATTTCATTTCCAGTAAAAAGCCTCGTTACAATCGAAGAAAATCCAATAATGATTTCGGCAAACTGGAATGAAAAATGGTTCGGTGAAAACCCGGCCTCTCTTTATAACCACAACATTGCGCGTATTGCCGGAATTTTTTCTGCCGTTTCTTACGAAGATAGCGATATCGGACAAAATTCAAATTTAATTCTTCAATGTTACAAAGCCCTCGGATTTTCGGAAAAACAAATTGAATTTCATTATTCTGTCAATTACAACAATCCAGTCTGGGGAAACGACCAGGCGGCTTTTAGTTTTGCGACAAAACAAATCAACGGTTCAAATTCAAAAAAAAATCTGATTATAATTGTAATCCGCGGAACTCCGCTCAACGCAAACGAGTGGATCTCAAACGTAAATATTTCCGACAAAACTGGCAATGAAGCCGAATATCACGAAGGTTTTTTCAAAACCACAAAACTCGTCGAAAACGCGCTGATTGCCTTCCTTTTACGAAATAAAATCGACATTGACGACAGTTGTTTTTTAATCACAGGGCACTCCCGTGGAGCGGCAATTGCAAACCTTCTTTCTGCACAATTGTGCGATGCTGAACTTTTTGACACAAATTACATCTACACATACACATTTGCTTCTCCAAACGTTACGACAAACGACAGCGTACATGACAAAAAATACGACTTTATCTGGAATATTGTAAATGCCGAAGACATTGTTCCGACAGTTCCGCCAAATTACAAAAGTTGGAAATACCAAAAATACGGTCAGACAAAAGTTTTAATAAACAACTGGAATACTGATCCTCAAAAATACGAAGACGAATATATTCCAGCCATGAACAAATACTTTAAGAAATTCATGCTGCGCGACTACTGTCCCTTTACGACAGGTCCATTTTTGCCGATTCAATGCACTACGATTCTCTCAAAACTAAACAAAAATGTTTACAACTTTTACAACGGAATTACAGCACTTCACGACCGCTCAATCTCCGCTTTCTGGAAAGTTTTTCCAAAAAAAGACGAAACAAAAATCGAAAATAAAACTGAAGAAAAACCAGTTTCAAGAACAGAAAAGCAGGGTGCAATTTTTGCGGCAGCAACCCGATGGTGCTATAAAAATTTCGATGTTGATATAAATTATTTAATCAACTGCTTTGCCGATATGCACGCAATGGAAACTTACCTTTCGTGGATTATGTCGGTTGATGAAGAAAATGTTTATTCATCTGTCGGAACGGATATTCTCCTCTTAAAAGGCGCTGGCGACTATGCAGTTTTTGACAGCGACGGAAAAGTTGTAGCAACAATTTTGGACGGAAAAGTTGATTTTTCAAAAGTAGACCTTCCGTTGGCGGCAAATTCCCTTCTTCAAGGACAGGTTGCTCTCGGACTTCCTGTAAACCGAAAGTACAAAATTGCGATAAGCAAAGAAAGCATTATTCCTACAATGTTAAAAGTTTCTGTACAGCATTATTCTGCAGCAGGAGTTTTTATTGACGAATCCGAAGAAACAATTCTATATCCATACAACTCAAAAATTTACAGTTGCAATTCAGAAACTCTAACTCCTCTCTTTACAAAAATTGATTTAAAAAAAATCGGCAATCCAGAAGCAAATATAATCCGCAAAAAAGGAAATCTAAAAAATATTTCAAAATTCAGGTTGATGGGAGAATTTTCTGCTTCAACAAGTGGTTCATTCAACGCTGGAATCCATGCCGGTTCAACAAAAATCTACGGTTCGTTGCTTTTAGGACACAATGCCGCAAAAATCGGACGTTCATTCGAGGCTAGTCCAGGAATTGGACATCAGAGCATTTTAGTAAGCAAAATTCTTCTCGATACAGAAATTTTTGCAAATCTTTTTTATGCTTATTCCGACGACATCGAAGAAAAAGACGACCGGTTCAACGTTGTGCCGAGCGTAAGATTTTCTCTTTCGTTTAAGCCACGCCACAAAACTCAACTATTTATGGCGGCAAATTTCGATATGCACATTTCTGACTTTAACGATGCGGCCTTTGACGACGCATATCGCTTAAAAACAACAGGTCAGGTCTGGACAGGTTCAAAAATGAGGGTAGTACCAAATATGTCTTTCGGAATAAAATTCTAAATGCAAAACAAGAATATAATGATTTTGTGCAAAGTTGTAGACAATTTTGGCGATATTGGAGTTGTCTACAGACTTGCAAAAGCCTTGAGCGACCTCGATTCTTCTCTAAACCTTACAATTGTCTGTTCAAATTTGGAAAGTTTTGCTTCAATGGCAAAAAAAATTGAACCCGACAAAAAAACTCAATTTTTCGACTACAAAAACACAAGATGGCAAATTTTAGACTGGAACCAAAGCGAAGATTTTACATTCAGTTCAAATCCTTTTCCAATTATTCTCGAATGTTTTCAGTGCGGACGGCCAGACTGGCTTGAAAAAATTCTTTTTGACAAAAATGCAAAAGAAATTTTTCATATTTTTAATATCGAATACTTAACGGCAGAAGAATATGCTGACGACTTTCATCTTTTAAAATGCTATACGCGAAGTCCAAACGTAAAAAAAATGTTTTTTATGCCCGGCTTTACAAAAAAAACAGCAGGACTTTTAATCGACAGCCAGTTTTTAAAAACCTTAAAAGAATCAAAAACTCTTCCAAAAAACAAAAATGAATTTTGCGTTACAATTTTTTCTTACGAACGCGAATTTATTCAGATTTTTAACTCTCTAAACCGCATTCAGGAAACTCAGAGACAAAAAAATCCGGACTTTTGCATAAAAGTTCTTGCAGCCGCAGGAAAAAGCCTGCCTTTTGCAAAAAAAGCTTGGGAACAGACTGGAAAAAAATTGAATTTCGTTCAACTGCCTTTTTTAACGCAGGAAGAATGGGACAAACTTCTCTGCACAAGCGACTTTAACTTTGTCCGTGGCGAAGAAAGCCTTGCAAGGGCCTGTCTTTCCGGCAAACCATTTTTCTGGCATGCATACGTTCAGGACGAAAATTACCAGCTCGTAAAGGTTAATGCCCTCTTAGAAAAAATGCTGCCCTTTGTTTGCGACAAAAACTTAAAAAACGAACTTTCATCTCTCTGGAACGAATACAACACTCCAGACGCAGAATTAAACGAAAGTAAACTTTATGACTTTCTTCAAAAATCAGCACAAGGCGAGTTAACGGCTTTTTTTGAAAACTTTTCTGAAAATCTTTTTCAAAACGGCAACCTTGCAAAAAAACTGCTCAACGTTCTCGAAACCTTGCAGTAGTTGAAAAAAAGTCCAATAAGCACTAATATTATAGAATAAACGTTTATTTTTTTTGAGGTAACATATTATGTTAATGACAAACGAAATTAGAGTCGGAACAGCTTTTATGTATGAAGGCAGCCCTCTTATTGTTCAGAAACTTCTCGGACAGAAAGGCGGACGCCAGGGCATGGTTACAAACCTCCGCGTTCAGAATATCGTAACTGGTTCAACAATGCAGCTTGGTCTTGATGCCGGTGAAAAATTTGAGGAAGTTGACCTTGTTAAAAAAACTGTAAAACTTTCTTACATCGATGGCAACGAATATCACTTTATGGATCAGGAAACTTACGATGACATCATGCTGGACAAAGATTACCTTGGCGACAATGCTGGCTACATCTCTCCAGATGACGACTACGAAGTTTCAGTTACTTACTACAACGACAAACCAGTTGGCGTTGTTCTCCCGGTAAACGTAACACGCACAATCACATACTGCGAACCTGGTGTAAAAGGCGATACTTCTGGAAAATCAACAAAACCTGCAACTCTCGACACAGGAATGGAAGTAAAAGTTCCTTTGTTCTGCAACACAGACGACCGCATCGTAATCGATACACGCGACGGTTCATTCGTAGAACGCGCAAAGAACTAATTTCTTAACAGTTGCGTAAACAAAAATCCCCGAAAAAAGTCATTCAGCTTCATTCGGGGATTTTTTATTTTTAAATTTTAATTTGGGGTCATTTTTTGCTGCGCAAAAAAACGGGCTATTCGTGGCTACGGCGTCTTACGCGCCTTCGGTGCTGCGCACCCGCTCCGCTGCCACTACTATCCCTTGCCCGAAAATGGCAATTATTAGAACGTGTATTTTGCGCCCAGCTGAACAAAACCGTTGTTATGCCAGCCTTCAAATTCAGTTTTGTCGCTCTTATAGCTTGCCATGTACATTCCTTTTGCACAGAACTCAAGTCCGTCAGAAACATACCATGTAATTTTTGGCATTACAATCAAGTCATAATGCTGAAAACCGTAAACCGCACTTACTTCCGGCTTAACTTTTCCATGATTCCAACTGTCAGAAATATTTACGACAACTTTATTGTCATTTTCAAAAGTTCCGCTTTCTGTATCAAGCACTCCTAAATCATTGATTTTCTCGTGGTTAAGAATATATTTTCCCTGAAACTGAACATTCATGTTAAGTTCGCTTAAAGGCAAGTCACGGTCAAAACCAAATACCCAGCCTACTGAATTATTATGAACCTTCGGATCGTCTCCGGCTGTGTCCTTTGTCAAATTGTATGCACCTTCTGCGCGGAAGTTGTATGCGCCGAAAGTTTTTGCAGCTTCAAGGCCGAATACCTGCAAAAAGTCGTAGTCAATAAATTTGTCGTCGTCATCCGCACTTCCCTTTGAAAGATAAGTGCTCACAAAAGAATCAATTTTTGATCTGTCAAAAGAAGCGCGTTTATCACGTCCTACATAGTAGCTCAACCCCCAGTCAAGAGAGCCTGTCGTAGTTGTAAAACGGGCACCTGCCTGCATATATTTGAGCTGTTTTGTATCAGGATAAAGATTGTCTGCAAGAGAAGATGAGTTGCTGAGCATTGCCGTGTAAAGAGACTGCGCATTTACCGCTTTATTTTTTGCCTCTAATTTTTGCTCATCTGTTAATGAAGGATTTGCCATTATGCTAGCTAATTCTGCATTTGCCGTTCCAGCTTTTATTCCCTGCCCTACAATCGCAGTACCAGCTTTATCAGTCAAAGAACTTTTCAAACCTGCAACCTGAGCCGGACCCCATCTTCCTGAAGCAGCATAGCGGTCTGCTGTCATCGTTGGAGTCCAAACCAGTTCAAATCTGCTCGAAGAAAAAGGGCCAACATCTTTTGGAACATTGTAAAGAACACGAATCATCGGTTCTGCAATTCTTCTGTCAATGTAGTCAGGAATTATAAAATCCGTGTAGTCGTTTGCGTTAAAATTGTCTATAGCATGCAGCTTGTCGCCTTTTCCCCAGACAACCTTCATTTTTCCTGCCTGAACAACAAAATTTCCGAGATAAGATTCAAGAGTAAGCTCATCAATTACATCTTCCCTGTAATTTTCAAGAACGTCCTTGCTGAATGCGAATTTTGCTTCTGCAGAAACTGCCGAATTTGAATATTTTAAATTGATTTTTCCTTTTGGATTTGTGTCGGTTTTCCACTCGTCAACAGGAAGTCCGTATTCATCTTCATCATCAAAATAAGCGCGAAAATCAATCTGCGCTTCTCCGTTTACTTCGAGGGCACCGCCGGCAAAAGAAGTGGAAGAATCACCAAAATCTCCGCCAAAGTCGCTTCCATAATCATCGCCAAAATCAAAATCATCAGCAAAGGCAAAAACTGCTGTAAAAAGTGCGGCTGTAAAAAGCCCGATAAATTTTATTTTTTTCATAAACTATTCCTATAAATAAAAAACTCCGCCACAACAGAACTAAAGAAACCGCTGCAACGGAGTTAAATCAATTATTTTGCTGTATTCAAATAGTTCTGTGTAAATACATTGTCCGGAATCGGCTTATCAAGAATGATATTATAACCGTTCGGGCTCTTTGGATTTTTCTGGGCTGCAATTCTTGTCGAATGTCCAGACTTTACATTTTTGAGGGTTGTCGAAGTTGTAATCGTATATCCCTGAATATTTTCAAGAGAATCAACCGTCAAAATTTTCAAAAGGCTTCCGTCTTTTTTGTCGTACATTTCTGCATAAACAGGAACGTTTGTTTTTTTGTCAATCCACTGAATGCGGTACTGATACTGAGCTTTTGCAACAGTTGCTGCTGTTGGAGTTGATTTAATTTTCCAACAGTCATAACCATTTTTGTTTTCTTCTGCCAAAAGTTCATGAGTATCATCATCAAGTTCGCGTGTAGACATATCGTCGTAGCTTGCGTCAGTTCCAGTAAAAGACTTGCTTCCTTCAGAAGAATTTACACGGCGAGTAGTTTTGAGAGAAGGCATATAAATCCACTTGTCATCGTCCTTGCCTTTGTTTTCCATCTGCAAGAATTTAATTCCCTGATTCGACTTGTTGTTGCTGACCTTAAAGTTCATTACAACGTCAGAAGTGTCTGTTTTTTCGTTGTGGCGTCCAAGTTCATCAATAATACGATGTTCCTCGATATTGCCAGCTTTGTTGATAAGATCCATTTCGATAATCGAATGGTTATATGCAGGTTTTTTAATGTTCAATGCCGCATCAATAATTGAACGCGCATCCTGAGCAAAAGCCACTGTTGAAACCATAGCAACAGCCAAAGCCAAAATTGATTTTTTTAAACTCTTTTTCATAGATTACTCCCATAAAAAGTCAAGATTAAAACTTCAGTTTTAGAATTGACTTTTTAAGTTGTTTCGCAACAAAGTGAGAAACAACAGATTATAAGAAAGTTTGCAACGCAAACTTGTTAAAGATAAAAACAGACGTCATTTTGGCTGTTTTTATCTTACACTTCTTAATAAAACTCCGCGTTAGCGGCGAGCCACGGATGGCGAGAATCACAGTTTGTGAAAGCAACGCTTGAACAAACTGTAATGATAAAAATTACAGGGATGTAATTTTTATCATGCCTCCTTACTGCATTCTTGCAGGTTAGTTTTTATTTTTTTCTTCAGATTCTTCAATCAAATCTTCGGCAACACCCAAATCTTCTGTCGGCTCAACTTTTGGTCGAGAGAATTTCGGGTCAAAGTTTGTCAAGAATCCTGGAAGGATTGTCATTGCAAGCATTGAACTTGTAAACATTACGATTGCGACCAAAATTCCAATGTAGCGCAAAACCATAAATCTTGAAAGGCACAAAACCAAAAATCCAAGACCAACGGCAACGGCATTCGTCAAAATTCCAGTTCCGCTCGATTTAAATGTGCGTCTTGCAGCGGCATGAACATCGCTTGTCTTTGCACGCTCCATTCTGTAAGTTTCAAGGAAGTGAATCGTGTAGTCAATTCCAATTCCGACCGCAACAGAAGCAATAATCGAAGTAACAAGGTCAAGACTAATTCCCAAAGTTCCCATCGTCCAGTAGTTAAGCAAAATTGTAAGGGTAAGAGGAATTGCGCCCAAAAGTCCTGCCAAAATAGAACGGAACGAAATTGCAATAACAACAAATACGCTCAAAAGCGAGATTATCAAACTCTGAATCTGGCTTGAGAAAACCATTTCTGTCATTACCGTTTCAAGTTCTCCCTTTCCAGTAAACGAAATTGTGTATCCTTCAGGGAAGTGGTTTTTTGCATAAGAATTACATTCGCGGATTACTTTTTCAATGTCGCTGCTTGAATTAGAACGGGAAACAAGCTGAACACGAAGACGGTTCGGGTTCAAAACGTTTTCGTTCTGAGGGTCATTTGCCCAGCGTCCCAAAGTTTCCTTGTCAGAAAGCATAGAAAGAAAGTTTCCAACAATATTTTTGAGGGCTGCATGCTGTTTGTAACCGTATTTTGCCTCATCAAAAGGAATTTCGTAATAATCAGTTCCCTTGTAATTCAATTTTCTCTCAAGAACCTTTACAACATCGTCAAGAGAAGCATTTTTTCCGCCAGCCTCAGCATAAGCCGAAGTCAAAAGCTTAAATCCTTCATCAACTGTAAGAGTGCTGTTGAGTTTTTTTACATATTCAACGTTCGGATCAACATAGTCAGGAAGCATTTCGTCTTCGTCAGAAGAATCCTCTGCTTCGCCAAAATCGCCAAAATCGCCAAAATCACCAAAGTCAGAACCTGAATCAAAGCCAAAATCATCAGAACCAAAATCGTCAGAATAGCCAGAACCAGAAGAAACAGCAACCGCCTCTGCACTTGGAGCGTGAAGCACCTGATTCATTCGCTTGATTAAAGTCGGGAACGAAACTATTTTTCCGATATACGGGAATTTGCTCTGAATATTTTCCTGAAGACCGTCAACCGCCTCAAGAATATCAGGATCTTTCATAGAACCTTCAACAAGCGCAAAATGACGTCCATCAGATTTTTTTATGATGTTTCCGTTTACGTCGAGGAATTTTCCGTCCTTGTTCATAACAGGGATTCCGTTTTCGTCAAGGAAGTTTCCGTTTTCGTCAGTAACCTTTGGACCGTCAACCAGCATAAAAATCAAGTTTGTTCCGGCAAACCTGTCGTCAACGTAATCAATATCCTGACGCAACTTAGAATCTGGCGGGAAGTAGTTAATCATTGAAGACTCGATTTTTACCTTGCGCACACCAAAAACAGAAACCACAACAAGGAAAATCATAAATACAAACATTCTCGGGCGCGAACCACAGAAGAAAAGGAAGATGTTGTACAAAGTGTCTTTGCGTTCATTTCCACGCTTAATAATGTGCTTTTTTGCCCTTTTTGAGAGTTTCATAATGAACTTTGATTTCTGGCCGATTCTCTTTACAGGCTTTACCATCAAAACTGCTGGAATAAATGTTTCCGCAAAAATCCATGAAAGCGCAATTCCAACGGCGGTAAAGATTGAGAAACTGTGAAGAGGTCCCATAGGACTCAAAATCAAAGAAATAAATCCGATTACAGTAGTAATTGCAGCAAGGAAAACCGCAGTGCTACAGCTAGCAACGCCTTTCAAAATAATATCTTTGTGACTTTCTTTTGTAATTTCAACGCCTTGAGCTTTTGCTTCGTCAAGAGCTATATAATAATGCGTCATGACGTGAATTCCGTACGCGGAACCGCAGGCAATCAATGCAACAGGAATTACGCTCGAAACAATCGTGAATGTAAATCCAAAAACAGCCATAAGTCCACAAGTACAAGCAGTTGCAAGCAAAACCGTAACGAGTGGCAAAAGAGTTCCGTCCAAAGTTTTCAGGCTGGCAAACAAAGTCAAAAGAACGACAATCGAAACAAGAGGAATCAAGTTCGTCAAATCCGAAGTCATGTAATCCATAAAGTTTTCAGAAACAACTGGATCACCAAAGAAAATAACTTTAAGATTTGTGCCTTTTGTATATTTGAAGGCAATTTCTTTTACTTTAGCGAGGGTTTCGGCTTCAAGGTCAGATTCTGATATCTGAGTTTTTGCAGCTTCATTTATAGTTTCGGTAAGAGAAGAAAGGTCTTCTTCAGACAAACCTTCAATAGAAGAAAGTTTGCCGGCCTTCTGAGCCTTTTTAAACTCCTCAAAAGTCTTAATTCCGGCATTTGCAAGAGCATCAATCTGAGAAGCAGACAAAGAACTCAAATATGCAATTTCGCCAGGATGATTGTTTGTAACAAGAGTAATCTGCATCTGAGCCGCTTTATTGTCGTCCGAAATAATCGAACGCGTATACATTTCGTCCCAGTCAGTAAGATTCTGCTTAAGATCATTTACCTGAGCCTGAGTCAAAAGAGGAAGATATCCGTTTTCGTCGCGATCTGCATTGATAATATTTCCAGCAGTAAGGGCACCGTCAACATCCTCAATAAAGTCAATTTTTGTAAGAGAATCAATTCTATCAACCCAAGGAAGGTTTTCTACATCCGTAGAAATATGGTCAATAATCTGCAAATTTTCCGGAGTAATAATTGTTCCTTTGTCAGTTTCAAGAGAAACTCCGATCACAACAGTGCTTCCAAACCGATCTTCCGAATCAATCAAACGCTGATAAGATTCATGTTTTTGAGGAAAATACAATCTGGTCGAGTTGTCCATCTTAATGTCTTTAAGCTGGAATGCAAGCAGACCTGTAACAAGAAAAGTTGTTACAATAATAAGCCATGGATGCTTAAATAAGCGATTCATTTAATAAATCCTCCTTCTGTAAAACACACAAAATTTCAGCACATTTTTCAATTATGCCAACTTTTTGTTTATAAGTTTAAGAAATTAAACGCATAAACAAAATATAATCTCTTTAATTTCAAACGTCAATAAAATAGTTTTTTTTTAACATTTTTTAACATCGAATAAAAAAAAATTATTTTTTCGGAAAATTTCAATAACAACTCTAAATCAACTCTAAAAATTTTTAATAATAGCTAAACTTTATAATAACAGCGTTCCCAAAAAATCACAATTTTTTGTTTTCTTCCGTTTTCTTTCAATTCTTTTTATAAAAGATAATCATAAAACAGTTTTTTACGTTCAAAAAAAACACAAAAACTTGACAATTAGTTAAAGCGTTTATAAACTTAACCGATTAAACAAATAAACCAATAGAGGCACACATTTTGCTAAACCCCAACGAAACAGAATTTAAACAACAAATCAGCATTATCCGCAACCAGTTTGAAGTCTGCACTCCTTACCTTACAACGTTAAGCGACCCTGTACGCCAAAAAATTCTCCTTATCCTCGCAGAATCCGGCACAGACGGCATGGACGTTCAAGACATAACTGCAAAAATCAGCCTTTCACGCCCGGCAATTTCGCACCACCTGAAAATTCTAAAAGACGCAGGCATGATAATCAGCCACAAAAAAGGCACTCAGGTTTACTATTTTATTTATATCTACAAATCGCTCGACAAGATTATGAATTTGGTAAACACAGTTCTAAATCTCGTAAAAAACATCGACATGGAATCCGTAAAAGAAAAAGCTCCATGGATGCTGAATTCACCTTCAAATTAAAATCATAAAATTTGGGGCCATGGGGCTTATAAAAGCCCCACCGGGGCTTCCGTACTTCCGCGTCGCAGCGCTCCATTCCAAAAAGAAAAACCTTTTTGGAACGCCTTCGGCGGTACTCCACCCCCTTGTCCGTCCGTTTTAACAGACAGCAAATTAAAAACTACCACAAAAGTTCGGTTTCAAAAGAAGTTCCGTTTTCGGTTTTTCCAACCAGAATAATTTTCTTTACTTCCTTGTCAATTTTTCCAAAAACCTGCACTTTTTGTCCAAGCATTGCTTCTTTAGCAAAGTTTATTCTGACATCTTTAAATTCAATTCCCTGAAATTCAGCCGGCAAAGAATCAACCGCAAAAGCCGCATACCGAGAATTGTTTGTATGTCCGTTTGCATCCAAATCCGTATATTTTATAAAACGTTCGTCCAAAAGCACTGCGTCTTCAGGAAGCTGGATTTTTCCATAAGGAAGGCAGTCGTGCTCTGTTTTTTTCAGGGTTGGCGTACGCAATCCCATTTCGTCAAACTTTTTAATCGGCAAAATACGGCGATTATTCAAATCAACCAAAAGCCAGGCTGTTATTCCGCTAACAAGTTTTTCTCCGTCCAGAGTTTCAATTTCGACAGCGCGCACAAACTGCAAGGCTTCGCTTTTTTCTTCCCAAGTGCGCACAACAATACGCTGGTTTTCTTTCGGAAATTTATGAATTCTAAACGAATCTCTCGAAACAAGAATCGCAATTCCGTTTTTTGCCAGAGTTTCTCGGCTCATTCCGCGTCTTGCAAAATCTTCAACGGCAATATCCGAAGTAAGTTTTAAAAGTTCGTTAAGGCTTAAATTTTTATTTATATTGCACTGGCTAAAAAACACCATTGTTTCCCAGTTAAAAGAGAAATCTTCTTTATAATATTGTCTGCTTCCCGTTTCTTGAGGAATTAAATCTGCCATTTTTCTATCTCCATTTTTGTAAAACTACAATCTACTATATCAAAATGACAAATCTTATAAAAGTGTCAACAAAAAAACTAATATCGGCCAGTTCCCCACAACCAGCCGTCATCACGATTTTCAAAAAACCAAAATTCCTTATTGTGAGTCATAATTGCAAAATTATATGCGCTAAGTTCCGAACCGACAGGAACTGCCATCAATTTTTTAAATCGTCCGGTTTTTAAGATTTTATCAAGATTTTTAACACCGTAGAGCTTTTCGGCAAGGTTTCTGCCTGTTTCCAAATCGTTAAAACAGTAAAATGTCGAATATAAAACCGTTTTTCCCCTAGGCAATTCAACCTGAATAATTTTATATCCGCTTTTTTGTGCAAAAATTCCAGTCTGACAAACGAAAAAAATAAAAATAACAAAAACTGCAAACCAAGAATTTTTTTTATTCATTTTATAATTCTAGCACAAAATATTTTTTCACAAAGCAAAAAAAAAGACCCGGACAACATCCGGGCCGTAAATAACAAACTAGAGAGATTTTCTAATCTCTTCGTTGTGTTTCTTTTCTCTAAAGTATTCAGGGATAAAGTAAACACCAGCGGCAATTGCAATGACAGCAATTACTGCCATAAATACAGGAACAACCATATAAGGAGAAAGATCTCCTGTTTTTTGCAAAACAAACATCTGAACAAAAGCCCAAATGTGAGCAATTCCAAGGATAAATGCAAATACAGCCTTAGCCATAAAGTTTTTGATAAGGAAAGTAGTCAAAAGGAAGGCAATAAATGCAACCTGAGCAAAAATAAAAGCGTTTACTTTTGGACCGTAAAGAGCACCAGCAGGATCCCAAACATAAGTAAAGAGGGAAATTGTTTTTTCGCCGTACAATGGATATTTTTCCTGTACAGATTTTTCCCAATCTTTAAATTCACCGTATTTAATCTCCGGCGGCCATGAACTTTTATCTTTTCCAGTAATTCCAACAGGAAGCTCAGCCCATGTTTTTCCAATATCTTCTACTTCAGAGTAAAGTTTTGCAGAGTTTGTAAAAGGAACCAACTGAGCAACAATAACTAAAAACAACAATACAAAAGAGATATAGTTGTATTTATTCAAGAATTTCATAAATATCCTCCAACAGATATATTCCAAGACAATGATACATTTTATCTAAACGTTTTGTTTTTTTCAAGAGAAACATTAGCTTAATTTAATTATAAAAGCATAATCTTGCACTTTATCTAACAATCTGTTATAAAAACATTTAGAGGGAGGAAGATAAAAAATAAAACCATAGTTATAAAATAAATTTTTACTCATCAAAAAAAATATTTTTACAAATGCGATGATTAAGCAACTACTATAACACAGCAAGATTTTATCAGAGTCTGGACTACCATACTCCTGATGAATTTTAAGAATCATTCCAGACTGTCAGCCTGGACAACAAAGAGGCGGCTTAATACACCTTAAACTGCCTGGAATTTTGTATTGACAAAAGGGCGCATTTTATTGGAGATCTTGCAATTCTTCGCGGAATTAGAATGGTTTATCATCACAGAAAAATACCGCAGACGGTTCAGTCCGTATTGCAGCGTTGCAAGTTTGTACTTTTGGGCAGTTGCAGAAGACGCAATTCCTGAAATGAAAGATTACGCTCCAAAATTTTTGCAAAAAAAAATAAATCAAAAAAAACAATGGAGAAGTAAAAATGGATTACACAAATCATTATAATTCGCCTATAGGAGGAATTACTCTTGCAGCTGACGGAGAAAATTTAGTGGGCTTATGGTTTGACGAGCAAAAATTTTTTGCAGACGCGCTTAATAAACAGCATAAAAAAAAGATCTTCCTGTTTTTGAAGAAACAAAAAAAATGGCTGGACATTTATTTTAAAGGAGGTATCCCGGATTTTATTCCGAAAATTTATATGCGCTGCAGCGAATTCAGAAAAGCTGTGTGGAATGTTATGCTAAAAATTCCGTATGGAAAAACAATGACTTACGGACAAATTGCAGGCATAATTGCAAA
The DNA here is from genome assembly GCF_052273165.1 of Treponema berlinense. Lineage (GTDB taxonomy): Bacteria > Spirochaetota > Spirochaetia > Treponematales > Treponemataceae > Treponema_D > Treponema_D berlinense_A. Next base: position 627 of record NZ_DAVZIU010000013.1, on the reverse strand, counting down.
AGAGCGCGGACTTAAAAAAATGTCAGCGCAGGCAGTCGGAGGAGCTGTCGGACATAATTCCATTTCGCTTATAATTCCGTGTCACAGGGTTGTTGGAACAGGTGAAAGCCTTACAGGTTATGCCGGCGGAATTGATAAAAAAATTGAACTTTTAAAATTAGAAAAAGCTGATATGATGGATTTTTTTGTTCCAAAATTTAGCACTGCGCCGTAATGAAAAAAATATTACTGGTAATTTTCACGAAACTGTAAATCATATGGCTGCAACTGTACCAAAATTAAAAGTTTATTTTGAAAAGAAAGAAGAATAATTTATTAAAATATAATCGGGATAGAAGATAGATGACATTTGAACAAAAAATATATGTTCCGGTATTCGGTAATGACGAAATCAAAATCTGGGCAACAAGCAAACAAAGTTTTGATAAATACCTTTCAAAAGCAAAGAAGTGTTACAATTTATTGAATACACTTGATTTAAATATAAAACTGTCACCTATCAATCATATAGAAATTGTAAGAGCAAATATAAGATTTTATTTATGCTCAAATGTAATAGAAAAAGTTCTTGGTTATGGGTGGCGGTATCAGTATTATAACCAAATACGGTTACAGTGCGGTAATGAT
>NZ_DAVZIU010000012.1:0-59891 GCF_052273165.1 Treponema berlinense | reverse complement strand
AGGTATCGCCCTGATACATCAGACCAGACTTAATAGACTCGCCGACAAGCTTAGCTCCCTGGGCAAAAACACGGCCGCAACCAATCGCATTGTGGCCGACCTCGCTGTTTCCCATATCATCATCGCTCGGAAGCCCTACAGCAGTTCCGTGAGCCTTAAGTTTTGTGTGGGGACAGTTAGCCGTAAACCAGTCCAAATACTTCATTTTAGAAGCCTTTACAGCATCACCTTCAACATATTTTCCGTAGCCAACACCGTCCATAATAACCAGAACAACCGGTCCGCGTCGTCCTTTCCAGTTTGAATTTTTTTCCAAAGCATGCATTGTATCTGCCATTTTTTACTCCAAAAAGTATTCTATATACTACAAAATATTACTTTTTTTTACGATTTTTTACAATAATTTACAAATCTAAAAGATACACATATAGGGGGTCAGTTCAAATATAAATGATTTATCTTAAATCAAATCTTAAAATTTATTTTAATAAAGCAGATCGGTATTACTTAGCATAATATAGGTTCTGTCTACCAAAACTTAAATATTTAAGTGGGGACGCTTAAGCAGGAGGTTTTAATCTTTCATACTCCCCTTAAAGTTTCTTTGGCCGGCGTTTTTTGGGGGTGATTATTGTGAAGTTTATAGTTTTTTCTATCTCCATTCCGCCAGCAAGATCAAATTCCCAGAAAAGCGAAGCCGAAAATGTGTTTTCTGCAATTTGTGGTGTTTTTGAATTTAAATCTGGTCTCTTAAAAAGCAAAGTCTGGCAGTTTATTCCGGCCTCTTCGTTTGGTTCATAAACAAAAGAAATATTGCTTGATGTATCTGTAATCTGAACAAACGAAATGTCTTTTTTTACAATCGAATCATTAACTGTTTCGTAAGAAATTCCGTTTCCGTCAGAAATCAAGTCTAATTTGTATGAATTCTTATCGGCATTAGAAAAATCTGTTTGGGTAAAATTTGATTCAACTACAAAATTTCCACTAAAAGCAATCGGTCCCTCATTTTTTAAAATATATTGAACCATAAATCCATTGGAATTTATGAGATAACGCTTTCTTAGGCTGATTGGAATATCAAGATTAGAATATGTTCCTTCGCCTTTCAGTTTTATTTCTTTTTTTGTTCCGTTAAATTCGGCTTCTCTAAAAAGTGTCTTTGAAAAAACTCCGCAACCAGCTGGAATACCTCTTTTATAATCAGAGAATTCTTCTTTGCTGAAAACATGTTCAACAAAAAGTCCCCGCTCATAGTTATCATTCACTTTGTCGAATTTTTCAATTCTGCTTAAATTGTCAGCGTAATTTTCAAGATTGTGAATTACGTTGAGTTCTGTAATCTGTCCGCCTCTTGTACTTATGCAGGCTGTATATTTTTCCATTGAGCACAGATATTCGTTGTGACCGTCTGCGTTATAGTCAAAAGATGTTACTGACTCCTTAAAAGGAACAGCTTCGCGAATGTATTTTTCTGCTTCCGTAAGATTTTTGTAAGCGGTTTGACGCATTTTCTTGTCAGGAAAAACTCCTTCAGGAGAACATAAAAATGCCTCTCCTGCCTGAGCTTTCCAAAGTGATTTTCGGGCTGCCATTTTTCTGGCTTTGTCGCCATGGCAGTTTGAAACAAGCAACGAAATATAAAGTTCTCGGTTATAAAGTGCTCGGCATCTTGGATATGTAATCAAAAAATTGTTTATGGAAACAGGAAGTTCAGTTTTTTCCCCAGAAATTTCGTAAGGTTTTAACGCCCATTTTGCAACATCATCTTGGATACCAATTCCTGTAAATGATGGAATAAATTCTTCTGCACGATGAATATATTCTGTTGGAAGGCAAACTCTGATTTTTTCGGCAAATTCCTGATTTATCGACTTGTATAAATTTTCAATCCAATTGTCGTTTAATAGAATTTCCGCGCTGTCAAATTCAAAATTTACGGAAATTATCCTTTCCTGTGCATAATAATTGTATTCATCGTTTTTTGTCGAATTTTCAATTTTTTCTACTAGTTCTTTTAAATATTGTTCTGGAGAAATATTTTTTTTGATTACATTCTGCAAATTTCTGTAAACAGGCAGTACTTTTATTGTTTTTCCCTGTTCTCCTAAAATTTGAGGAAGAAAATGCCGGCTTTTTTCAGGAATAATTGATGAATCAAGTTGAACCCATTCCATTCCGCAATTTTGAAAGCACGGAATAAGCGAGCGGTCCCAAACAGAACTTAAAACTGAAATTCCGCGCGGACGTTTTCCTGTAATTCTTCTTAGTTCAACCGTCAAAAGTTCAATCTGCCCTGCTCTGTCGACTGGAGATAAAAGTGGGAATACAGGATTGTAGTAACCGCCGCCCAAAAGTTCAATCTGCTTTCTGGCAACAAGCTCATGCAGAATCTGAAGAAACTCTGGATGCGCTTTTTCAAACCATTCAAGCTGTAAGCCTGTAAACGAAAATGAAAATTTTGCAGTCGGATTTTGATATAAAAATGCTATAAGTTTTTTGTAGATTTTTTGATATTGCTGTTCAAAGGTTAGAGAAGTTGAAAGAACTGTCGAATTTGCTGTTAACGACAGGCATAAATTTAAGACTTTCACATCTCCTCCCATAAAAAGTCAAGATTAAAACTTCAGTTTTAGGATTGATTTTTAAAGTTGTTTCGCAACGAAGTGATAAACAACTTATGATAATAAAGTTTGCAACGCAAACTTTTAAAGATAAATACAGACGCCATTTTCGGCTGTTTTTATCTTTATGCCTCCTTAATTACGAGCCTCTTTGCTTTTATGAAAAAAGAGGGTTCTTACAGTGTATAACAAAACCACTAAAAAAAGAAACAATTTTTTTTATTTTTTTCAAAAATCTTTATAAAATCAGCCCCAGATTAAGCCAAGAAGCGTTAAAACCGTAAATTGCTATAAAAAGAACGGCTGTTCCAAGAAGAAGTATAAAAAATGGCTTTTCACCAGCATCTTTTCTATAAATTTTAAAGCGAGTTCTTAATGCAAAGACGAATAAAATAAGAAGGTAGAAAGAAAGAATTCCAGAAACACAGATTAAAATTGTGCTTAAGAAAGAAAATCCTTCAGTCAAACTCATCAAGACAATCATAAAAGGAACGATGTAATCTTCCGTAAAATCAAAAAACCTTGTTTTTATAAGCCGATTAATGCCGTATGAAATTGCAGCAAAAAAAATCGTCATAAAAAAAGGGTATATTTCACTTATGCCCAATCGGACAAAAACATATTCGTCCAACAGAAAAGTGACTGAAGAAACAGAAACTGTAATAAAAAGTGATTTTAAGAGATCTTTAAAATAACAGAGAGGAGTTTTTTTTATGGTAAGGATTTTTTTTAATCCGACACCGTAATAAAGTGCTATTGAGCCAAAAAAAAGATAAAAGAAAACGATTTTAAGCATTTTTTTCTCCTGCAAAAACGACATTTAGTTTTAGACCAGCAAAAAAAACAAGAACTGTCAAAACCATACTGCCTGGAATTGTTGCAAAGAAGGACATAAACGAATTTCCTGCTAAAAATGGAATTTCTGGTATTTTTATCACTAAGAGCGACTGCCATTTTGGAAGTGTTATTGTTCCGAAACCTAAAATGTCTCTTAAAACAAAAATTATAAAGCAAAAGGCAGAAATGCTGAGCGATTTTTTTACTTTGTCAAGACAACTTTCTTTTATTGAATTTTTTGTTCTAAGATTGAAAATCGTTATTATGACAGCGGAAACTGCTGGCAAATAAAAAGAAAATCCGATTGTAAGAGCTGCGACAGGGCAAAAAATGACGAGTAACTGCTTATATAAAATCGTCAAAGCAACAAGTTCAAGAGAACAGATTCCAAGGCGCAGAAATTTTACCTTTAATAGATTTATCGCATAAAACATCAGCGTCAAAAGAACTACAGAAAGATTAAAGTGAAGTAGCGCAAAAATTCCGTATGCAATTCTTCCAGGAAAAGGAAGAACTATTGTAAGTGTTGTTCCAATGTAAATAAGAAATTTTTTATAATCAGTCATCAAAAAGTCCAGCCTTTAGTAAAATTTTCGGCAACAAAGATTTCCAGTATCGTGTATGAATTTCCAGAAAATCAGGGTTCATTGTCTGTTTCAAATTTCCATTTTCAACAGCAAATCCTACAAATTCAGCATCATATTCCGAGCACAAAAAAACCGCTGGTGCAGGTCCTGAAATTGTAGAAATTCGCATTATCACGGCATAATAACGTTTTGAATCGTTGTTTTTTTTACAATTAAAAACTGCCGCTCCAGGAGAAAGCTGCGATTTTAATTCGACAAAATCTCCCGTTTTATATGTGTTTTCTGAATATTTTTCGAGAGTCTGCTCTACACTAACTTTTAGTCCGTTTTTCCAAAAACCTTTTGCAAGGAAAATCATCGTGATTAGAATTGCGCAGGTTACGATAAATGCTCCTGCCAGAATGCTGACTTTTATAAAAATTATTTTATTTTTTTCGCTAAGCATTTTTTCCTTCCTCAAGTTCTTTTACGCGTTCAAGAAGAATTTTTTTAACTTTTTTGATTTCGGCAATTTTTTCAATATGCTGGATAAAAAGGCTTAAAACATTCATAAAAAGAACTGTAAAAACGGCTCCTGCAGGAGAAGTTCCAGCTCCAATTATCAAATATGCAAGAATTCCTGCAAAAAAAGCATAAACTGCCTTTCCTGAAAGAGACATAGGAGTTGTTCCTGCAAACTGAAGCAAAAAAATCGAAGAAAAAAGAAGCCCGCTTGTACAGAACGCAAGAAGAAGATCTCCGTGTCCGCCAAATCCAAAGAAATATGGACCTACAAATACAAGAATGCCATAGGTCAGCAAAAAAAGTCCTGGAATCATTGCTCTTACAACGTCCATCGAAATTAAAACAATTGAAGAGAGCAGCGTTATAAAATTGAATCTGAATGCAGGAATTAAAGAGCCTGTGTCCCAAAAAAGAGAAATGTAACCGTCTGGAATTGAAACTCCAAAAAGCGAAAAAATCGTCTTGTTAAAAAACGATGTAATTTTTGTATCAAGGGCAATCATTGGAAATGTGCCGTTTTGAATAAGTTCTAGAGATGGATTTCTTGCAAATATGATTTCGTGCGTGAGCTGCCAATCAGGAAAGAGCGAAGTTCCCAAAATCCAGCAGATGCAGACAGAAAGACAAGGAAGATTTATCCAGCAGTCGGCAAAACTTCCGATAAAGTATCTTGAACAGACAAATACAAAAAAAACTGTAAAAAAAACAGCATAAATCGGAAAAGTTGAAGGTAAAAAAAGTCCAGTTAAAATTCCTTGAATAATTGAATTGAGAAAACTGTAGGAATCTTTTCTTTTTCCGTATGCTTTTTCAAAAACTTCTGCTAAAACTGTCGCTGAAACAGCCGCTAGAATTACAAAAAGGTTTGTCCAACTGTTTGTTATAAAAAGCATAAAAACCTGACAGGCTAAGAATGTGAGTAAAAAAATTGCATTTGTTTTTTCAGAAAAATCCAAATACGAAAAAGGATGCAAGGTAATTTTTATTTTATTTTTCATTTATTTTTCCTTTTTTTAAAAGCGCGATTGTCTGGCTCAGCGGGATTCTTGACGGGCAGACAGAATTGCACAAAGAGCATTCTGTGCACAAAATTGCAGTTTTTTCGATTAGTTGTAATTCTCTATTGTTGTGGTCTTTATTTTTAAAGCATCTGTAAAGAGTTTCTGGCGAAAGTCCTACAGGACAGCAGTTCAGACAGTTTCCGCAACGAATGCAGTTTTGTTCTGTCTGGTTGTGAAGCTGGCTAAAAGGAATAAATGCTACGGATTTTACATCTTTTGAAACTGGAATATCTATGTCCGAAACAGAATTTCCTGTAATTTTTCCATTTATTATAATTTTTCCAGGTTCTCTTTTAAAACCTCCAGCCTGTTCTGCAAGATGCCGTAAGCTTGTCCCTGTTTTTACGGTTATTACAGCTCCTGCGTTAAGGCAGTCTCCCGTAACTTGAATTTCTGCCGTAATTTCTGGTTTTTCCAAAACAACTGCATTGTAAACATTCAGCGCAGTAACAGAATCTATAAATAAATCACGGTTTCCAACATTTTTAAAAATTGAATTTTTGAGCGTTTTTTTTGCTGCATTTACAATTTCGTGCATAAAACCATTTGGATAGTTTTTTGCATCAAGCGAAACAACGGCTGTTTCTGTTTCAAATCCGTCCGCGAAATTTTGGGGAATTGATTTATTGCTATCAAAGGCAAAAAGAATCCCTTTCGCTTCCATTGCTCTTGCTGTAATTGCAACGCCATCCTTTATTTTTTCAAAATAATGCTCAGTAACAAAAGCGTCTGTAATTCTTGAAGGGTCTTCAGAGTAAAGCCGGACTATGAGAAAACGGTCTTTTGTTTTATCAAGATTTTTTATTTGAGTATTGAGCGGTTCAGGAGAAGAAAAAGTGTTTAATACTCCGCCCTCTTTTATCAAAAAAATTATATCTGAAGAATCTTTTGACTTCCATTCTTTTTCGATAATTTTTTTTCCAGTAAAAGAAAAAACTCCTTCGAGCTGGATTTTTGCGGCATAACCTTCATTTCCGTCTGCAAATTTTGAATGAACGATATTTACAACAGTTCCAGGAATCGAAGAATGAATGCAAGTGTCCTGAGATTTTGCAATGACCTGTCCTTCTTTTACGATATCTCCGGCTTTTACGAGAATTTCAATTTCATCTTGGCTAGTTTTTTTTAGAGGAATTACAACTGTTTTTGGAATAAAGCCACTTACAGTTTTAGTAATCAATCCAGTATCTTCTGAAACAAATTTATAAATTGGCCTCATTTTTTTTAGTTCCCACAAAATAATATAAAAAGAGAATCAATGGAATAAATGCAAAAAAGCTCAATACAAGAGGAACTGCTTTTTCTGAACTTGTTCCTGTGCTTTTTGTGTATCCATAAGATGTATTTTTCCCCTGTAAAAGCAGAACTTTTTCAAGGGTAGGATAATCGCTTTTGTTTATCTTATCATAAATCAAGTGAACAAAGGAAGAATCATAGGTCAAAACTTTATTTTGAGATGAAAAAATCTTCTCTTTTCCAGAAGAATTGTCTTTTTCCATAAAAAAATCTGGAATAACGACACTTTCTCCAAAAGAATTTTGAATTTCACTCGAAGAAGAATTCAGTTTTCTGAACGGAAAAGAAACTGTAAACCAGCTCCAGTCGACAAAATCTTCAAGGTTTGGAAGATTTTCGGCGTCTTTTGAAATTTTTGAGTTTGAATAAAGAGGAGCTGGAAGAAAAGGTCTTTGCCCAGAGGACGAAGCTTGCGAAATTCCCGAAAAAAGCGAAGAAAATGCAAAAAGAAATGCTATAAAGACAAAAACAATTCCAAGCAAAAAGGAATTTGATGAGGTGACGGTTTTTACGTCTGAAGATTTTTTGATGTAAACAAAATTAAACTGAAGGTTTTTATTTTTTTTGCAGAAAAATGAATAAAATTCTTCAAAAACCTTAAGACCGAGCCAACCACCTGCAAAAGAAACTGCAAATAAAAATGAACTGAAAATCGACGAAAAAGCAAGCGCAATAAAAGAAAAAACAATCAGCGGCACTATAAAAACAGCGTTTTTTGAATCCTTAAAAAAGCCGTCCCGGCCATAAATTTTTACGAGAAGAAAATTTGCGAAAAGTGAAAGAAAAATTGCTCCGCAGACCGTGTACAAAGGTCTTGTAATCGACAAGACAAGAAGCAACAGAGAAACTATAAGAAATTTAATTTTCTGTTTAGAAAAGTAAAAGAGAACTGCGAAAAAAATAAAGGCCAAAAAAGGACAGATCCACGGAAAAACGGTTCCTCCGTCACATGAGGCAAATGTACCTGAATATCCGTTTATTTCAGAAATTGCATTTTCTAGAGCGGAAGTGCTTTTTTCTGGAACATAAAATACAAAATACGTAGAAGAACTGTCTCTAAAAAATCCGTTTTTTCTGTGAATATATGAGTTTTTCGGCTGAACCTGAATCGGCGCAAATTCTGAATATACAGGATTTTTTTGGTTTACCCTGCTCACGACGTTTTTGCAGCCGTTTTTTTCAAGAATTGAACAGATATTCTGTTCGGAAAGTTTTTCGGACTTTACGTAAAGAAGCCGCCAGCCTTTCCAAAGCTGACTTTCTGGAACAGTGCGGAAACAGATTATAAAAAAAAAGGTCAGTGTAAATAAAGCAGAAGAAGCCAGGAGTTTTGTCGAAATTTTCATTGCAACCTACAAAACTAAAAAACCGATGCCGACAAAAAAACCAAGAATACAACCAACGATAACTTCCATCGGAGAATGTCCCTGAACTTCTTTTAAATTTTTGTATTCCTGGACAAGTCCCTGATCCTTTAAAAGATTTCCGATTCTGTTAATCATATTTGCCTGAATTCCGTTCGCTCTTCTTACACCAACAGCGTCTCGGATTGTAACCATAAAAAAACAGAAAGAAAGGACAAATAGTCCAGAATCAAAACCGTCCGTAATTCCAATGCAGGTACAAAGACAGGCAACAAGGGCGCTATGGCTCGAAGGCATTCCTCCAGTGCGCCATATCAGAAGTTCAACAAGCTCTTTTATGCTGTGAACTTTTCCAGCAAAAAGTTTTATGAGTGTTTTTAAAAACTGAGCAAGAAACCAACTGGAAACACAGGCAAGAAATAGCGGAGAAGACAAAAGAGTTTGAAACTGTTCCCATACACCTTTAAACATACACATTATTTTATCGGTATGCGCATTTTTGTCTAGTTATTTAGGCGTTTTATGCAGACATTTTATATTGAGCGTGTGTAAGTTTTGTTTTGAAAAATTGAACTTTTTATAAGTTCAGTTTATATTTTATGAATTATGGAATTCATTCGCTTTAAAACTGGAAAAGATGATGAAGGAAGAAGGCTCGATAGAATTGCAAAAAAACTTCTCTCAGAAGAAAACCTTTCTCAGCTTTATAAAGCTCTCAGAAACGGATTGATAAGAGTTAACGAAAAAAAACAGAAAGGTGAATACAGAATTCAAAAAGGTGACGAAATAAAGATTGCCTCGTTTTTGGCGGAAAATGCAGTTCTTGCAGGCAAAAAAAATCAAGAAGAAATAACTCCTCTTCCAGAAGAATGGATTGTGCTTCGTACTCAGGAACTTCTTTTTTTGAACAAGCCTTATGATCTTCCTGTTCAAAAGTCAAAAGCTGGCGAACAGGCTCTCAATGTTCTAGTCCAGGAAGATTACGATTTTTTTAATTCTAAAAATGCTCAGAAAAGTCTTTCGTTTGGGACAGGTCCTTTGCATCGTCTTGACAGAAGAACTACAGGACTTATTGCTTTTAGTCAAAATCTCGAAGGTGCACAAGCTTTTTCTAAGGCAATTCAGGAACACAGGATAAAAAAAACTTATCTTGCAATAGTTGAAGGCGCTCTTGAAAAAACAGAAATCTGGACGGAAAAAATCAGCAGAAACGAAAAAGACTTAAATAGTTTAAAATTTCATACAGTTTCTGTAAATTCCGATTCAGAAAATTCGAAGGAAAGCAATACAGTGGCAATTCCGCTTGCGTATGGAAAATATAAGGGAATTCAGGTTACTCTCGTAAAATTTATAATTTCGACAGGAAGAACTCATCAAATTCGCGCGACAAGCGCTTATCACGCCCATCCTTTACTTGGAGATACAGTTTACGGAGGAAAAAAAATTTCAGAAAAGCAAAATCTTTTTCTTCATTCCTATTCTTTGGAATTCCTGGATAATCTATTAAGCCTTCCGAAAAAAATAGTTTGTCCTCCAGGAGAAAATTTTGTTTCAGTTTTAAAATCCGCCTTGATAAACTTGCCTTGTGAATTATAATATTAGGTATGAATATTGGAGAAATTCTTAATTTTAAACAAAAGCCTCTTCAAGTTTTTGCATTTTTCGGTCCTTCTGGCACGGGAAAAAGTTTTCGCGCAAAACTTGTCGCTCAAAAATATCATATAAAGGCGATAATTGATGACGGACTTTTGATTTATGAAGACAATATTCTTGCTGGTCATTCTGCAAAGCTCGAAAAAAGTTATATGGGAGCAGTTCGCGTTGCTCTTTTTGATGACAAAAAGCACAGGGACAACGTAGCGCTTGCAATTCAGCGCAAACAGATAAAAAAAATCCTGTTGCTCGGTACAAGCGAAAAAATGGTTAATAAGATTGCAATGCGCCTTCAGATCCCGCTTCCGGAAAAATATATAAGAATCGAAGACATTGCGACTCCTCAGCAGATTGAAGAAGCTCGCATAAGCCGACAGATTGAAGGAAAACATGTAATTCCTGTCCGCTCTTACGAAGTAAAAGAAGCTGGAAATTATTCAAGAATTTTTGTTTCAAAAGTAAAGGTAAGCCTTTCAAAAAGAAAATTTTTCCGTCATTTTTTCAAAAACGAAGAAAAGAAAACTCCAGTCGAAGTAAATGCAAAGCTTTTTGAAAAATCTGTAGTTCGTCCAGCTTTCTCTGTTACTGCGCGAAAAAATATTTCTCAGGCCCATCTTGCAGGTCTTGCAGGAGATGCGGTCAGGGAATTTAACAGCTTAATCCGCTTAAAAAGTTTGAATATAAAGGCGGACAAGACTGGATACCGCTTTTTTGTAACGATAGACGTTCCTTTTGGAGAACCGCTTACAGAGTTGAGCAAAAATTTAAAAAATTACGTAACTTCGTCAATCGAAAAAAATGCAGGAATTCTTCTTGAAGATATTTCGATTATTGTAGACCACATTTTGCTTTCGGATTTAAAGACTGCATAAAAAGACACCTTAAAAACGCAAATTTAAGCTGTCTTAAAAGGTGTTTTATTGTGCTGTTCAATTTTTTATCTTACTTCGGCAATTTTTTCTTCTGCCAGAAGAAATTTTACGGTTTTTCGGACTTTAAATGCGCTTTTTGGAATTTTTATCGCGACTCCGAGTGTTTTTAATGCTAGGCGGATTGCGTATTCCAATTCTGTGCGCTGGGGATTTATTGGGAGAACAAAATTTCTTACCTGAGTCCACGTTTTTAAATAAAGTTCGCCAGTTGCTGTTTTTCCAGAGATTTCCTTTTTCCAGTCTGTAAGCGTATCGACAAAATCAATGATCAAATAGAACAGTTTTTGTCCAAGTCTTACAGTTTTGTCTTTTTGAACCATTTCGTCCATTTCGGAAAGGTGCTTCATATAGCTTTGTTCGAATTTTTTCGACTGATACATCATGCTGCTTGCGTTCGGCTGAAGATACATGTAAAGGTCTGTCTTAAGGCAGGCGGTTATGATTTCAGAAGAGTGTCCAGAATTCAAAATTTTCAGCATCTCTTCTGTCAAACGGCTTGGACTTACGGGAAGCAAGAGGTGCGCGCTTTTTCTGATTTTGTGTTTTAACACAAATCCCATTTTGCAGTTGCAGGTCGAACTATATTTTACTGCGCGCAACATTCTGACAGGGTCTTCTTCAAAAATTCGGTTCAAAGGAATTACAGGTCTTAAAATATGATTTTTTATATCCTGGACTCCGCCAACATAATCGATAATCTGCTCTTTTGAAGGATCGTAATAAAGAGCGTTTAGAGTAAAGTCGCGACGCTGAACATCTTCTTCAATAGAGCCAAAGCTGTTTCCTACACTTCCGTCAACTGTCGAGCGGAAAGTTGAAACTTCAAAAATCTTTTCCCCGAAAAAAACATGGACAAGCCTGAATCTTTTTCCAATAATTCGGGAATTTCTAAAAAGTTTTTTAATTTTGCTTGGAGTTGCATTTGTAACAATGTCAAAATCTTTTGGAGTTTTTCCGGTAAGCAAATCTCTTACTGCTCCACCGACAATGTAAGTGTTGAATCCACATTCTTTTAAATGAAAAACAACTCTAAGGCAGTCTGCGTCAATTTTGTCTAAAGAAATTTTATGTTCTTTTTTTGTATAAATAGCGGCGGTTTTTACAGGCCGTCCACGTCCGTCTTTGGAATATCTGTATAACACAATGCTCCTATTTTAACGAATTGATTTATTATGCTCAATAATGGTAAAATAATAACAGGACTTGTATTGTCCTAAAATTAAAAACTATGGGAGTTTTTTTATGAAAGGTATAATTCTTGCAGGAGGAAGCGGAACACGTCTTTATCCGCTTACAAGAGCTGTCAGCAAGCAGATTCTTCCAATCTATGACAAACCTATGATTTACTATCCGCTAAGCTGTCTTATGCTTGCAGGAATCCGCGAAGTTTTGATAATTTCAACTCCACGCGATTTACCGGTTTTTAAGGAACTTTTTGGCGATGGAAGTCAGCTTGGAATGAACTTTGAATACGCTGTTCAGGACAAACCGAGAGGTCTTGCAGATGCTTTTATTGTCGGAAAAGAATTCATCGGAAACGACAGCGTTGCTCTTGTTCTTGGCGATAACATTTTTTACGGCCAGCGTTTTTCAGAAAGCCTTTCAAATGCCCGCAAACGCGTGGAAACAGAAGGCGGAGCGACAATTTTCGGTTATTTTGTAAAAGATCCGACAGCCTACGGAGTTGTTGAATTTGACAAAAATGGAAAAGCTCTCGGTATTGAAGAAAAACCTGCAAATCCGAAGTCAAACTATGCGGTGCCTGGACTTTATTTTTATGACAACAGCGTTGTAAAAATTGCAGAAAATGTAAAACCTTCTGCCCGTGGTGAAATCGAAATCACTTCTGTTAATAATGAATATTTGGTTCAGCAAAAACTCAACGTAGAAATTTTGGGACGCGGTTTTGCCTGGCTTGACACAGGAACATACGAAGGTCTTTCGGAAGCTGGAAATTTCATCGAGACGATTCAAAAACGTCAGGGAATGTATGTTGCCTGCATAGAAGAAATTGCATTTAACAACGGTTGGATTACAAAAGATGCGCTTCTTGAAATTGCAAAAGGCTTTAAAACCGATTACGGTGCTTACTTAAAATATATTGCGGAGAATTTCTAATGTCTTTTGAATTTAATAAATGCCCGATTGAAGGTCTATGGGAAATTCAGCCTAAAATTTTTGGAGATGCCCGCGGTTACTTTGCAGAAACGTATTCAGAAAAAGACTTTTTTGAATCTGGACTTACAATGAAGTTCGTTCAGGACAATCAGAGCGCTAGCAAAGGAGGTGTTTTGCGCGGACTGCATTTTCAGACAAAACATCCGCAGGGAAAACTCGTTCGTGCGCTTGAAGGAAAAGTTTACGACGTTGCTGTAGATTTACGAAACGACTCCCCTACTTTTGGGAAATATTACGGAGTTGTCCTTGATTCTCAAAAAAACAATATGTTTTACATTCCTGAAGGTTTTGCGCACGGTTTTTATGTAATTAGTGATTTTGCAGTTTTTACATATAAATGTACTGATTTTTATCATCCAGAAGATGAAGCTGGTCTTATGTGGAATGATAAGACTATTAATGTTGACTGGCATTCAATCTGTGGAGATGTAGAGCCTCTTTTGAGTGAAAAAGACACAAAACATCCAGACTTTGATTTTTCAAAAAAATATTTTGATATGAGTGCCCATTGGATTGGAGAAAATTGAGATGATTTGGGTTCTGGGTTGCAGGGGAATGCTCGGTTCTCAGCTTTGTGAACTTTTTCAAAAGAATAAAATTGCTTACGCAGGAACTGGTAGCGAAGTTGATGTTGCAGATTTTTCTGAACTTGAAAACTTTTCGGATAAACTTGAGGTAAGTTCTGGTTCTAAGATTGAGTTTATCATAAATTGCTCTGCTTATACGGCCGTTGACAAGGCAGAAGACGAAAAAGAATCTGCTCAAAAAATTAATTCGGTAGGACCTTTTAATTTGGCGCGGATTGCTGAAAAAAAAGGCGCTGCAATTATTCACATAAGCACAGATTACGTTTTTGACGGAAATGCCATTCAGCCTATTTTAGAGACTGAAAAAAAATCTCCAGCCAGCGTTTATGGAAAAACAAAAGCTAGTGGCGAGGACAATATAATTTCATTAACTCAAAAATATTATATTCTTCGTACAGCGTGGCTCTACGGTTTTTACGGAAAAAATTTTGTATACACAATGACAAAAGCCATGAACAGCAGGGAAAGCGTCAAGGTTGTTTGCGACCAAAAAGGAACGCCGACGAACTGTTCGACCTTAGCTCAGGTTATTTTTGAAATTTGTAACAAAAAAACAGTTCCATATGGAATTTACAATGTGACCGACGCTGGTCAGACCACCTGGTTTGATTTTTGTAAGGAAATCTATTCAATTGGAACAAAATGTGGTCGAATTTCAAATAACTGTGCAATCAACAGTTGCACGACAGACGAATATCCTGTAAAGGCAAAGCGTCCTGCTTACAGCGTGCTTGATATTTCAAAAATCCAGTCAGCTTTGAACATAAAACTTCCAGATTGGAAACTTTCTCTCGAAGATTTTATGAAAGATGAAAGATTTAGTGTAAAATAGTCAAATTTTTTATATTATGCTTTTTATTATACACAGGAGATAAGATAAAAATAGCCAAAATGGCGGTTGTTTTTATCCTTAAAAGTTTGCGTTGCAAACTTCTTATCATCGGTTGTTTCTCACTTCGTTGTGGAATAACTTAAAAAGTCAATCCTAAAACAGAAGTTTTAATCTTGACTTTTATTGGAGACAAATATGAGAAAACTTAAGAATGTGCTTGTTACAGGCGGAGCTGGCTTTATCGGTTCAAATTTTATTCATTATCTTTTTGGAAAATCAACTAGTGGCGAGAAATCCTTTGAAGATGCAAATTTTTCAGGAAAAATAATCAATGTTGACTGTCTTACTTACGCAGGAAACGGAGAAACTCTAGAAGACATTGACAAAACTTTTGGTTCAGGCGAAAAAGACCCTTCAAAACGCCGTTATTTTTTTGAAAAAGTAAACATCTGCGATAGAAGTGAAATCGAAAGAATCTTTAAGCAATATGATATTGATACAGTCGTTCATTTTGCGGCAGAAAGCCATGTAGACCGCTCGATTTTAGGACCTGAAGCTTTTATCAGAACAAACATCTTTGGTACTTATGTACTTTTGGATGTTGCCCGCAATTATTGGGGAGTAAGCCTCGATAATCCTCGAGACGATGTTCTGTTCCATCATATTTCTACTGATGAAGTTTACGGTTCTTTGGGGCCTACTGGATATTTTACCGAAACAACAGCCTATGATCCTCGTTCACCTTATTCTTCAAGCAAAGCTTCGAGCGACCATCTTGTAATGGCATATTATCACACTTATGGGCTTCCAATTACCCTTTCAAACTGTACAAACAATTATGGTCCGTATCAGTTCCCAGAAAAACTTATTCCGTTGATGATTTTAAATATGCAGGAAAAGAAAAATCTTCCTGTTTATGGCGAAGGAAAAAATATCCGCGACTGGATTTATGTTGAAGACCACAACCGCGCAGTTTGGCTCATTTTAAATAACGGAAAAACAGGCGAAAAATACAATATCGGTGGCGAAAATGAATGGCAGAATATTACGCTTCTCGATAAACTTATCGAACTTACTGCTAAAGAAACCGGCATGAGCGAATCTGACATAAAAAACACAATTACTCACGTAAAAGACAGACCCGGACATGACCAGCGTTATGCAATCGATTGTACAAAAATTAAAACCGAACTCGGTTGGGAAAGAAAAATGTCTTTTGAACAGGGACTTTTGCTGACTGTAAAATGGAACTTGAACAATAAAGACTGGATTAACCATATTCTTTCTGGAGAATATCTTAACTGGGTAGAAAAAAACTATTCAAAAAGATAAACTTGGATAAAGCAAAAGGCTGTCTTTAGAAAAACTTCATAAAGACAGCCTTTTATTTTTAAATCTGATTTGACATTCGATTTGTAAAAATTACAGGTCTTTTCCAGTGATTTTTTTTACACATTCGTGATAGAGCTTTGAAGTTTCTGCAACAACTTCGGTAGGAACGCTTTTTATCGTCGGATCACCAGCAAGGTTGTTTTCTTTGAGCCAGTCGCGGATAAACTGCTTGTCGTAGCTTGCAGGACTTGTTCCTACTTTGTAAGTTTCTGCATTCCAGAAGCGACTTGAATCTGGAGTCAAAACTTCATCACCAAGAACAAGCTCGCCGTTCTCGTCAAGACCGAATTCAAATTTTGTATCTGCAATGATGATTCCGTTTTTGAGCGCATGTTCATAACATTTTTTGTAAATTGCAAGTGCTGTTTTTTCGATTTTGCTTCCAAGGTCTTTTCCTGGGAATTTTTCATCGAGATCTTTTTTCATATAATCGATTGTCACGTTAATATCGTGACCTTCGGCAGCTTTTGTTGATGGCGTTACAATTGGCTCGTCAAGTTTTTCTGCCTGTTTATACTCTTTGTCAAAACTGTGACCGAGGAAAGGTTCGCCCTTTTTGTAAGCTTCGTACATAGAACCGAACATATAACCGCGGACAATTACTTCGTAAGGAATCATCTTGAGTTTTTTTACGAGGATTGTGCGACCTTCAAATTCTGGGCTGTTGAATTCTTCTGGCATATCCTTTAAATCTGAAGAAATCATATGGTTTTTTACAATATCTTTTGTAAAGTCAAACCAAAAGTTTGAAAGAGCATTTAATACCTTGCCCTTGTCTGTAATCATTGTAGGAAGAATTACATCAAATGCTGAAATTCTGTCCGTTGTAACGATAACCATACGGCCGTCTTCAAGATCGTAAACTTCACGAACTTTTCCACTGATAATCTTTTTCATACCTTACCTCATTTTATATGAATAAATAGTTTCTAAAATTGAATCGCTGTTTTTGCACTTCTACTGCTCAATTGCCTTTACGGCTGAGCGGACAAGTGAACTTTCGCCTTTTTTCATGACGAGAAGCTTTCCGTTTTTTGCAACGACAATTAAGTCCTTAACTCCGCATAAACTTACAGGTATATCGGAATAAACAAAATTGTTTTCACATTCAACCTGAACGACTTTGTTGTTCAAAGGATTTGTGCAAAGTTCGCTGAAAGTGTCCCAACTACCGACGTCTGTCCACTTGAATGTAGCTTTTACGACCGCTGCATTTTCGGATTTTTCGGCAATAGCCTTGTCAACGGCAATCGATGGAACGTCTTGATAAGTGATTTCCATTTCTGGCCAGCTTTTTATTACATAAACGCCATTAACCTGCTTTAGGGAAGGTTTTTTGCCTTTTGTAACGGCTTCAAAGGCATTGCTTACCTTTGGAGTGCACGAAAGCATTTCGTTTAGGAACATTTTTCCTTCAAAGGCAAACATTCCCGAATTCCAGAAATAATTGCCTGATTCAAAATATTCTTTTGCGGTTTTCTCGTCTGGTTTTTCTTTAAAATTTTCGATTTTAAAAGTGTGGTTATTGCCAGTTAAGTCTTTTCCAGCCTTTATGTAGCCGTAACCTGTCGCTGCCTGTGTTGGCGCAATTGCAAAGCAGACAAATTTGCCGTTTTCTGCCGCAACTGCCGCATTTTTACAGTCTTTCGCAAATTGGTCGATTGGACTGATTACATGATCACTTGTAAGCACAAGAAAAGTATGGGAAGAATCTGGTTCAAGCTTGTTGATTAAATTTACTCCGAGCATGATTGCCGCTGAAGTGTGCTTTGGCGCAGGTTCTGCCAGGACTATTGATTCTGCAAGAAGTTTTCTTGCGTCCGCTTCTTCTGAACGTTCCGCCAGTTTTTTTATCTGCAGAGTACATTCATTTTCAATATCTTTGCGGGTAACGACTACGATTTTTCCAGAAATTTTTAATGCGAGCGCGCGAATTAAACTTTCCTGCAAAAAGGAAATATTGTCGTTTAAGGCCATAAACTGTTTTGGATGAGTTGGACTAGAAGCCGGCCACAAACGTTCTCCAAAACCACCGGCCATGATAATAACATCTGTAATCATTTTTTAGCCTTTATTATTTGTCAAAAAGGTCAATTCTTCTTTGATGACGGCCACCTTCAAATTCTGTTTCGAGAAATTTATCGGCAACCATTTCTGCCATTTCGTAGGCAATGATTCTTGCGCCCATGCACAACACATTTGCGTTGTTGTGGCGACGTGTGTATTCTGCCATTACAAGGTCGGTGCACAAAGCCGCACGGATTCCTTTGTGTTTGTTAGCGGCCATGCTCATTCCGATTCCTGTTCCGCAGATTAAAACTCCGCAGAAAGCCTGACTTGAAGCGACTAAGTCGCCTACTTTTTCTGCAAAAACCGGATAATCGACGCTGTCTTTAGTGTCAGTTCCAACATTGATTACTTCAAAACCTTTTGATTTTAAGTGTTCGATTAAACGTGCCTTGTATAAATAACCTGCGTGGTCGGCACCGATTGCTATAGTTTTAGACATTGTTCATTCCTATAAAATGAAATTTGATTGAATTACAGCGAAAACTTTAGCATAAATTGCATTTTTTGTCAGCAGAGCAAGGTTCTTGCATTGTCAGAATGAATAAAAAATAGTCCTAAAAAATTGAAAAATATATTGACAAAAAAACATAAAACTTATTATTGTTAGCAAAGGATAATAAAAGTTAGTAATTATTATTTAAATTATAATATTGCTAACTGTTCTTAGCCGGAGGTTTTATTATGCCGTTGCTTTTTGCTTCAATCGGAGATGAAGTTTCTATTGCCTCGATTACGGGCACTCAAGCTGTAAAACAGCATTTGGCTGACATGGGATTTTCTGAAGGCTCAAAAATTACAGTGATTCAGAAGATTGCAACTGGTTTGATTGTTAAGGTCAAGGAAGTCAGACTTGCGATTGACAAAAGTATGGCTGCAAAAATTCTGATTAAATAGAGAAAACGGAGGAAAAAATGAGTACTTTAAGAGATGCCGAGGTTGGTTCTACCGTGACAGTTACAAAACTTGACGGTGAAGGAGCATTAAAACGCCGCCTTATGGACATGGGATTTACGAAAGGCTGCAAAGTTTTTGTAAGAAAAGTTGCTCCACTTGGAGATCCCGTGGAAGTTACAATCCGCGGATATGAACTTTCTGTGCGAAAAAATGATGCGCAAAATATTGAAGTTGAATAAAATTCAAAGAGGATACAAAAATGAGTATTAAAATTGCACTCGCAGGAAATCCAAACTGTGGAAAAACGACAATGTTCAATTCCATTACTGGAACTATTCAGTATGTTGGAAACTGGCCTGGAGTAACTGTTGAAAAAAAAGAAGGAAAGGTAAAAGGAAAAAGCGATTTGATTGTGACTGACCTTCCAGGAATTTATTCGCTTTCTCCATACACAAATGAAGAAGTGGTTTCGCGCGATTATCTGGCTTCTGACGAACCTGCTGCCGTAATTGATATTGTCGACTCGACGAGTATTGAAAGAAACCTTTATCTTACAACTCAGATTATGGAGCTCGGAAAACCTGTCATAATGGCGCTCAACATGGTTGATGCCCTTAAAAAGTCTGGAGATAAAATTGATGTGGCAAAACTTTCTGAAAAACTTGGCTGTCCAGTAATCGAAACTGTCGCGCTCCACGGAAAAGGTGTAAAAGAAATAATTGCCGCCGCGCAAAAAGCCGCTTCTGAAAAAACTAAGCCGGCTGTAATTCATTTTTCTTCTGATGTTGAAAAGGCGATCGGCGCAGTTGAAGAGATTTTGCCTTCAGAAATTGAAGAATCTGTGCGCAGATGGACGGCAATAAAAGTCCTTGAAAGGGACAGCGTGATTCTTTCAAAGCTTAAACTTGACGAAGAATCAAAAATTAAGGCTGAAAACGAAACTTGCGCCTTGGAAAAGTCTCATGACGATGATATTGAATCAATCATTACAAATGAAAGATACGAGAGCATCAATGCGATTTTGAAAGGCGTTCTTGTAAAATCTGGAAAAACGATGACCGCTTCTGACAAGATCGACAGCATTGTTACAAACAGAATTCTCGGAATTCCGATTTTCCTTGCTGTAATGTGGTTTGTTTATTGGGTTGCAGTTTCTACTGTCGGCACAATGGGAACTGACTGGGCAAATGACGTTTTGTTCGGTGAATGGATTCAGGGCGGTGCTCAGTCTTTGCTTGAAAATGCTGGTGCAAATCCTGTTCTTATCGACTGTGTTGTTAACGGAATCCTTGGTGGACTTGGCGCTGTGCTTGGTTTTGTTCCTCAGATGGCTGTTTTGTTCATCTTACTTTCGATTCTTGAAGACGTTGGCTACATGGTTCGTATTGCGTTCGTAATGGACAGGGTTTTTAGAAAATTCGGGCTTTCTGGAAAATCATTCATTCCGCTTCTTATAAGTTCGGGCTGTGGAATTCCTGGAATTATGGCAAGCCGCACAATCGAAAATGAAAATGACCGCCGAATGACAATTATGACTACGACCTGGATTCCTTGTGGTGCAAAACTTCCTGTAATTGCGATGATTGCATCAATTATTGCAACGAAATTTACAAATTCTGACGGTTCTTGGGTTGGTCCTGCTATGTATGGAATTGGAATTTTAAGCGTTCTTCTCGCTTCAATCATTCTTAAAAAGACAAAGTATTTTCATGGTCCAGCTGCTCCTTTTATTATGGAACTTCCTCAGTACCATATTCCTCAGTTAAAGACTGTTCTTTTGCATACTTGGGAAAGATTGTGGTCTTTCATAAAAAAAGCAGGAACAATTCTCTTTCTCGCTTGCCTTGTAATGTGGTTTCTTTCAAGCTATGGCTGGTCTGTAAAAACTGAAGAAAGTGAAAATGAAACTGTAGTGCAGAAAACTGCCGAAAAGCCAGTTTTTGGTCTTGTTGAAGATGCAAATGATTCAATTATGGCAAGAGTCGGTGGAGTTCTTCGCTATGCCTTTATTCCGCTTGGTTTTGGAAATGAAGAAGGCGGATGGCAGTGTGCCGCTTCTGTAATTTCAGGTTTTTCTGCAAAGGAAGGAATTGTTACAACGATGGGTGTTCTTGCTGGAGCAAGCGATGAAGATACAGAAGCTCTTGCAGGTGCAGGAAGTGTTTCTGATGTAATTTCGAGCGAAGAATCAGAGTCTGAGGGTGAAGAAAGCGAAGATGGAAATGCAAAAAATGCAGTTGATGCAATTGCAAAGTGGTTCCCGACAGGACTCGTCGCATTCTGCTTTCTTTTGTTCAACCTGCTTGATTCTCCTTGTCTTGCCGCAATTTCTACAATGGCAAACGAACTTCGCAACCGAAAATGGTTCTGGTTTGCGATTTTATTCCAGAATGCCTTCGCTTACATCGTAACCTTGATTGTTTATCAACTTGGCAATCTTTTTACGACAGGTCATTTTGGAGTAGGAACTGTCTTTGCGATAATTTTTACTCTTATGTTCTTGTATGGACTTTTCAGAAAAAATCCGTATGCTGAAATGGATAAAAAAAATTAAAATAATAAAGGCAATTTTTTAAAAATTTTTGAAAAAAAAATTGTAAGTTTTAGAGATTACTTAAAATATCTGTCCGAAAAAAATCTTTTGCCGATTTATACGGACAGATACTTTAACTTTTGTTACGGAGGAAAAAATGATTGCAAATATTTTTATTATTTTGTTCATTGTTTTTTGGATTGTATTTGTTGTTCACTCGATTATAAAATCAAAAAAAATAGAAAAAAAATCAGGAATTCCTGCCGGATGTTATTCTTGCAAGGCTTTTAAGGACGGAAAATGCAAAAGCCACTGTGGAGAATACAAATGATTGCAAATGCACTCTTAATAATTTTATTGCTTTTATTTGCATTTTTAGGACTAAGGTCTTTTATAAAACGTCTCAATGGCGAAAGTTGCTGTAGCAACGGAAATTCCGAAATAAAAATAAATCCTTTAGACATGAATAAATCGCACTATCCTTATAAAACTCTCGTAAAAATTGAGGGAATGAAGTGCAAAAACTGCGCAAGGCGCATTCAAAATAAACTTAATGAATCAGGATTTTATGCAAAAGTAAATTTTAAGAAAAAATCTGCAAAAATTATGTCAAAAGAAAATTTTAGTTGCAACGAAAAAATCGATAAAATAATAACTTCGCTCGGGTATTCTGTGGTTTAAGAGAAAAGTTGTTTCTAATTTCGATTTTTTTTATTCTTCTGCAGCCTTATTTTCAAACTTAGTGTATGAACTTAAGAACAGAAGGTTTACGTCTCCAATTGGACCGTTTCGCTGTTTTGCAATAATCAGTTTTGCGTCCTGTACAGGATCTTTTTCGCCCTCCTCTGTCTTTTTTCGTTCACGGTGAATAAACATTACAACGTCGGCATCTTGTTCTATCGAACCAGAACCTCTCAACTGTGCAAGTGTCGGTTCCGCACCTTCGGCATCTCGGGCAACCTGACACAATGCAACGACAGGAATATCAAGTTCTCTAGCAAGACTTTTTAGTGATTTTGAAATTTCTGAAACCTGCTCGTAAACAGGAGCGGCTGAATTTTGAGTCGAAATAAGACCGATGTAGTCGATAAAAATAATTTTTACTCCTTTAGACTGCACCATTCGCCTTGCCATTGCGCGCAAATCCAAAAGTTGCATATTTGGAGTATCAACGATATAAAGTGGAGAATCAAAAACCCGTCCTGCAGCATCATTTATTTTTTGCAAATCATCAAGTTTCATCATTCCAGAGCGAATTTTGTGTCCAGGAATTCTGCTTACCTGAGAAAGAAGACGCTGGCCAATCTGTTCGAATGACATTTCAAGAGAGAAAAAACCGCAGGGAATTTTCTGGTCGATAGCAATATTTTCCATCATAGAAAGTGCCATAGCCGTTTTACCCATAGAAGGACGTGCGCCTATGATGCTCAGTTCTGACTTCTGAAAACCGCTTGTCATGCTGTCGAGTCTTGTAAAACCGCAGGGAATTCCAGAATAAGTGTCGTGGTTGTGATAATGTTGATGAATTATTTCAGACGTTCTTTGGACAACCTCGTGCATATCATGAATCTGAATCGTCTGTCCCATATCAGTAAGGGCAAAAATCTTTTTTTCCGCTTCTTCAAGAATTGAACGACTTTCACGTGATTCATCAAATGCAGAAGCCTTGATTTCTGAAGAAATTTTAATGAGGCTTCGGCGAGTTGCTCTGTCCAAAACGACATGTGCATAATAATCAATGTTTGCGGCAGAAGGAACTTCATTTGTAAGGGAGGCAATATAAGCTCCGCCACCCGCTTTTTCTAGCTCATCGTTTTTAGAAAGCTCGTTTGTGAGAGTAAGAATGTCTCCAGTTATTCCGCTTCCAAAAAGTTTTATGAGTGTGCTGTAAATAATCTGATTTTGAAGTGAATAAAAATGTTCCGGGAGCAAAAACGTTACAATATCCTGAATCGAAGTCCAGTCAAGAAGCATTGCCCCTAAAGTTGCAACCTCCGCTTCAAGATTGTGTGGCGGAATCGAGTCTTTTAATCGTTCGTCCATTATTTGCTCCTGTAAAAAAAATGTTTTGTTTTTTGAATTATAGTGTCGCTACGGTTTTTTATCTTCTTATGAAAAAAAAATCAACGACAGTCTAATTTTTTTTATTTAAAATATAGATAAAAAAAGCCGGAAAATTTTCCGGCTTTTTTCAAACTGTCTGAATTTTTCAGATTTTGAAAGTAAAAAACTATTCAGCCTTTTCTTCTGCTGGAGATTCAGCAACTTCTGCAGGGGCTTCTTTTTTAGAAGAAACTTCCTGTGGCTTGTTGTCTGTAGTCTGTCCTTTTACAGAAATTTTTACTTCAGCGTTTGTAGATTCGTAAAGGTGAATCAAAGCTGTGTAGTGTCCTACGCTTTTAATTGTAACACCCTGAATTTCAATGCGTTTGCGTTCAATGTCGAAACCATTTTTGTTCAAGAAGTCAGCAACTGTCTGGCTTGTAACGGCACCGTAAAGTTTACCGTTTGCAGCTGCAGGAACTGTGAGGTCAACGAGTGTTGCTTCAAGCTTGTCTTTTGTGCTTGCAGCATCCTTTCTCTTAGCTTCTTTGCGAGCTTCAATTTCTGCTTTGCGTCCTTCGAAATATGCTACAGTGTCAGCATTGTATGGAACAGCGAACATGTGTGGGAAAAGGAAGTTGCGAGCATAACCGTTAGCAACATTTTTAACATCTCCCATTTCTCCGAGATGTTTTACGTCTTCATTAAGAATTACTTTCATTTTTCAAGCTCCTCTTGATATTAAAAAACGGCGTCACCAGGAGTTGGATCGTCGTTTTATTATTATTTATTATTCTGCAACGAATGGAAGCAGACAGATTGCACGAGCACGTTTGATTGCAAGAGCAACTTCGCGCTGGTGTTTAGCACAGGTTCCAGTAATGCGACGTGGAAGAATCTTACCGCGTTCAGTTGTAAAGCGTCTAAGACCATCTGCATCTTTGTAATCGATTTTTGCTTTATTAGCACAGAAACGGCAAACCTTCTTGCGGAAGAATTTTTTGCCTCTGCGAGCGCCTTTTTCTTCGCCTTCGCGACCGTCTGAAGCGCCCTGTGTATCTGTTACATTTACTTTCTGTTCAACTTCGTTAGTTGTTACTTCGTCTGACATATTAAGTCTCCTAAAAATTGATTTTAATGATTAAACATTAAAACGGGATATCTTCTGAATATCCGCCGCCATTTCCACCAAAGGAAGGACTTTCTGCAGGTGGCTGATAAGACTGCTGCTGTGCAAAACCATTATTTTGCTGGAATTTCGGAGTGTACCCCCCTGACGACTGAGCGCCGCCGTTATCCGATCTTCCGCCAAGAAGCATTACACTGTCAGCAACAATGCCTACCTTGCTGAATTTCTGACCGTCTTTTTCCCAACGATCCTGACGCAAATATCCTTCTACGGCAATCTGCTTGCCTTTTGTAAGATATGGCTTAAGGTTTTCTGCGGTTTTACCCCAGATTGTTACATCGAAAAAGTTTGCTTCATCAACCCACTGCTCACCCTGCTTTCGGCTACGGTTTACCGCAATGCTGATATTAGCACGCGCCTGACCATTTGGAGTATAAGCAAAATCACGTTGATCATTTCCCAAGTCACGAACAAGACGTCCAACAAGGACTACACGGTTAATATCTGTCATAAAAA
This sequence comes from Treponema berlinense, assembly GCF_052273165.1. Classification (GTDB taxonomy): domain Bacteria; phylum Spirochaetota; class Spirochaetia; order Treponematales; family Treponemataceae; genus Treponema_D; species Treponema_D berlinense_A. The sequence continues at coordinate 34,859 of NZ_DAVZIU010000012.1, read as the reverse complement.
GCCTCCAGGCTGTTATTTACAGTGTTTATTAGATGAAAATAATTTTTTAGTCTTCGATTTTTACAAAAAGCCACTTCAAGAGGTTCTGTGTCAATTTGAACTGACTTTCGATTTCTGTAATTTTTGCAGGATTTGCACTAACTGTAAAAAGAACGAAACGACCGCGTTTCTGTTTTTCGATAACATAAGTCAAGTCACGGTCACCGTAAGACTCTTCTTTGTCGATTTTTGCACCGAAATTTGCAAGCACTGAGCGAACTGCATCAGAAGCTGCCTTAAATTTGTCTTCTTCTGTAGAGAAAACAGTCATAAGTTCATACTTTCTCATCTTGTATGTTCTCCTTATGGTCAAATGGAAACTTCATACGAAGTCTCAAGGGGTTAGTAAAAATATATCTTTTTTTGGCAGTCTGGTCAATATGAAAAAAAAACATTGCAAAAATTCGTGGCCATTTTTGCTTCGCAAAAACCGAGCTTTCCAGGGCTACGGCATTCGCCTCCGACCAAAGGCAGGCCTTTGTTTTCGCTTCGCTCACCCTTTCAATCCCTTGTCCAAAATATTCATAAAACACAAAAAATCAAAAGCATAATAATTGACACGATAAAAAGTTTTTTGCATAATATAAAAATCATATCTTGATTATTGCCCGGGTGGCGGAATTGGCAGACGCGCTAGGTTCAGGTCCTAGTGAGAGCAATCTCATAGGGGTTCAAGTCCCCTCTCGGGCATTTTTTATAATCCGTTGTAAAAACAAAAAATCCTTATCTGTTTTTTTTCTTAAGCACTTATCTTTCGGTTTAGTTTTACAGTTCGAACTTATGTCCTTTTATGCTCATTACGAGCCCTATGCAAATCATTGCCGTCCAAAGGGACGAGCCTCCATAAGACAAAAAAAGCAGAGGAATTCCTGTGATCGGCATAATTCCCATTACCATTCCAACATTTACAATAAAATGAAAGAAAAACATTGCAAGAATTCCTGAAATTATAAAATATCCGAATTCATTATTTGTTGCCCGCATTATGTAAACCATTCGAATGAGAATGCCAAAATATAAAATAAAAACCGCCATGCAACCGACAAAACCAAATTCTTCTGCCAAAATGCTAAAAATAAAGTCCGTGCTCTGTTCTGGCAAAAAACGGTAATGGCTTTGTGTTCCGCGTAAAAATCCCTGACCGAATAAATTTCCTGAGCCAATCGCTATTTTTGACTGGATTATATTCCATCCAGCTCCTCTTGGGTCAGAGTCTGGATCTATAAAAACAATCAGTCTTTTTATCTGGTAATCTTTTAGAATCTTTCCCGCAACTTTTGAAAGTATCAGGGCTGCACAAAACATTCCTGCACAATACGCAATCCAGTAAAAATATTTATTTTCTGGAAAGAAAAATTTGCCTGTTACTCCAATCAGGCAGATTGCAAATGATGCAATAATAACTAGAAGACTTAATTTCCCATTTGTAAGGACGCTGATTAACTTGTAATTAATGTGGGCAATTTCAGTCTGATAAATCGGAAGAACTGTAAAAATTATTGTTAAAAGTCCGCCTGCAAATATAAGAAAAATATAGCGAAGCGGAAGTCCTGCGACAAAGCACATTAGTAAAAAAATCGGAATGTAAACCATTGCAGTTCCAAGGTCAGGCTGCAAAAGAATCAGTCCTGTTGGAAGAAGAAAAATTCCTAGGGAAACAAAAAATCTTTTTCTAGGCGATTCTGATTTTGAATTTGTAAGGTACAATGCCAAAAACATAATATAGACAACCTTGCAGAATTCGGAAGGTTGAATTCCAAACGAGGCAAAGCCAATCCAAGAGCGCGCACCGTTTACATACCGCCCAAAAATTCTTGTATAGATTAAAAGAAGCGCAAAACCGGCATAAAGATACGGTACATAGCGAATAATCCTTCTGTAATCAGTTATTGCTGTCAAAATCAAAAGAACAATCCCAATTCCAGCCCAGATAATCTGCTTTACATATTCTTTTGAAACTAAAAAGCCCTCAGAATTGACCGCAGATGAATAGATGAACATAATTCCAAGCGAAACTAAAAAAAGTACGCAGATAAAGAGAAAATAATCAAATATCTGAAAAAACTTTGCCTTCATACTATTATTCCTGTCTGTTCTTTGTCTTTACCAAATATCTAAAGCCTAAAGTATCGATTGCCTCGTCAAAAGTCTGATTTGCCAAAATCCCCTGAAAAATGATGTTCGTACAATACGGCGCCCACCATTCCCAGTCGTTTACTGCTTCGACAAGTACAGAAACAACATATTGTTCTTCAACAGGAGCATCGTAAGGACCGTAAGCCACCATCCATGAATGCCAGTGATTTTTTTGAGCGCCGTTGACTTCTGCAGTTCCTGTTTTTCCTGCAAGCTGAAAACGCCTGTTGTTCATAGGGTATTGCGCTGTTCCATCGGTAATCATATAGCGCATATCTTTTTGAACTTCTTTCCAAACTGCATTGTCAATATTCGATTCCCTCAAAATTTCAGGTTTTCTTATTTCGATTGTTTCGTTTGTAGACGGATCCCGCACTTCTTTTAAAAGATGAGGTTTATAAATTTTTCCTTCATTGCAAACCATTGCAACCATATTTGCCGCATGCATTGGAGAAACGAGAGTATATCCTTGCCCAATCGACATATTCATAGTATCTCCGTCTTTCCAGGTTTCATGATAACGGCGCTCTTTCCACTGGCTTGTCGGAACAAAGCCTGTAGATTGTGCTGGAAGGTCGATGCCCAAACTTTCTCCAAAACCAAATTCTTTTGAATATGAAGCGATCTTATCTACACCAAGATTGTCTCTTCCGACAATCCAAAAGTAAACATCGCAGGACTGGGCAAGCGCATTTTTTAAATCGAGGTAGCCGTGTCCTGGATATTTTATGTGGCAGGTAAAAGTTCTGTTTCCATGGACAATTCGACCTGGACACTCGATCTTTTTTTCTGGCGGAATTGCTTTTTCTGCCAGAATTGCAGTTGTCATTATTATTTTAAAAGTAGAAGCTGGAGGATAAACTGCATTTACAGCACGATTCAATAGAGGATTATTCGGACTTGTCGCAAGTTTTGCGTATTCGCTGGCGGCATCATCAGAATTAAAAAGGTTTTGGTCATAAAAAGGATAACTTACCATTGCCAAGACTTCTCCGTTTGAAGGTCTTAAAACAACAGCTGCACCTACTCTTTTTCCAAGTGCCTGTTCTGCAAGTTTTTGAATGCGAGAATCAATCGTCAAAACAAGGTTTTTTCCAGGTTCTGGAGGCTGAATTACCGGAATATCAGAAATAATATGTCCACGGGCATCTACAGTGCGACTTTCAAGACCAGCTTTTCCCTGGAGATAACGGTCATACTGCTTTTCAATTCCTGTTTTTCCAATAATCGAATTGGCCTTATAACCGTGATTATACATCACGTTGAATTCATCTTTTGTGATATCTCCGACATATCCGATTACGTGGCTTATAGAACCTGTTTCAACGTAGTTTCTCATTGGTTTTGAACGCCAACTTACTCCTGGAAGGTCTGTAATATTTTCTGCAATATTGGAAATCGTATTAAAAGGAACATTTACACGAATTTCAATCGCCTTGTAAGAATTTCTCATTCGTGCAGGAATTTTTTTATCAATATAGCTTTTTGGAATATCAAGGTATTTTGCGAGTTTTGAAACTACAGTGTCGTAATAACCAGATGGAATTTCAGCAGGGATAAGGTCAACTGCGAAAGAATCTGTGTTAATGACCAAAGGAAGAGAAGCGTTTCTGTCAAAAATTTCGCCACGTTGTGCAGGAATCGTCTTTATCTGGCTTGAAATAGTTCTTGAACGCTGTCTGTAAGCCTTTCCTTCAATAACCTGAAGACTAAAAAGTTTAACCGTATAAATAAAAAAAGTTAAAGCAAGTCCCAAAAGAAGAATGATGATGCGGAAATTTTTTTTTGAGGCAGCAAGACTTTTTTCATAGCTAGAAAACAAGTCGTTATTAAAATCATCCATTAACGAACCTTCTCTAAATCAAGGAGAATTCCATTTTTGAAAATATTTAAAAACTTAAAAACAAAAGGAGCCAAAATTGAATTAAAAAGGAGTTCAAATCCAAATGAAATAGAAAAAATGTTGTAACTGACGTTAATGTTCGGATAAAAAACAGCGATTAACCATAAGACAAACGCTTTAAACAACGTAGAAAAGGCACCGAGGATAAAGGGGAAAAACATTCCGTTTATATTCAAAGTTTTGCTGAAAAGTCCTGCAATATAGCCAAAAATTGTGCGTAACAGACAGTTATAGCCAAAAGGAACGGCGCAGAAAAAATCAAGAAAAAGACCGCTTGCAAAACCTGAGCATGAGCCAAAAAGACGTCCATTGTTCAGGCTAAAATAAAGGGAGCAAAGCAAAATAAAATCAGGAACTGCCGGCAAAATTAAAATATTTGAAAGCACTGCGCTTTCAAGCAGGGCGAATCCTAGGAAAAAAAGACAGGCAAAAGCAAACGATTTCATTTACTGGCGCCTCCCTTCCAGAAGCGGATTTGGTTCTTTTAAATCTGTCACAATGACAGTTTCAAGACGTGCAAAATCAACAACAGGAGTAATTTCTATATTAAGAGACGAATCGTATTCAACTACCATAATATTTGTAATCGTGCCGACAGGAATATCCGCAACATAATTATCAGTTTCGCCAGAAGTAACTACAATATCACCAAAATTAAGTTCAGAAAGAACCCGCTTTTTTATATATTTCATTTGTAGTGGAGAATTTGCATTTCCGCTTCCGCTTACCAATCCAATATCACGCGTATTTTGAATTCTTGAAGAAACAACACATTTTGAATCATAAACTGGCATTACAAGGCTTGTTTCCAAGCCAACGGTAACAATTTTTCCGACAAGACCAGTCGTTCCGTTCTGAACCGCAATAACCGACATTCCTTTTTTTATGCCACTGCGACTTCCCTTGTTTATTGTAATTCCCGAATAGATATTGTCCGGATTTCGTCCGATTATCTGAGCTGGAAAATTTTTCTGCTCTATGTGAGTAGCAAACTGAAGCTGTTCTCTCAGACGCTCATTTTCTTTTCGAATTTCAGTATTATTTCTCTGCAAAAATTCATAATTTTTAAGTTTTTCTTTTAATTCCTGATTTTCTGCTTTTAGGCTTTTGAGTTCTGCAACCGCCGTAAAAACTCCCGTCACGCCATCACAAACCGAGTAAACTGCTTTTTGTAGCGAAGTTACCACAGAAAAACCAACTCTCTGAAAATTGATTACAAAACCACCTCCACTAAAAGCAAGCGCTAGTCCAGACAGAAAGAGAAGAATTAGGAATACGAATTCTGCAAAACTAAAAGAAAATGAACGCCGTGTCATTTTTACTTAGTCGTTAATATCGCTGTAAACCATGCGACCACTTGATACATCGCTAAATACATCAAATGCCTGACCTGCGCCCTGAGCAACACATTCAAGAGGCTTTTCAACAAGAATTACAGGAACTCCTGTTTCTTTTGAAATAAGTTTTGAAAGACCTTTGAGCATACTTCCACCACCAGTCATTACGATTCCGCGTTCAATAATATCGGCTGCAAGTTCTGGAGGAGTTTTTCCCAAAGTGCGTTTTACTTCATCTACAACTTTTTTTACAGGTTCTTTTAGGGCCTCGCGAATCTCAAGAGAGTCGATTTCAAGAAGGCGTGGAAGATGTGTGATTGCATCTGTTCCGCGAACCTGCATTTTTTCGTTTGTGGTGCCGTCAGTTTCTGCGTTTCCAATTTGAATTTTGATTTTTTCGGCTGTCTGCTGTCCAATGTTTAAATTTGAAACCTGAAGAATGTGCTTTACAATAGCCTCATCAAATTTATCTCCACCGACACGAATTGAACTTGTTACAACCATGCCACCTAAAGAAATTACAGAGACTTCTGTTGTTCCGCCACCAATATCGCAAACCATATGTCCTGCAGGTTCATCAATAGGAATTTTTGCGCCGATTGCAGCGGCAAGAGATTCTTCAATTACATCAACTTCTTTGGCGCCAGCTTTAAGGGCCGCTTCGATTACAGCACGGCGCTCAACCTGAGTAATACAAGAAGGAATTCCGATTTTCATACGAGTTGATTTGAATAACTGATGGCGAGGAACAACTTTTGCAACAAAATAACGGATCATTTTTTCAGCGCTGTCAATATCAGCAATTACACCGTCTGCAAGTGGTCTGATTGCAATGATGTTTTTTGGAGTTTTCCAGAGCATGCGTTTAGCCTCAGCGCCAACTGCAACAACCCGCTTAGTTCCTTTTTCTACTGCAATAACCGAAGGTTCATCAACTACAATCCCCTTACCACGTACATAAATCAGCGTGTTACAAGTTCCAAGGTCAATACCAACATCTGTTGAAAAACGGTCAAAAAAACCCATTTTATTCCTCCCAGCCCCATTTTTTATATTTATGAGCGTCTAAAAATTTTTAAGACGACTTATTTGTATTCAGCTAGTTTTTTTAATGATTCAGGATGATTAACCTGTACTTTCAAGGCTTTTCGCCAATAAGAACGAGCTTTTATAATATCACCCATATTCTCATATATTACACCAAGACCGCAAAGAGCGTCAGCAGAATTTTCATTTTTTTTGAGAATTGAATCAAATTCTTTCTTGGCTTCGGCAAGTTTCCTTTGTTCTGTGTAGATTTTTCCAAGCAAAAGATGAGCCTTATCTGTTATTTTCTCTTCTTTGCATTCCTTTGAAATTCTAAACAAATACTGCTCTGCCGCCGCAGTCTGTCCTGCATTATAATACTGTTCTGCAATTGAAAGAAGAAGCAAATCGCTTTCCCGAGTTAAAAGCGCTTGAGTAAAAGCAGAAATGCTTTCCATCGTCATTCCAAGAGAAGCATAGCTTAAGCCCAGGTATTCAGGAATATCATCTGCCAAATAACCGTCTTTCAGGGCGCGGTTTAAATATAGAATTGCAAGGTCGGCATAGTAATGGTAGTTTGATGCAGAATCTTTATAAAAATAAGCCTTTCCGAGCATATATTCAAGCTGCGGAACAAGCGAAGATTTTGCGTCCTGAAGGGCAAGTCGTAAACTGATTATCGACTCGTCGAGAAAAGTCTGAGTTTCTGAAGGTTCAACTGCCGCAACGGCAAGATAAAACGCAGAATATCCGCGGTACGTCAAAGCTCTGTTGTTAAAGGCGTTGTCCCTTAGAATCGTACCGCTTATATCATAAACTTTTTGATAGTTAAAATTTTTCCACTCTTTTGATAAATGAGTGATTGAATTTCCTTTATACACGTGAATATCAATTAAACGGCAGATAAAAAAAGTAACGGCAGATAAAAAAAACACGCTGCAAAATAAAATAATGCTGTTGCGAAGCACATGGCTTTTTCTTTTTACTGTTCCACCTGGCAAAATATTGAATTTCATTTTCCCACCGCTACACTTTTAAAATAAAAAAACAGAAAAGAAAATAAGCCGGGTTCTGTCCTGTCTGGCAAAATTAAAAATCTTACCAGACGCATAACCATCTATCCGAAACTTTTGTTGCCAAAAGTCTTTAGCAGTCTACCCGTGGCTTAAAGGCCGGAAACCAAAACCACTGCTTGACTTTGCTCCAAATGAGGTTTGTCCTGCCATAAATGTTGCCATTTATGCGGTGAGCTCTTACCTCACCTTTGCACCCTTACCTTTATAAAGGCGGTTTATTTTCTGTGACACTTTCTGTCGGAAAACGGGTTATACATAAAAATGCAACTACCGTTTTCCGCCCTGTTATTACCAGGCATTTTTTCCGGTGGAGCCCAGACTTTCCTCACCCGCAAAATTTATCATTAAAAATTGTGGGCACGATTATTTCTTTTCTGTATAATTTTTTAACATTTATTAGTCGTCAAAAGAAATTGATTTTTCATCTCCATCATCGAGAGAATCATCATCAGTTCCGTCTGATTCTTCGTCATATTCATCGCTGAATTCATCATCAAAATCAGCAAGGGTTCCTGTTTCGTCCATTGAAAGAAAGTCTTCTGCTTCTTCGCCTTCTGCAACTTCCTGATAGAAAAGGATACGGCTGCAATATGGACAGAAAAGAATTTTTTCGCCTTCGTGAACTTCGTTGGCAAACTGTGCTGGAAGAATCATGTGACAACCTGTGCAGACACCGTTCTTTACGGCAACGATTCCTTCGCGGTTACGCTGGATAATTCTCTGAAATTTATAGACAATCTCGCTATCCAATCCTGGAGTGATTTCATTTTCCTGAGCCTCAAGCTCCTTTATCTGATTCTGATATGACTGAACTTCACTTTCCAGGGCGGCCTTATTTGAATTAAGTTCAGTTTCCTGAGCTTTAATCATTTCTTCGTCCATTCGAAGTTTTTCGTTAAGTTCTTCACGCTCTTTATCTTTTTTCTGCAGTTCACTACGGATTCCAGATTCTTTTGCAGATGCCTCGTTGATCTGTTTTTCAAGTGCTTCATATTCGCGGTGAGTAGAAATGCTGTCCATTCCTTTTTCACCTGCTTCACGAGATTTTTCTGCTTCTTCAAGTTCAAGCTGGAGTTGACTTGCTTCAGCCTTTACTTTCTCGTAAACTGCGCTTGTTTCCAGGAATTCTTTTCTTAAACGAACGAGAAGTTCATCCTGTGTAAAAAGCTGTTTTGGAGAATCTTCAATTTTAGCCATAAGACTGTATTTTTCTGCAAGAACATCCTGCAAAGCCTTAAGCTTATCAAAAACTTCTGTCATTGCCATTTAATATCCCCTAGGTAAGTATTCGGAAAATTATATAAAATTAACTTTTTTTTGTCTATCAATCGTTGTTTACGATTCGATGTAATCACGAAGACCACTGGCGCGGCGCGGATGACGGAGTCTGCGGAGAGCCTTTGCTTCAATCTGACGGATTCGTTCACGAGTTACGTTAAAGTAAAGTCCTACTTCTTCCAAAGTCAAACTGTAACCGTCGTCAAGTCCAAATCTCATTTTAAGAACTTCCTGTTCCCGTTCAGGCAATGAAGAAAGAACTTCGTGCAACTGATTCTGAAGCATCTTGTACGCAGTCTGATTTGCAGGATTTTCAACTTCCTTATCTTCGATAAAATCTCCGAGCTGGCTGTCTTCTTCTTCGCCGATTGGCGTTTCGAGAGAAATCGGTTCTCTTGCAACATTTTTAACCTGCTTTACACGTGCGACAGGCCAGCCAAGCTGCTGCGCAATTTCTTCATCGTTTGGCTCACGTCCCAGTTTTTGCATAAGCTGGCGACTTTCGCGGACAACTTTATTTATCTGCTCAATCATGTGGACTGGAACACGGATTGTTCTCGCCTGATCAGAAATTGAACGTGTAATCGCCTGACGGATCCACCATGTTGCGTAAGTTGAAAATTTGTAACCTTTGCGATATTCAAATTTTTCAACAGCCTTGATAAGACCGATATTTCCTTCCTGAACAAGGTCAAAAAACTGCAATCCGCGGTTTGTATATTTTTTTGCAATAGAAACAACAAGACGGAGGTTTGCATTGATGAGTTTGTTTTTTGCTTTTTCCATCATGCGTTTTCCGCGGTTGATTTCCTTTGCTTTTGTAAGAATTTCTTCTACACTGTTTTCAAAATCGTATTCCATGCGACGAAGTTTTCTGTCAATTTTCTGAATCTGCGTGTAAACATCGCGAATCTCGTCGCTAGACATTCCAAGTTCTTTTTCGAGTTTTAATGCTTCTGAATGAATTGCAAGTTTGCGACCAAGGCTACGAAGTTCTGAAGGGCTTGAAATTCTCAGTTCCTTCATTTTCTTTTCCTGGTTGTGGCGATAATCTTCAATTTTTTCAGTTGCTTCTTCAAATTTTCCGCTGAATTTTTCAATTTCTTCAGATTGAATTTCGATTTTTTTGAGTTCTGGCAAAATTTTTGCACTCAATTCAACAAGCTGAGAATTATCAAAAATATCTGCCGACTGCTCTGCTTCGAAAAGTGTTTTTTTCAAAGCCATATACTGTTTCATTTCTGGCAAAATCGGTTTTATCCATTCTGAATAGCAAGACTTTAAGCGACGTTTTTCCGCCATTTCTTCGTTGATTTCTTTTCTTGCTTTTCCCGGCTCATGCGGATCAATTCTAGTAAAAGCCTTCTGGGCAACGACAAAAAACTCAGGGATCATCATTCCAGAATCTTTTATAACACCTTTTATGATGTTTTCGCCGTCTTCCATTTCTTTTGAATATTTTACTTCCTCTTCTGCAGTAAGAAGTTTTTCTTTGCCGATTTCGCGCAGATAAAGGCGAATCGGGTCGTCAACGCTAGAATCTTTATCTCCGTTTACAATATGAGCTTCGTCGTCAGATTCTTCACCTTCTCCGTCTTCATCAAGACTTTCATCATCGTCTTCATCTTCATCGAGGTTGTCTTCTTCCATAACCTGAATATTATTCTGGGTTAAAAGCTGAAGAACATTTTCCATTTTTGGAGAATTAACAAAGTCCTGGCCGAGAATCTCGTTGATTTCGTCCCAAGAAATTATCTGTTTATCTTTCGCATATTCAAGGAGTTTTACAACTACGGGATCGAGTTCCTGATCCATTTTTCGCCTCTTTTTTTTTAGTTGAATTTATATTCTAATTTTTTTTAGAACAAACAAGCCTGTCAATATTCATTTTTTCTTTCATTAAAGAATTAAATTCCTGAATCTGTTCAGGTGTAGAAGGATTTTTTAGAGTTTTTAAGCGCTCGATTATATAATCCATCTGCCGTTTTAAATTTTTTCCTTTAATTATTTCAATTCCGTCTCTGATAATTTTTTCCGTATTTTGAGAATATTCTCCGGACATTACACCTTCGGTAATCAGTCGCGTTAATTTCGGATCTTTACAGTGTTCGCAAATTGAACTGAAAGAAAGGTTTTTCTGCTGGTAACAATCCTCCAGAATAATGAATAACTGTTTAGCTTCAGATGATTCAAAGACATCTTCGTTTATTTCCCGCCGCATCAGTTCAAACTGATTAGTGTCGGCGATTACTGCAAGCAAAACCCTTAATTCCATTCCTTTCTGGATGTTTTCTTCGGTTTCGCTGTTTTGTAAATCTGTCCGTTTTTCTAAACGGCTGCGGGCACTTTCCCGATTATTGTAATCTCTGAGAACAGCCTGACTTGACAGGTTTAGTTTTTGACAAAGCTGCTCCAAGCTAGTTTCTTTCTGAATGTCAGTTTGAAGAGAATCTACATACTGAAAAAAAGCCATCGAAATTCGCGCTTTTCCGTCAGGCGTATCAGCCGGATATTCATTCATCAAAGATTCAAACAGATAGTCAGAATCTAATATAGCGTTATTGACGTCCATCGTCAAGGTTTCTGCACCGTATTTGAGTAAAATTTCTGAAGGATCTTTTCCACCAGTCAGTTTTATTACTTTTACGGCAACTCCAGCCTTTCTGCAAGCAAGAATTGCTTTTCTTGTGGCGCTCTGCCCAGCTCCGTCGGAGTCAAACGAAAGGTAGACCGTAGAAACGCCATTTTCACGGCTGTAAGCATATCGCTTTAATTTTTGAATATGCTCTTCTGTAAAAGAAGTTCCGCAGGAAGCGACGGCATTCGTTATTCCTGCCTGATGGTATGCGATGCAGTCCATGGGACCTTCGCAGATTATCGCAAAGCCTTTTTCACCCATTGAGCGTTTTGCAAGGTTTAAGGCAAAAAGAGTATGCTTTTTTGAATAGATTACAGTTTCCGGCGAATTTATGTATTTCCGCTGGGATTCATCTGCTGGAGGAATTACGCGTCCGCTTAAAGCTACGCACTCTCCGCGTTCATCAAAAATTGGAATCATAAAACGGTCGGAAAAAAGACACATATCCTGGTAATTTTTAGAAAAAAGCCCTGACGAAGAAAGGAGTTCTTCGCTGAAATTTTTTGAATGAAGAAATTTTTTCAGCCAATAACGATCGGCAGGAGCATAGCCAAATTTAAATTTTTCGATTACGTCGTCTGTAATTCCACGTTTTTTTATATACGAAAGCGCCTTTTTGCCGGAATCGGTCTGAGTAAGAAGATAGTTAAAAGTTCCTGCAAGTCTGTTGTAAAGGGATTTTAAGTCGTCTTTTGTGTGGTCAACCTTATATTCTGGATTTCCCTTTTCTGAATATTGAAGCGAAACCCCGAATTTTTTTGCCAGAAGTTCGACTGCTTCTGGAAATGAGATTTTTTCAATTTCCTGGATAAATTTTATTGCCGAAGGTCCGCCGGCATGGCATCCAAAACAGTAATACGCATTTTTTTCAGGAATCACATGAAACGAAGCTGTTTTTTCTCCATGAAAAGGACAGCATCCCCAAAAATCCGAGCCCCGTTTATCAAGTTTTACATATTCTCCAACTACAGAAACAATATCTGCCGCCCTTTTTACAGCTTCAATTGATTCTTGAGTAATAAATCCTGCCATTATTTAGATGATGCCGCCTTTTTTGTTTTAAATTGAATTCCTGCTTTTGAATGAGAGCTGAAGCTTTTTGAGAAAGTATGGGTTCCGTTCATCTCGTCATTAAGCGTGAAATAATAATAATCGGTTTTTGGAGGATTTGCAGCGGCTTTTAAAGCGACAATTCCTGGATTGGAAATCGGAGATGGCGGAAGTCCTGCCCATTTGTAAGTGTTGTAAGGTGAATCAATCTTTAAATCGTCGTAAGTGATTACATCTGGATGTGGCCTTCCAAGAATTTCTGTGATTATATATTCAATCGTTGCGCAGGAATAAAGGCCGATATTCTGTTCAATTCTGTTTTTAAAAACAGAGGCAATCAAAGGCGCTTCTCTTGCGACGCGGTATTCACGCTCAACGACAGAAGCAAGGACAATCGCGCTGTAATATTCTGAAACGCTTTTTCCTGAAAATTCTGGAATAGATTCAATTTTTTTGAAAAAATTATTTACCATCATTTCAATGACTTCTTCAGCCTTCATTCCTGGTGTAAAAAAATATGTGTCTGGAAAGAGAAAGCCTTCCAGGTTTGCGGCAGGAATTTGATATTTTTTTAAAAGCGAATAATTTCTAGAGGCAAGCATAAAGTCCTGTTTTTTGCAGACTCCTTCTTCATCAAGAATTTCTGCGATTTTGGAAACAGTCAGCCCCTCTGGCAAAACCGTTTTTATGTATTCCTGATGGCCAGATTCAAGTTCGGAAAGAATCTGAGAAACTGTCATATTCGGACTCAATTCGTAAACTCCAGATTTTAAAAGATACGGAGTTTTTCGTCCAAAAACGAACGGAAATTTTGAAGAGACATAAAAAAGGTTTTCAGAACGAATAAGCTCTGATTTTTTTAAGATGGAAGCAATTCTTCTTGTGCTTGTTCCAGAAGGAATTTCAACGCGAATTTTTTCAGACTTTCTTGAAATTGACACGGGAACATAAAGTTCTGTAAGAAGAAAAGTTAAGACAAAAAGAAAAACAGCAAAAACAGAAGCAATTGCGCAACGAGCGAATGTTTTTTTATTCATAATCACTCCAACAAAAAATCAGTCTTCGGTGCTAAAAAATTTTTCAACTTCGTCAATCGACATAAGGCTGTAAATATACAACTCAACTTTTCTGGAAAAATTTTCAAGTCCGGATGGAATTTGCGACTGATTTTTTCTCAAAAACCTGGCAAGAAGTTTTATTTCCCTGCCACTAAAATTATATTCAAATGAACTGGAATTTTCAGGAGGAATTTTATTTTCAGAATTATTTTCTGATAAAGACATTTTATTTTCCTGCGCAAGGGCAAAAACACAATAAAAAAGCCTTAAGATTTAACTTAAGGCTCAAGATATTGGGGAGTGAAGGATTCGAACCTACGAAGCACTAGGCAGCAGATTTACAGTCTGTCCCCTTTGACCACTCGGGAAACTCCCCTTTAACGAAAAAAGCTGCCTGAAGGACTCGGACCCTCGACCCCGAGATTACAAATCACGTGCTCTACCAACTGAGCTAAGGCAGCATTTTGTTTTTTTTTGTTTCGCTTGAGTTACTTAGTTACCCCCGCGATGTGTTTATATATTAGCAAACTGAAAAAAAACTGTCAATAGTCTTTTTATATTTTTTTTAAAAGTTTTTAAACTTTTTTCAATTTTTTTTTGAAAAGTCTGGACGGAGCTTTTCTCCGCCGTTTATATAAACAGGTTTTACCTTTGAATTTGAAGCAAGATAGGCAGTAACGAGGATGCGAATCATTTTTTCAGGGCTGTCTTCAATTTCTGGTTCCTGGCTACAAAATAAAGGTACATTAGAAACGTCAATGCCACAGTTTCCTCCTCGCCTTAATGCCGCAGCAGGATTCATTGCTGTTAAATCGTTTGTCGAAGTAAATTGGATAGAAACAATATTTTCTGGCAGAACCTTATTTTTTGAGAAAAGTTCTGAACACATTTCAACAACATTTTTTGCAATTGATTCTTTAGTATTTTCGCAACCAGTCGCGCCGCGAATTCCAAAAAGCTTTAATTTCTGGTTAAAAAACAAATTCATTTTAAATTTCCTTTAGCAGATAAAACAAACTCTGTTACGGTAGTTTTATTTTGCATTTTTTTATTTTAAATCATTCAGTGCTTTTAATACTTCTGAGGCGCTTGCATTTGAAAGAAGCGAATTGAGTTCCGGATACTGTTTGAGCATTTCGCCGATTTTTGAAAGTTTTTTTACTGAATTTTCATTTTCGATGATTTTCTGGGCATGTTGCTTTGCGTATTCCGCCAGATTTGCGTCAATTTCGGCCTGAAGTTTTTTATAAGATTCTTTTGCAAGGTTGTAGAGATTTAAGTCAGGAACAGAAGCGTTTTTTATAAGAATCGTATCGACTGTCACAAAATCATATTTGTTATTCAGATTGAGATTTTCGATAATTTCCGGCACATTATAAGAAGCGATCACTGTATTTTCATTCATTTTTATAATGTACTGGCTTAATTCCTGTGAAATTTTTGCAGAAATTTTTTGAAGATATTCTTCAAGCGACTTTTGCCCTGTTAAATTCTGTGCAGCCACAAGTTGTATAAGATTTTCTGGTTTTACAGAAAGAAAAATTTCAAAGTCAAATGAATAGGAAAAAGCAGGCTCACCCTTAACAAGGCTTGAATAAATTTTTCCAGAGGGCAGTTCTCCTGAAAACGACTGCTCAAAAGCACAAGATTTTTTTTCAAAAACGTAAATTTCAGCGTTTTTCGGGATGACTTTTTCCCAGCGCCAGCAAAATTTTTCATTTTCGATGATTTTTTGATACACGCCAGAAGTTTTTGACGTCATTACGCCGTATTTTCCGACAGGAACCCTAAAACTTACAAAACCGAGATAAAAAATAAATCCCGCAAATAAAAGAATTATTATAAAGCTTATAAAACCCTTTTTCATACCAGCCCTTTTTCTGTATAATTTATTTTATAGATTAGAGATGATTTTATAACAAAAACAAAGCAGTTAGCAAGCATGAAAAAAAAACTGGCAGACAATAAAAAATTCCGAAAAACTCAGCCGAAATGGAAAAATCTCAGATATTTTACAGTTTTCCGCAGATTGCCACTGCTTCTTTCTCTCACGCGTCGCGCATTTATTTTTTTTAGTTGCGTCCTTGTCTCTCAAATTGTGCTATTTTTTTCGGGAAATATTCAGAATTTTCTTGATGAAAATTTAAATCTCATTCTTTTTTCTATATGTTGCACTTCAATTGGAACAGGATTTTTTGCCCTTGCAGCCTGCATTGAGTGCATTTTTTACATTATTTCGACTAAAAAAATCTATTTTTATGTTCACCTGATAATTTTTATTGTATTTTTTATTCTGGCGGTTTTTATCTGCCTTTCTTCAAATTCTATAGAAATCCTTTCGGGTGGCCTTGTGCAAAAGTGAGATTAAAAATGAAAAAAATTCAGATTCCCTATGAACTCAAAAAAATGAATTCGATTTTTAAAGAAGCTGGTTTTGAAGCTTTTTTAGTTGGCGGTGCTGTGCGCGACATTCTTCTTGACAAAAACGCAAGCGACTGGGATTTGACGACAAATGCACATCCTCAAGACGTAATAAAACTTTTTCGTCACGTAATTCCGACAGGAATAAAGCACGGAACTGTAACAGTTCACTTTATGAAAAAAGAAATCGAAGTTACTACATACAGAGCCGACCAGGGATATTCTGACGGGCGGCATCCAGACAAGGTTGTTTTTGCTGAGTCGATTGATGACGATTTAAGCCGTAGAGATTTTACAATGAACGCAATTGCAGCAAGCCTTGATGATGGACATTTAGTCGATCCGTTTGATGGCCAACTTGACATAAAAAACAAAACTATAAGAACCGTCGGAAATCCGCATGAACGCTTTATGGAAGATGGTCTGCGTCCTGTGCGGGCACTGAGGTTTGCAAGTCAGCTGGATTTCTGCATAGAAAATTCTACATTTTTAGAAATTTCCAATTGCGAAGTTCAAAAAAAAATCAATTCAATTTCGTTGGAACGTTTTCGAGACGAATTTTTGAAGATTTTAAAAAGTCCTCTTCCGTCTGTCGGTCTGAAACTTATGGAACAGACAGGAATTTTAAAGCTTTTTATTCCAGAACTTGCAGAGGGCCGCGGTGTTACGCAGGCAGACGCACGGGGATTTCATCAGTTTGATGTTCTTGATCACAATATTTTTTCGTGCGATGGTGCATCAAAAGACAACTACATTGTCAGAATTGCAGCCCTTTTTCATGACGTAGGAAAAGTAAGGGCAAGAGCTGTAAGTTTTGAAGAAAATCCTGTGACAAAAGAAAAAGTTGAAATAATTCATTTTTGGAAACACGAAATTTATTCGGCAGAAATTACAGAAAAAGTCCTTACAAGGTTAAAATTTTCAAATGCCGAAATCGAAAAAATCTGCCACCTTATTCGCGAACATATGTTTTATTATGAGCCAGAATGGAAGGATTCTTCTGTGCGCCGTTTTTTGGTTCGCGTAGGAAAAGACTATATTGACGACCTTTTTGAACTCAGGCTTGCTGACAACTACGGAAAAAATTGCGAAAAAGCAGAACCTGGCAGCCCTGTTGTTCAAAACATTCTAGAGCTAAAAGAGCGGATTAAAAAAATCGAAGATGAACACTCGGCTTTGAGCTTGAAAGATTTAAAAGTGAATGGAAAAGACCTTATTGAAAGAGGAATTAAGCCTGGAAAAAAACTTGGCTGGATTTTAAATGAACTTTTTCAGGCCGTTCTTGATGATCCGTCAATGAACGACCGTGAAAAACTTCTGGATGTTGCCGAAAAACTCAACGAAAAGACGTCTATTTAGAAAATTTTCGGTAAGTTTCGGCGATTATCCTTATGCCTTCATCAACTTCTTCTTCGTCTCCTGCATAATTTATGCGAAGACATTTATTGAAGTGAGGATGTTCGCAAACTGGCGGAAGTCCATGCTCTGTGTCGTCGCCAAAGAAAAAATATTCTCCTGGAACAACGATTACGCCTTTCTTTTTTAATTCAGAATAGAACTGCATTGTAGGAATCGAAAGCCCTTTTAACAGCAGCCACTGAAAAATCGAGCCTTCGCTTTTGTGAACGGCATAGTCTGTTCCAGCAAAATATTTATGGAAAGCCTGCACTGCTTTTTTTGCCTTGTTTTCATAATATGGGCGGACAAAATTCTTTGCTTTTTCAACAAGAACGCCTGTTTTTATGAGATTTTCTGCCAAAGCTTGTCCAAAAGAACCAGAAGCAAGGGCGGCGATTGCGTTCATGTTTCCGATTGCCGTTACGATTTCGGCAGGAGCGATTATAATTCCTGTACGAAGCGAAGGTAGACCGATTTTGCTCAAACTCATGCTCAAAATAACATTGTCGTCATAATACGGGCTTGCATCGTTTGTAAAAATAATGTTTGGCCATGGAAGTCCGTATGCGTTGTCGATTATGAGCGGAATTGAATATTGCCTTGCAAGTTTAGAAAGGCGGGTAATTTCAGAATCTGTAAGAACATTTCCTGAAGGATTTGTCGGTCGAGTTACGCAGATTGCTCCAACCTGTGTGTTTTTTTTCATATATTCTTCAAGAAGTTCAAAATTTACATGGTACTTAAAAGTATGATCGGCTTCTTCTTTCCAGGTTGACGGAATTGAAACAAACATTTCTTTTTCGATTCCCTGATCAGCGTAGCCGATATACTCTGGAGCAAGCGGAAATACAATTTTTTTTCTGTTTTTAGCTCCGTTAGAGCTGAAAGTTCCTGCCAAAAGGTTAAAAAGATAAAAACAGGCGCTCTGGCTTCCGTTGGAAATCGCAACATTTTCCGGTCCGATTTTCCATCCGTAAGTTTTTGAAAGATATTCGGCAACTGTTTCGATAAAAGACATTCTTCCCTGTGGACTGTCATAAAGTCCGATCAGTTTTTCAAATTCGTCGCCGTTGTCCATTATTTTTTGCATTTCCTGCCTGTACATTGCAGAAATTTCTGGAATCATAGCAGGATTTCCGCCACCAAGCCTGTAAGGTTTTACGTTTTTTGGAAGTGGTCTGCCAATATCGTCCATCAACTGCAAGATTCCCGACTGGCTGCAAAGTTTTTTACCAAAATCACTGAAATTCATTTTTATTCCCATAAAAAGTCAAGATTAAAACTTCAGTTTTAGAATTGACTTTTTAAGTTGTTTCACAACGAAGTGAGAAACAACAGATGATAATAAAGTTTGCAACGCAAACTTTTTAAGATAAAAACAGACGCTGTTTTCGGCTGTTTTTATCTTACATTTCCTTTTTTATTCTGCACTAAAATTATTGTGCTTCTACTTTTTCTTTTTTTGTTTCGAGTTTTTTCTGCGGATTTTCAACTTTTACAATAAGCTTATCTTTTGAAAGATCCACTGTTATTTTTTTGCTTTCTGTAGCCTTTCCTTCCAAAATGAGTATCGAAAGTTGCTCTTCAATTTCGCTTTGGATAAGACGGCGCATCGGGCGTGCTCCGAGGTTTGCATCGTAACCGTGTTCTACAAGGTAGTTTCTGGCCTTTGGCTTTATCGTAAGCGTCAAATTTTTGTCAGAAAGCCGGTTTTCAAGTTCTTTAATCTGAAGATCGAGAATTTTTGAAATCTGAGCTTTGTTCAGAGCCTCAAAAACAACAACATCGTCAACGCGATTCAGAAGCTCAGGGCGCATAATTCGTTTTAATTCTTCAAGAGCGTTCGCCTTAATCTCGTTATACGGCAAAATTCCGTCTGGAGATGAATAAAAGCCAAGCTTGTGCTCAGAATTTATCTGTCTTGCGCCTGCATTTCCGGTCATAATGATAACAGTATTTCTGAAATTTATCGTGTGTCCAAGGTTGTCACTCAGTTCGCCTTCTTCAAGAAGCTGCAACAGAAGGTTAAAAATATCTGGATGAGCTTTTTCAATTTCGTCGAGAAGAACAACACTGTACGGTTGACGCCGAACCTTTTCCGTCAAAGTTCCACCTTCGTCAAAACCGACATATCCTGGAGGCGCTCCAACTAAACGGCTTGCGTTATGCTTTTCCATATAGTCCGACATATCGATTCTGATAAGCGCGTCTTTTGAGCCAAACAGGAATTCTGCCAGAGATTTTGCAAGCTGAGTTTTTCCGACTCCAGTAGGTCCAAGAAAGATGAATGAACCCAAAGGTCTGTCTGGAGAACTTACTCCTGCCCTGCTTCTTCGGATTGCAGAACTTAAGACTTTTATTGCTTCGTCCTGTCCGATTACGTTTTTGTGAAGATGATTTTCCATTTTTAAAAGACGGTCGGTCTCGTTTGAATCGAGCTGCTCAAGCGGCATTCCTGTTATCGAAGCAATTATTTTGCAAATGTCGTCAACAGTAACGTGTTTTTTTAGACTGCAGGTATTGTTCTGCCAGAGTTCTGAAAACTCTTCGAGTTTAAGCCTTAAATCCTTTACTTTATCGCGAACTTCTGCTGCTTTTTCGTAATTTTGTTTTGCGACAAGTTCTTTTTTTTCAGAAGATAATTCATCAATCGCCTTTTCAAGTTCAGCAAGTTCTACAGGTCTGCTTTCTTCTGAAATTTTTTTTGCGCTTCCAGCTTCGTCAAGAATATCAATCGCCTTGTCTGGCAAAAATCTTTCAGGAATATAACGCTCGGAAAATTTCACAATCGCAGGAATTACGTCATCATCGTAAACGACGCCATGGAAATCTTCGTATTTTTGCTTTAAGCCGTTCAGAATTTCAATCGTATCAGAAACAGAAGGCTCATCTACTTTTACAATCTGAAACCTACGCTCAAGGGCTGAATCTTTTTCAAAGTATTTGCGGTATTCTTTTGTCGTAGTTGCGCCGACAATTTGAATTTCGCCACGGCTCAATGCTGGTTTTAAAATATTTGAAGCGTCCATTCCGCCTTCGGAACCGCCAGCTCCGATTATTGAATGAAGTTCGTCTATAAAAAGAATGATATTCCCATCTTCTTTTATCTCTTTCATGATTCTCTTCATTCTTTCTTCAAAATCACCGCGGAATTTTGTTCCTGCAACAACAGCAACCATATCCAAAGCCAAAACCCGTTTTTTTATGAGATTGAAAGGAACTTCTCCTTTTGCAATTTTTGCGGCAAGCCCTTCGATAACAGCGGTTTTTCCGACGCCAGGCTCTCCTACAAGAACAGGATTGTTTTTTGTGCGGCGACTTAAAATCTGAACAAGCCTTTCGACTTCTTTTTTTCTTCCAACAACAGGATCGAGTTTATTTTCCCGCGACAACTGCGTTAAATCACGTGCAAATTCTGCAAGAAAAGAACCGTTTTTTTGACCGCGTTTTTGAGCGTTCTGGGCAGAACCAGAAGCAAACTGTGAAATTGTTTCTTTTTTTGCATCATCTACAAGACGCTGCAACGTGCTTCCGAGAGTGTCTCCGTTCATTTGCGCGCTTGAATGAAAATGAAACTGAACAACCCTTGCTGCTTCGCGAATATCGTTTATATTGAGTTCAGCGCGTGCAAAAAAATTACTGGCAGCACTGTTTTCTTCGCGAGATGCCGCAATCATAAAATGTTCTGTTCCTATATAATCATTTCTAAGTGAATTTGATTCGAGGGTGGCAATGTCCATAACAGTACGGAGCCTGCGAGAAGGCGGAAGCTCTGAAAGACTTGCAGAACCTGGACGAGGAACAACCGCCTGTTCAACCGCCAGTTGCAAGGTTAAGACGTTTATTCTCAAATCCTGAAGCATTATATATCCAAGTCCGTCGGCGGACTTTAAAAGCGCAAGAAGAATATGTTCAGGCATAAGTTCGCTTGAACCGCATTTTCTACCTTCTTCCTGGGCTGCTATAAAAACTTTTTGAAGGCGTGGAGAAATTCTTTTCATATTCATCATTTTATTAATTCCAAATTTTCAAATGTATCCTGAATAATCAGGGCTCGAAGCCGTTCTGTCTGTTTTTCTGTATTTTCAGAAATATCAGGCGGAAAGTTAAAATTGCCACTCTTAATTACAGTCTTTAAATGCGATTCCTGTACGCGATATATAAGTGGCGTTAAGGAACTGTCATCAACTCCTTGTAATAGTCCGAGGGCTTTTCCAAGTTTTATGTCAGAAATGATCATAAGGGCTTCCCGCAAATCAAGCAAAAGTGAAAATTTTGCAACGGAAAACCCCTTTACGATTCTGTCGGTTATTTCTGTGGCTCGGTTTTTTATTATTGATTCGCGGCATTTCCGCTCAAGTTCGACAGTTTGCTTTAAAATAGCGGTAAAATTTATCAGTTGTTCAAGTTCGCTTCCTGTTCCAGCCTGATTTGAACTTAACTGGTAAAAATTTCCAATCCCTGCTCCTGCCTTTACAAAAGAAGAAAATGCAGGACCTGCAACAATGCCTTTAGAAACGACAGACTCAAAAAACGAGCCGATTTCGCCCAAAAATGCCATTGCTGGCAGATGGACACGCGCAGAAAGTTTCATCCCGCTTCCGCAATCCTTTACATTTGCTGTAAGATAGCCAAAATCATAGCTTGCCGCAAACTGAAGGCTCTTTTGCAAAAGCTCATCAACTTCCAGACAATTTTCAAAGGCTGTATCGCAGTCAAGCCCCGAACAAAAGCAGCTTATACGGACGTGATCTTCATCGTTAATCGTACAGACAAGACCAGAATTTGCTTTTTTTCCGTTGATGCGCATTACAAGACCACCACCCGGAGAATTCAAGGTCGAAGGCTGAATAAGACCTCTCTCAATCAAAAGTCCTGCGTTCAAAGAATCAATTCCTGCCACGGCAAGCGCTTGATACGAATCCGCTTTTTCGCTTTTTAAAAATGCGTCAAAAATCAAAGTCTGAACACGAACCGAATCATCAGACTTAAAATGACCGGGAAAAGGAAAATCAGCCAGATTTCTTGCCAAGCGGACTCTTGTTGAACAGACAACGTCGGACAAAGGTCCTGGAAGTGAATACCACTCTCCACAACCAGAAACAGGCTCAGAAATATTTTTCTCACTCATCGTCATTTCCATTTACTGGGGATTTTTCCAAAGCCCTTAAATAATCGCGGTAGACAGCGGCTTTTTCGTAATCTTCGTTTCTGAGAGATTCTTCAAGTTTTCCCTGAAGCGCAATTCTGTCAGTTAAAACGGAACGGAAAGTAGAAAGTCTTTTTGGCATCTTTCCTGAATAAGGACCTTTTATGTCTTCTTTTTCGAGAAGTTCCCTGATTTCATTTTTAAAAATTGAATAACATTCAGGGCAGCCGGCTTTTTTTGACGACTTGATTAAGGCAAGCTTAGTTCCGCAGACAGGACAGACTTTTTTGTCTGCTTCCGAAATCTGTCTGGAAATGCTGGTCAGTTCCTTGAATATCGAAGTTATGGATTTTGGATCGCCTGTAATTCCGGATTTTGCGGCACATTCACGGCAAAGGTTTATGTGCTTTTTTCCTCCGTCACCGTTCAATTCTATAAAAACTACGGCATCCTGTTTTTTACAAAAATCACAAATCATAAAAAATACACCGAAAATTAAGTATAATTCAAAAATTAAAAAAAAGGAATTGGTTAAATTTTCTTTAGACTTTCAATCGGTTTTTCCTGGCCTGCTTTTATTGCAGGAATTGCGCTTGCCAAAAGCGAAAGAACAAGAGTTCCGCAGGCAATAATCGTAATCTGGCCTAAAGGAATCGAAAGCGGAATATTCTGGAGATAAAACGCAGGATCAAGTATGTGAAGACGCGAAACCTCCGAAATATCGTGCCCGGCAACAAGAAAAGCCGCTTTTTTTACAAAAGTAAGGATATTCTCAATCCAGCCAAGAATTAAATCAAAATTTACCGCGCATAAAAGACCGGCAGGAATTCCGGCAAGAATTCCCATAAAACCGGTCGACATTCCAGTAATTAAAAAAGAAAAGGTTATTCCGGAAGGAGAAGCGCCAAGGCTTTTTAGAATCGCAATTTCTTTTTTCCGTTCCATTACGAGCATAACAAGGGCGCTTGAAATATTTATCGAAGCAACAAGAACAATCAAAAGCATGATAAAAAGAAGCATAATCTGGGTTGATGAAAAATTTTCGTATTGAGAAGCATTTATCTCATCCCATCTGTAAACACGAGTAAAAGCCGGAGCAAGATTTTCGATTTTTGAAGAAATTTTATCAAGTTCAATCGAAAAAGCGTCTTCAGTTTCAATTCCAATCATCGTCTGGCTTGAGCGAAGCGGAAGAATTGAAAAACCTGTATTCAGAGGAATAAAAACCCACAGCGCGTCAAGTTCCTGATAGCCACTCGAAACTATTGCTGAAATTCTGAATTTCGTAATTTTTGGAACGATTTTATTTGGAGAAAGAATTCTCGTCGTAATAAGCCTGAACTCATCTCCTGCATGCAACTCGAGGCTTTCGGCAATTTTTTTTCCGATTACGGCATTTTTTCCTTCTTCAAGTCGAATATCCGACGCTTTTTTTATTCCGGAAACGCTCTCGACAATTTCAAAAAGCGAAGAAAAAGCGGTGTTTTTTGAAAAAATATCGTTTTCGACAGCGCGGATTGCAGCTCCTGTCCTGATTTTTTTTCCAGTGGCAAGTCCAATTGATTGAATTTCTGGGAAAACCTTAGTTACTCCGTCGAGTTCGTTTATTTTTTCAGACAGTTTGATAAGTTTTTGAGACGACTGAGATTCTTCGATGTCAGGATGAAGAATAACGCTTAAATGAGAGCTTGAAAGGCCGATCATCCTGCTGGTCATTCCTTTTATCATTCCGTTGGAAACAGTCAGAATCATGACAAGAGGAACAAGGCTTATCGCGATGCACAAAAACGCTCCTGTAAGGCTTCTGCGGGCGTTCGACTTTTTGCCAGTTCTAGGAAAAAGCATTCTGTAAGCATATAAGATGGACGCACTACTTTTCATTGAGCATTCCGTCCTTAATTGAATAAATTTTGTCGCCCTTAGAAGCCAAAGTCATGTCATGAGTTACAAGAACCAGTGTCTTTTTATATTTTTCCGCCATTGAAAAAAGCAGTTCGCCAATCATAACGGCATTTGCAGGATCCAGGTTTCCTGTTGGCTCGTCAGCAAGAATAAGCTTTGGATTATTTATAAGGGCACGGGCAACTGCAACTCTCTGCCTTTCGCCACCGGAAAGCTGAGAAGGAAGATGTGCAGCTCTTTCCAGAAGACCGACGTCCGAAAGAAGGGCTTTTGCCTTTTCTACAGCGGCAGTTTTTTTCATTCCTGCCATGTAAGCCGGCAAAAACACGTTTTCTAGAGCTGTAAAATCTTTTAAAAGGTAATGAAACTGAAAAATTAAACCGAGATAAGTTGAGCGGTATTCGGAAATGCGTTTTTCGTCAAGAGAAGTTATTTCGTAAGGACCGACCTTTACGCTTCCGCAAGTCGCCTTGTCCAGTCCGCCGACAATATTGAGAAAAGTGCTTTTTCCGCTTCCGCTTTCCCCGATTATAACGACTTTTGAACCTTCTTCTATCCGAAGGTCAAGATTTTTTAAAATTGTAAGGCTCTCGCTTTCTGTTTTATAAGTTTTTTCAAGTCCCTTTATTTCAACAGCAAAATTATTCATCTCTCATCACCTCGGAAACTGTAAGATTAAGAACTTCACGGCTTGCCTTTGCGCTTGCAAAGAGTGCCGAAAAAATACCAAAAAGTGTAATAAAAAAGACCTCGCCAGCAAAAATTCTCGGAGGAATATTCGCATAAATCATATACATTGGGTTTTCTCTCAAAAAAACAGCATTTTCTGGCGAAAAAAGATTGAGAAAGAATAACTGAATGTAGTATACAATTTTAGACATAACGATAAAAATTCCAGACATTTTTACGCTCAAAAGAAGTCCGAGCACAAGCCCGGGAACCGCCCCCTTTAAGCCTGCCAAAAATCCTTGCATGATAAAAATTGCCTGAATTGTATTTTTTTGACCGCCAAATGCCATTAAAACAGAAATTTCCTCCCGCCTTTCAAAAACACGGCGTCGCATTCCATTAAAAATATTAACTGCAACGACAACAAAAATTATCAGGACAAGAAGAAAAATCATATTTTTTTCGATTTTTAGTGTTCCAAAGAACGAGCGGTTAAATTCTTTCCAGGATTCGCATTTTGCGCCAGCAAATTTTTCTTCAATTTGATTGGAAAGTTTTGAATCAAGGCTAGTGTTAAAAAGTTTAATTCCGTATAAAAGCTCAGAATCTTTTCCAAAATATTTAATTCCGTCTTCAAGATTTACAAATGCATAAGAAGCGTTTATATCTGCATAACCGCAACGAAAAATCCCTTTTACGGTAAAAACCCGCTCAGAAGAAATAAGACTTACATCGCTTCCGCCAGAAAGCGCAAAAAGTTCAACAGTATTTCCTGGTCGAACGCCAAGTCTTCTGGCAAGTTCAGAACCAAGTACAATCGAACCGCTTTCCGACAAATCGAATTTTCCGCTCCACATTCTTGCCTCTTTCTTAAAACCGGAATCAATTTCCAGCAAGTTTGAAGGAACAGCTCGAATAAGAGCCGCCGACTGATTTCCATTTTTTCCGGTCATAAGAGATTGCGCTTCCATAAAAGCAGAAACTGAACGAATTTCTGGAGATTTCTGACAGTCCATTAAAAAATCCAGCGAAGAATTTTCATCAATATTTTTAACACGGATATGGTAAGAACTAATTTCCATAATAGAATCGATAAAACTCATCTGAAAGCCGTTCATGACAGAAATTACGGTGATTAAAGTCATCACTCCGAAGCAAATTCCAAGAGAAGCGAGAACAGAATTGACTTTTGAACTTCCTTTTCTGTCGACAAGACTGAATCTCCTCGAAACAAACAATACCCATTTTAGGGAATTAAAAAAACTAATGACTTTATTTTTAATTTTCATTTTTTAATCTCCGCAGTGCTCTGTCGTTCAGATAAGTTGTTTCAGAAACTTTTTCTCCGGCTACGTATTTTCCAACGACAGAAAAACCTCCATCAAAGAAAAAAGTTTTTGTAAAATCAGTTGAATTATCGTAAACCGTCTGAATCCGCAGTTTTCCGTCTTCGTAAAAATAAGTGTCCGGAGTCTGCTCAAAAACATATTCAAAACGGGTAATATGCTCTTTTTTTTCTGTTTTTTTGTTTTTTGCAGGAAAATATTCAGTCAAAATAATTTTTTTTATCCGGCATTTTTCGTCATATTCCCATTTTTTTTCGCTGTCTTTTATACAAAGGCTTTTTGTTTGTGGATTTCCTTCTTCACAGTGAATTTTTGTTTCGGATTCGATTTTTCCGTCATCCCGATAAGTTTTTAAAACCCTTGTCTTTTTTGAAAAATTTTCGGATTCGGTTTTAAAAAGCTTTTCATCGTCAGAATAAAAATAATTTGTCTGAGAAGTGGCTGAAAATTTTTCAAAGTTTTGTGGTGAACTGAAAGTTTCTTTTTTTACAATATGAAATTTTGAATCAAACGTGCGCCGAACCGCAATTTTTTCGTCGGCATTCAGAAGAACTGTAAATCCATCTTTTTCAAAAACGCTTGTTTTTTCATTTCCATAAGAAATTTTTCTTAATTTTCCGTCATGAAGGCGGTTTAAAACTTCTTCAATCCCAGCATTTTTTTTCTCGCTGTCGCTTTTTCCGTCAAGAATCGAAATTAAATCAAAAGTTTCAGGATCTTCGTCAGTTTCCGCTTCATCTTCAAATTTTTTTATTGCTTGAGAATTTATTTCACCGGCTTTTTCTGGAAAAAAGACTTCGTAAAGATAAGAAAATGTTGAGTTTTTCCAGATCGGAAGAAGTAAAAATTGAACGGCTGGCCTTGAAATCTCAAAAAAATCTCCGTCAGCCTGCTGCAAAATAACGTTTTTTGCAATTTCAAAAAGAAAATTTCTAAATTCCTTATTTAACTCAAGTCTGTCCTGCTTTTTTTGCACATTTTTTTTATCAAAAAATGAATTTTCTGTCCTGGCATTTTTCTCAGACAAAAAATTCTGCCCGGCAAACAGAGGAAAATGAGAAAAAATCAAAAAAATGTTCAATATGACGGCAAAAAAATACTTCATTTAGCGGCCAAGAAATTCCTTGATATAAGAATTTTTTTCAAAAATATGAATGTCGGAATATTTTTCTCCTGTGCAGACAAACCAGACAGGAATATTGAGTTCTTTTCCGATTGCAAAAATCATTCCGCCTTTTGCAGTTGAATCGTATTTTGTAATTATGACAGCGTCAACTCCAACAGCGTCATTGAATACTTCAGCCTGGCGAACGGCATTTTGACCTGTCGTTCCGTCAATTACGAGAATTTTTTTACAACAGCCTTCGTCGGCTTTCTGGCTGGCGATTCTGTCGATTTTTTGCAATTCCCGGACAAGATTTTCTTTGTTGTGAAGGCGACCTGCCGTATCCGCAAGCACAACGGCTCCTCCGCCAGCCCTCGCAGCCTGGGCCGCGTCAAAGACAACTGCAGAAGGATCGCTTCCGTGCTGATGAGAAACAACCCGGATTCCAAGTTTTTGGCCGTGCATTTCCAGCTGCTCTTCTGCGGCTGCGCGAAAAGTATCTGCGGCGGCTAAAATCACTTTTTTGCCGTTATTTTTTAGAAATCCTGCAAGTTTTGCGGCCGTCGTTGTTTTTCCAACTCCATTTACACCCAAAAGCATAAAAATGCTGGTTTTTGAGTCGTCAATTTCAAAATCGGCACGATTTACAAAACCGCAAAGCATACTTTCCAGTTCATTCAAAATGGCATTCTGCTCATAAATTTTATTTTGACGGCAAAATTTTTCCAGATTGTCAGTAAGCTCAAATGCGAGTTTTGCGCCAATATCGCCTTCAACGAGCAAATCCGTAAGCTCCTCAAAAAAACTCTCATCAATTTTGCCCTTGGAAAAAAGCCCTTTTAATTTTTGCGCAAACGTAATTTTTGACATTTTTTGACTCCCATCATAATTCAACATAATTATAGATATTTTTATTTTTTTTGAACTGCACGCGCAGGAAGAACTTCATTCGCCGCAAAAAGATAGCGAACCATTTCAAAAGCAAACCATGCGCCTGCCGTACACGAAACTCCGAGAGAATAGTACGAATATTTCTGCCATTTTTCTACATCGTCAAAATTCGCCCGGCCAGCGGCATAAGAATTATTCACAGCCGTAAAGTTTCCGACTGTAAAAAAAGTTGGAACTAAAGAACAGATTAAGACTGAATAAGCCGTGTACATTCGTCGCCTTTGCCTGTCGATATGCTTTTCTCGGTCATAAGGTTTTGCGTTTACAGAAAGAATATTTTCGTCCTGAGCGAGTTTTTCTGAAATATAGATGAATGCGCTTTCGCCCTCCGAATTTTCAAAAATTCCTAAAATCGGGCGTCCGTTCACAGTCGAGGTGGCAAAACGGTTTTCTTCATCGACAGGAGAAAAATCGAGCGCGTTAAAATAAAAAACGCCTTTTGCCATTTTTTTTAGGCAAAGCTCAAGGTTTCCCATTACGAGAGGCTTTAAAGTCGTTTTTACAGTAAAAAAATCTTCGCCTGCAAAAGCGTAATTTACGGTCTGCTTCTCAAAACCGTTTGCAGAAACAGTAATTGAATGGACTCCAGCGTTTACAATAACCTCTTCTTTTGCAGGAACAATTACGCCGTCAACGCTGACAATTCCGCTTTTTGCGGCCTGTTCAGGTTCAATTTCGATTTTTATTTTTACAGGAACTGAATTTGCAATTTCCGGCATTAAATTTCGCGCAATGTTCTGAGAAATCGAAACAAGGTCATTTGCATTTCCAACTTCAGTAACTTCCGAAGAAGAAGCTGCGCCTGGAAAAAAATAAAGTTTTACCGTAACCGAGACATATTCTCCGTAAAGCGCAATTTTTCCAGCAAGAAGCGCATTGATTTTTGCGGCAGAAATTTCGCTGTTAAAAGAAAAACTTTCTTCTCCCAATACAAGGGCCTTTTCCGAAGGGGAAAAAAGCGAAGACGGATCATTTTTATAAAGAACAACGTTTTCATTTATTTTTTTAGACTCGCCGTCTTTTTTTTTCATAAAAGCAAAAGGAAGTTTTCCGAAAAAAGTGTCATCGTGCTTTTTTGCATCGAAAAATTCACCATTTTCCGATGCTATCTGGCGTGAATATTTTTCTTTAGTTTTTTGTACAGCCGAAAGATTTTCATCAATTTTCTTTTCAATCTCAAAAATTTTTTCTTCTTCTTCTCGAATCGCTTTTTTTAATTCCCGCGGATTTGTCTTTGAAAGAACCAGAGAGTCGCGGGTTTTATTTTCTTTTGAAAGCTGCAAAAAAAGAGAAAGCCGTTCTGTCTGAAGTGCGTAAAGTTCGCGGTCAAGCTGCTCCTGAGAAGAAACGGAGCGGATTGAATTTTCAGCAATCTGCTCAAGAATCAGCTGCGGCAAAATCGAAGCAATCTTTGCATTTGAAGAATTTTCGACTCCTCTTTGAGCAAAGGTGAACTTCTGACCTGCCAAAACCCAATTGTCCGCAAAAACAAAAAATGGGCAGCAAAAAACGAGAATAAAAACGGATTTTTTTAAAAACTTTATGAACTTATCCACGGCAAAATCCACGGCAGGAACCTAAAAAAAGCACAGCTCCTACATATTTTCGTCAGAATCGTCAGAGCCAGTCGGAAGTCCTTTCCATTGAGCCTGCAAAAATGCGTCGATAAACTGGTCAATATCACCGTCCATTACAGACTGGATATTTCCGCATTCGTATTTTGTGCGGTGATCTTTTACCATCGTGTACGGCTGAAAAACATAAGTGCGGATTTGATTTCCCCAGGAAATGTCTTTTTTTTCTGCACCGAATTTGGCATTTTCTTTTTCTTTCTGCTCTTTGTAATATTGATAGAGTTTTGCCTTCAAAATGCTCATTGCCGTCGCACGATTCATAAGCTGGGAGCGTTCAGAATCACAGGTTACGACAATTCCAGTTGGAAGGTGCGTAAAGCGGACGGCCGAATCGGTTTTGTTCACGTGCTGACCGCCTTTTCCTCCGGAGCGGTAAGTGTCAACGCGCAAATCTTCCGGACGAATATCAACCTTGATCGTATCATCGAGAATCGGGAATATAAAAACCGAACTGAATGAAGTATGTCTTCTTGCATTTGCATCAAACGGAGAAATGCGGATAAGACGGTGGACACCAGCTTCGCCTTTTAATTTTCCATAAACGTAGTCGCCAGTAATCTGAATTGTAGTCGATTTAATTCCGCCCTCATCTTCCTGAAGATCGACAGTTTCCATTTTAAAACCGTTGCGTTCCGCCCATCGAATATACATCCTGCTAAGCATGTAAGCCCAATCGCAGGCTTCAGTTCCGCCCGCTCCTGAATGAATAGTCAAGAAGCAGCCGTTTTTGTCCACCTCGCCAGAAAGAAGGTTTAATATCGAAAGTTCATCAAATTTTTTCCGGGCAGCTTCAAGAAGAGGCTTTAATTCTTCTTCGACACCCTGATCATTTTCTTCAATTCCAAGTTCGTAAAGTGTTTCGAGTTCTTCTGCCTGTGAAATAAGTTCACGCCAAGGCTCGACACGCCCTTTTAAGTATTTTAGCTCGTTCATGGTGCGCTGTGCGTTTTCGGTATCGTTCCAAAAATCAGAAGCAGCGGTCAGGGCTTCGGTGTCTTTTATTTTTTTATCGATCGCAGCGTGGTCAAAGACGCCCCCA
The DNA here is from genome assembly GCF_052273165.1 of Treponema berlinense. Lineage (GTDB taxonomy): Bacteria > Spirochaetota > Spirochaetia > Treponematales > Treponemataceae > Treponema_D > Treponema_D berlinense_A. The sequence goes on along the minus strand of NZ_DAVZIU010000012.1, from coordinate 3,704 downwards.
GACACTGTCAATGTCATTTTTAAGTTTGTCTATCGGTTCTTTTAATTCTTCAAGCATTTTAATCTCCAAAAGCGGTTCAATTTTTTCTGGACAAAACTGTCCAAAATACATAATTTAATAGAAAAATTAACCTTTAAAGAATAAACAAAAGACTTTTTCTTGTCAAACTGGCTTCAAGGCTGAATCCAAATTCAATTCAAAAAAACGTGCAAAAAAAAACAAAAAATGCTAAAATCAAAAAGAATATGAAATCTTTTTTTAAGCCGTTTTCATTCATCCTGTTGTTTTTTCTCCAGACCTTTTCTTTTGCCCAGAATAAAGCAAAATCTTCAAGCCGTCCGATTGTAGATATGCTGTGCGCATCTGCCGTTTCGACAGACAAAATAAGGCTCACCTGGAAACTTCCGCAGAATTTTAACGCGGTGTCAATTCTTGTGTTCAAAGATACCGTTCCAGTTAATTCAAAGACAGCAGAAAAACTTAGTCCGATTGCAGAACTTTCTCAAAAAGCCCAACAATACATCGACACTGTGACGGATTTTAATGAATATTATTATGCAGTTCTAGCAAAACTTTCAGATGGAACTGTTTACAATGTAGTTCTTCCGTCGATAAATACGACTGTAAAGGCAGTGGCTGTAAAACGTCCAGAAAAAGTTCTGAAAAAATCAGAAGAACAGATTGTCGCAGAAACGCCAAAACTTTACACAGACGGAACAATTCGCGAACTTCCGCTTCCGTACATTGACTTAATCGGAGATTTTGAAAAAAAGCCTTCAAAACTTTCAGAGGAAGTTGTAAAGGCAGGACAAAGCCTTGCTGGAAAAACAAGCATTCAAAAGAAAAAACTTGAGCCATATTATTTTGACGAGGACATAACATCACCTTCTGGAGGCGATGATTACTATCTTTTTGAAATTCTCAAGAACAGTTTTGTAAAAAAGAATTACGAGACCTCGATTGTAGAATTAAAGAAATTTCTAAGCGTAAATCGCAGCGAAGAAACCACAAACCGCGCGGCCTTCTATCTCGCGCAATCGCAATATTTTACAGGAAATTACCGCAGTGCGCTGACAGTGTTTCTTTTTACGCAGGACAAATGGCCGATTCTCTGCAAAAAATGGATAAATTCAACTCTAGACTTTTACACAATCCCAAAAAGTTGAAATAACTACAGATTTTTTATAGAATAATGGGAATATTTTAGAAAAAGTTTATCATTCTACAAAAAGAGAAAAAATAATGCGTTTTTACAAGATTTTAAGAGTTTTTTTATTTTTATTGTTTTTTAGTTCATCTATTTTCGCCCAGGAAGCCCTAAAATCAACAGAAGAAGAATACTACGACTTTCTAAGCCTTACAGGACAAGCAGAACGCCCTACACTAAACTACCGCACACTCAGCGACAGTGAATGGCAGGTTACGGACGAAAAACACCTTTGGAAGGACAACAATCTCGGAACAAAACGCACTTTATACGAACCTGACTCAACAGAGACAAACTGGTTTACAGCAGGAATCGACCGCAGTGTAAAACTCAAGCTCTACGGCCCGGAATGGTTCAATTCATACAACACAAAAGCCCCTTACGGACAAAACGACGGCGCGCTCTGGCAGGGAAAAGGCTACAACACAAGCCTTACAGCCGGCGCAAGGCTCGAAGCTTACGGATTTGAGGCAACTTTTAAGCCGCAGGTGAACTGGAGCCAGAACAGGGAATTTAAGTTAGTCGACAATAGCGCATATTATACAAATAAGTACGCATACACCTGGGGCTACGGAAACGACATTGGTGTTGATGCACCTCAAAGATTTGGAGACTCTTCATTCTGGACATTTGACTGGGGCGATACAGAACTCCGCTATTCATGGAAAAAACTTACGGCAGGATTTGGAACACAGGCAATTTGGCTAGGACCTGCATTTTTAAATCCAATGCTTCATTCCAATAATGCCACAACTTATCCAAAATTTGATGTAGGTCTAAGAAAAACAGAAATCTATATACCGCATATTGATTGGAATATTGGCTATGTCGAAGGAAGAATTTGGACAGGCTATCTCACAGAATCAAAATATTTTGACAATGATTCTAGCAATGACCATAACTTGATTCATGGATTTACATTTAGTTATGCTCCTTCCTTTTTACCTGGATTTACTGTCGGGCTAAACAGAACTTGTCTTGTAAAATCCTCAAAAGAAAACCTTAAATATGTAATACCAGTGGGGAACAATACCCATGTAGGAGAACAAGGTGCTGGTGAAGATCAGAAATTTTCTTTTACAGCAGACTATTTGTTTCCTTCTGTAGGATTTGAAATATATGGAGAAATCGGAACTGACGATTATGCGCCAGGAGGTGGATTTAAAGGCTATCAGCGTTATCTTACTCATACAATGACATACACTGTAGGTGCAAAAAAATCAATTACAATTTCAGAAGAGAAAAAAATATACAGCGAGCTTGTCTTTGAATGGAACAATACAGAAATGTCGCAGAACTACCAGCTTGTCGGTGGTTACAGTTTTGGATTTCATTATCAAATCACACAGGGATACACAAACAGAGGTCAGTGGCTAGGCTCAGGAATTGGATATGGAGGAAATTCCCAGCACCTCGAATATAGGATCTATTATCCAAAAGGTTCTACATTTTTGTGTATAGGCAGAAATAATCCAGACAATAACTATATCTATGCAAAGGCAATAAATTCAAATACAAATGAAACAGAGATAAAATATAGTCATGCATTCAAAGCAAATTACTATTTTGGAGCAACAACCACATATTTCATTACCAAAAACTTTTCTGCAACAGCTGGAGCTGCATTCGACTTAATAATAAATCCACTTTACAACATAAGAAATGAAGACAAAGAAACTGTAGGAAATGATCAGATTAACAACTGGCATTTTGAGCTTGCTTTAAAATACAGGCTATAGGAATTATTTAATTGTCAGAACAAGAAATATTAAAACCCAAAATAAAACTCTCTCGTACAAAAAATGCTGTTAGAAACATATACAGCGGAATGTTCAACAAAATTTTTACTATATTTTTTCCATTTTTAATACGAACCGTTCTTATTAAGAAAATCGGAATTGAGTATGCTGGTCTGAACAGCCTTTTTTCATCGATTCTGCAAGTGTTGAATCTTACAGAATTAGGTTTCGCAAGTGCTGTTGTCTACTCCATGTACAAACCTATTGCAGAAGATGACAAAGACACAATCTGCGCGCTTCTTAATTTTTACAAACGAGTTTATTTTATAATCGGGCTTGTCATTCTTGCACTGGGAACAGCGGTAATGCCATTCCTGCCGCACCTTATAAAGGGAAATGTTCCACAGGATATAAACATATATGTGCTTTACAGTATTTATTTAGTAAACACATCTTTGAGCTATCTTTTATTTGGCTATAAAAATTCACTGTTAAATGCACACCAAAGACGGGATGTAATAAGCAACATACTTACAATAACCCAGGGACTGATGAATATCTGCCAGCTGTTTATTCTCGTTACAATAAAAAATTATTATTTATATGTCTTAATGATGCCGATTTTTACAGTTCTTAACAATGTTATGGTTGGAATTGAGACAAAAAGAATGTTCCCTGAATATTCATGCAAAGGAAAACTCGATATATCAGTAAAAAAAGACATAAGAAAAAAAGTTGCAGGATTGATGATAAGTAAA
>NZ_DAVZIU010000011.1:53628-71138 GCF_052273165.1 Treponema berlinense | reverse complement strand
TTCAGCAGCTCTATTGATATAATCCATAAATTATTCCTTTGGCTAATTCCGATTAGGATTCGGAATTAGCCATAATTATAAAATACAGCCGGTAAGACACTTCTGTCAAGACAGGAACATAGATTATTAAAATTTATATGTCTTAATTCTTTTTCATTCATTATTGATCAAGCTTATATTTATTCTCTGGTTAAATTATATATGATAGGTAGGACTTATAGGATATTGAAAAAAGAAAAAAAACTCTTCTTCTAAAGATGGGGCTGTCTCAAAAGTACAAGACAGCCCCTTTTCACTAGAAGGTTTGCAATAAATGAGGAATGCATCCGATAATGCATTCATTTTGTGCAGGAATAAGTTCTGATGACAATTTCTTAATGAACTTAAACCATTTTGTAAAACAAGTTGTAAAAAAACACAAATAATTCGGTACCGTTATGCTCAGCAAAGAAGTAATAAAACAATCAAATCATTAATAATCATCTTTTGTCATACAAAGAGAAGTATCGATTTGCGCCTCAAGCCATGCTGCTGGGTATCGTTCAGCATAAATTTCTTCCATTTTTGTTTCATGACAAGAACGGTCAATCATGCTTTGCAAATCTCTTAATGATTTTTTTACAGTCTTTTCAATAGCATCTCTTTTAGCCCTCTGGCGTGCTTTTTCTTCTGAAGTCCAGCTGATAAGAAGGGCAAAAGTTCCGGCAAATAATGCAGCTGTAATTACGATTGGGAGATAAAGAAATCAATTAAAAGAATGCCTAGTGCCAGGGCTGTAATGCAAGGCATACAAAATGTAAAAATATCATTACTTTTCTGCTCTCGTTTGCTTGAAGCTTCTGTTCGTGTGTAGTTTGCAAAGTATACTGCAGCAACGATTCCTGCTACGAAAATTAACGCATTGATTGTGTTTTCCATAATTAACCCCCTTTTTTTCGATGTTATGACTTGATAGAATCCCTAAAAATTGCAATTTTTAGAGATAACCTTGAAAATGCGAGTTTTAAGGCCTGCTATTTCCAGGACTTAAAACTCGACAGCATTCTAAAAAATCGTCGCAAGACGAGTTTTTAGATATGCATTTATTATAAACTGGTAAAGTGCCATACAAGGGAAGGGCACTGAAAATAAAATTCATAAAAAAACTGCGAATTTATGCTATAATTACGGGACTTTTTATAAAAACTGTGGAGGAATCATATGCCAATGATTGAAGCTAAGGTGACTATGGAGTTGTCTGCAGAAAAAAGAGATATTTTGAAGGCTGAATTTGGAAAAGCTATCAGTATAATTGGAAAACCTGAATCATACTTGATGATTAATCTGGTTGATAAACAAGATCTTTACTTTGACGGAAACAAGCTTGATAAAGGAGCGTATGTTGAAGTAAAGGTTCTTGGAAACGTTGACGGCGGTTCTAGCGACAAGATGACTTCAAAACTATGCGAAATCCTTGAAAAAGAGCTTGGAATCCTGGGGAACGCGGTCTACATTTCCTACTGGGGAACGCAAAACTGGGGCCACAACGGCGGAAATTTCTAAAGAAAATCCATGACTACGCTGGATATAGAAGGTAAAAAGGTATCAGTTTTTGGCTCTGAAAATGCTTCTTTACCCCTTGTAATTCTCAATACTTACGGAAATGAAGATGAAGAAGTTTGGAATGAATGCCAGAAACTGAACTGTCCGCCTTTTTGCCTTGCCGCAATCAGTAATCTAGACTGGAATAACGAACTTTCTCCATGGAAAAGTCCTGCTTTATACAAAAATGACGGTGAATTTTCCGGCGGTGCAGATGTATATCTTTCATTTCTGACTAATAAGATTATTCCGGTCATTTGTGATTCAACAGGTTCAAAACCTTCATATTTGGCACTTGCAGGATATTCGCTTGCAGGACTTTTTGCTTTATATGCTGCCTATAAAACTGATATTTTCGAACGTTTTGTATCTGCATCCGGCTCCATGTGGTTTCCGAGCTTTGAAGAATCTGTAAAATCCCATAACTTTATAAAAAAGCCTGACTGTATCTATTTGTCCCTTGGGAATACTGAAGCAAAAGCCAAAAATAAAGTACTGGCGACAGTTCAGGAACATACAGAATCTATTTTTGAACTGTATAAATCACTTAAAATCCCGGTAATTTTTGAACTAAACAAAGGAAATCACTTTACGGAAGCTGCAATACGAACTGCAAAAGGAATTAAATGGATTTTGGAGCAATGAAAGGGCAAACTATACTATATATAGCGTATCTAATAGACTAAAACACTATATATAGTATGGGTAGACAGAATTTTCATTATAAGAAGTCAAAAAGTACCCTGGCAAAAAATCATATTTTTCTGCTAAGATATTTTTTTATTCTGCTATTGCTTATTCCACCAAGCCTTCATTGTTTCTATTACTTGTGTCAGTTCTGTATTGGTTATTATATATGGAACCATTGCGTACATGATGTTTGAAAAAGGTCTTGCAAATACTCCATTTTTATATGCAAAGTCCTGATAGCCTGTTAAATCTGATGCATTATTTGCTTCTACTGCAATACAGCCACCCATTATTCTGATTTCTTTTATTCTTGGATTTTTATAGCCGGACAATAGTTTTTTTGAGAATTCTTCAATATGGGAAATTTTTTTCATATAATTTTCGCGCTTGAAAATTTCTAATGATTTTATTCCTGCGGTCATTGCCAAGGCATTTCCCATAAAAGTCGGGCCATGCATCAATGCTTTTCCATTTTCATCGGAATAAAACGCTTCGTAAACTTTATCTGATGCAACTGTTGCCGCATGTCCGATATATCCGCCAGTAAGAGCTTTTCCAAGACAAACTATATCTGGAAGAACTAAATCCGAAACAAAACGGTTGCCTGTTCGTCCAAATCCTGTCGCAACTTCATCAAAAATTAAAAGAACGCCATATTTGTCGCAAAGCTCTCTTGCCCGCTTTAAAAAAGAAATGTCATACATTTTCATTCCGCCAGCTCCCTGCAAAAGCGGTTCGACAATCATGCAATAATATTCTTCGCCGTGATTTTTAAATGCATCTTCAAGTTCTTCGATATTTGTGTTTATGTGATCAACATTTGTTTTTTGCTTAAAGGCAAAATGATATTCGCTTGAATCGCCTACTTCCATTGTTTTGAATGTATCTCCGTGATACGAATTTTTCAAAGAAAGAACTTTTTCTCGACGTTGGTTTTTGTTTACATAATATTGCATTGCCATTTTGAGCGCTACTTCAACAGAAACACTGCCAGAATCAGAAAAAAATACATGATTCAAGGTTCCTGGAAGAAAATCTGCAAGTTTTTCGGCGAATTCCACTGCTCCGTCATGCGAAAGATTGCACAACATAACATGAGAAAATTTTTCTGTCTGAGCTTTTATTGCATCCGTAATTTCTGGATTTTTATAGCCGTGAATCATGCACCACCAAGAAGAAATTGAATCAATCATTTTATTGTCGTCCGTATAAAGATATACGCCATTTGCGTCAACAATATGATACGGAGCTTTCATATGCTTCATCTGCGCATAAGGATACCAAATTCTTTGTTTTTTCATTTTTTCAAATACTTGTTCGTTCATTTTTTTTCCTATAAAAAATCTTTATTTTATTCAAAAAGCGAAATCAGGTTTTCTTTTGTTATTTCGATTGAATTGTCGTCGTCTTTTACTTTTGCAACCGTTTTTATACCCGTAAGATGTTCGCACATAAAAATATTGTCTTCTTCCATTACGTTTCCTGGATGATAGTGATTGAATATCAGTCCGTTTATTTTAAGTTTTTTTGATTTCATGTAATTCACCGTCAAAAGAACATAATTTATCGTTCCAAGTCCAGCATCTGCCACTATTACAGAAGAAAGACCGAGAGACTTTACAATTTTGTCAAGATAAAGTTCTTTTTTGTCAAAATCAATCGGACAGGTTATTCCGCCACTTCCTTCCATCAAAACAAAATCGTAATCTGAGCAGGTTTTGTCAAACCATTCGCTTACGACCTTAAAATCGACAGGATTTCCTTCGATTCTTGAAGCAAGATGTGGAGAAAACGCATTTTCGTAAACATAAGGGCACATTTTGCTGACAGGTTGCTCAATTCCCGAAATTTTCTTTACAAATTCTGCATCGCCTGGAACCAAAGTTCCATCTTTGTTACGGACGTTTCCGCTCATTGCGGCTTTAAAATATGCGCAATCCAATTTATATGCGTTCATTTTTTTTAACAAAAGAGCGGAAATATAGGTTTTTCCAACGTCGGTTCCCGTTCCTGTTACAAAAAGTTTTTTGCTCATTTTTGAGCCTCGCTTTCAATAAGACCGTTTGCTTTTAGAATTGGAAGAAGTTTTTTTGAAAGAATTGCTGCAACAACGCAAAGAACAAGGTCTCCTGGAACCGCAAGCACAAAACAGTAAAGAATCAGCGCTTTAAATCCAATTGGATTTCCAATATAAAAAGTTTTGATAAGCCAAAAATAAACAATTCCCATCAAATATACGACCAAAAGTCCTGCGAAATTTGCAGCCAAAAGTCTTAAAAAAGAACAAGAGTCCCTGTTTTTTCCAGCAATAAGACCTGTCAAAAATGCTCCAGCCGCAAAACCGACAAGATAGCCGAATGTCGGCTGAAGAACATATCCAAAACCGCCACCAGTTGCAAAAACTGGAACTCCGATAAGACCAAGCACAATATAGCAGAGAACCGAAATTCCGCCGTAAACTGGTCCAAGCACAAGGCCTGCGAGCGTCGTAAACAAAAGTTGAAGCGTAAAAGGACAAACTGGAATTGGAATTACAACTTTTGCTCCGATTGTAATAAGAACTATAAAAAGCGCCACATAGACAAGATTTCTAAGATTTGATTTCATTTTTTTACTCCCATAATGAAAATTATTAAAATGTAAATTGTATATATAACAAAAAACAATTTTTCAGAATTTTTGAGCCTGAGTTTTTGCAAACAGGTTCTTTTTTCTCCAAGTCCGTAACATCGCGATTCAAGTGACTGCGAAATTTCATCAGCTTTTCTAAATGACGAAACAATAAGCGGAATAAAAACTTCTGTATAAGCCATTACCCTTTTGATCGGATTTTTGTCTTCAAGCCGCGCTCCGCGAGATTTTTGAGCTAAACAGATTGAATTATATTCTCCAGAAATTACAGGAATAAATCTTAAGGCAAGTAGCAAAACTGTCACAAAATCATCCGCCGGAAAAGAAATTTTTTTTAACGGAGAAACAAAATACGAAATCGCTTTCATCATTTCTCCAGGCGTTGTTGTGTAAGAAATAAGCATTCCGCCAAAATACAAAAGTAAAAAGCGGATCGCATTTATAAGAGCGGTTTTTAAACCTAAATCGGTTATTTTGATTTTCCAAATTTCAAGAAGAACATTTCCGTCAGAAATAAACAAGTTAAAAAAAACAAGCACAAAAATAAGAATCGAAATTTGCCTGAATCCGCCAAAGGCAACTGAGAGCGGAACTTTTGAACTTACGAGCGCAAAAAAATAAACAGAACAAAAAAGCGCCACCTGAATAAAAGGCGAATTAACTTTTAGGCAGATTGATGCAATCGAATAAAACAAAAACGCAGCTAATTTGATTCTCGGATCCAAAGAATGAACAAAAGAATCCGTCTTGTAGTAAACTCCTATTATGTTATTTTTGCTCTTCATGCTACAACCTTTGATTTTTTATTTTGCTTTGAATTTGTGGCAATAACACAGCACATTCCGCTTGTTTTTTGCATAGAAGATACCGTTTCTGTAATTGCATTGACAAATTTATAATCCAGTCCAGCGTCCGATTCATCAAGCAGAAGAATTTCTGGTTCCATTACAAGAATTCCTGCAATCGCCACTACGCGTTTTTGTCCGCCAGAAAGGCAATTTGGCGAAACAGAAAATAATTTTTCTGGAAAATTGAGGCGCAAAAGCATTTCTTTGGATTTTTTAATTGCAGAATTTTCATCAAAACCCAGATTTTTAAGTCCGTAAGAAACATCGTCCAAAACAGTTTCTGCAAAAAGATTTTGTTCCGCCACTTGAAAGCAAATTCCCGTTTTTAGAAAATAATTCCGCCTGTCAAACTTTTTTGAATTGATGTTTTTCCCTTTATAAATTACTTCGCCTCTGTCCGGAATAAAAAAACCTTTTATAGTTTTGAGAAGCGCCGACTTTCCGCATCCGGAATTTCCTTCAATAAAAACAGTTTCGCCTTTTTTTAGTTCAAATGAAATTCCAAAAACGTCCTGCACCTTAAGACAAATTTCATTTTGAGAATTTTCATTTTCCTGAATTTTCCCATTTTCCATAAAAATTGTCTTATAAGGCAAAAAACGTTCTTTAAATTCGCTGATTGAACTTTTATTTTCGTCAGAAAAATAATTTGAATCAAAGACGATTTTTCCTTTTTCAATCTGCAAAATAAAGTCTGCGAGTTCCGCTTCGTCCGGATGATGAGTTATAAGTATGACCGTGATTTTTTTTTCTGAATGAATTTTTTTTATAAGTTCGAGAACGGTTTTTCTTTCTGTTTCGTCAAGAAAAGCAGTCGGCTCGTCAAAAATCATAATTTTTGGCTGAGAAGCGATTGCAGCGGCTATTGCAACAAGCTGTTTTTTTCCTGCTGGCAATGTTTGAATCTGCGAATACCGAAGTTCTTCAATGCCGCAGTCTTTCAGCGCGTTTGTAATATTTTCTTCAATTTTATCAGCTTCAAAACCTAAATTTTCGGACATAAAGGCAACTTCTTCTTCAACAAAACTGTTTAAAAGTTGAGTATCTGGATTTTGAAAAACAAATCCTTCAATTCGCCGGATTTTGGCGAGATTTTCTTTTTTAGAAGTTTCAAGTCCATCGATAAAAATGCTTCCCGAAGACGGAGCTAAAAGCACATTCATCAGTTTTGCCACAGTTGATTTTCCAGAACCGTTTTCTCCAGCAATTGCAGCAAAACTTCCATCTTCGATTTTAAAATTCATATTATCGAGCACGTCAATTTTTTTATTGTCCGTGCTCAAATAACTGAATGAAACATTTTTAAATTCAATCATTTTAAATTCCGTATCACATAAAAGACGATTTTAAACAAGCATTTTCTTAACAACCGCAACTTTTTCCGCAGTCGCAGGAACAGCAATTTTCGGTATTTGACTCAAAACTTCTTCCAAGAGAAGCAAGAAGTTTTTTGTCACCTTCAATTGTCGTTCCACAAGTTGTAAGCATATCTCCTGTAATCGAAGCGCTTGCTCCAGAATTGAATGCTTTTTCTCCCGAATTGCTAAGAAGTTTTCTTCCTGCTGCAAGGCGAATATTTGCCTGAGGATTTATGTAACGGAACATTGCAATAGTACGAAGAATTTCATCTTCCGAAAGAGATTTTATATTTTCGTAAGGAGTTCCAGGGATCGGCATAAGAGCGTTAATCGGAATAGATTTGATTCCAAGTTCGGAAAGAGAAATTGCCATATCAAGACGGTCTTCAAAAGTTTCTCCCATTCCAATAATTCCGCCAGAACAAACGCACAGCCCCTCTTTTTGTGCAGTTTTTATCGTTTCAATTTTCATTTCGTAAGTGTGAGTTGTACAGATATTCGGAAAATTTCTTTTCGAAGTTTCAATATTGTGATGATAGCTCGTAACTCCAGCTTCCCGAAGTGCGCGAAACTGTTCTGAACTCAAAAATCCCATTGAAGCACACAAATTGATTTTTAACTGCGAGTGCATTTTTTTATAAACCGAAAGAGCTTTTTCAAAATCATTTCCGCTTACAGATTTTCCTGCGCAAACAATTGCAAAACGATTTACTCCAGCTTTTTGATTTTTTTCTGCTTCGCTTATAATTTTTTCTTCGTCAAGAAAAGGATAAACTTCGCAGGAAGTATGATTAAACGAACTCTGTGCGCAAAATTTGCAGTTTTCCGAGCAATGTCCGCTCCGTCCGTTAATAATCGAACACAGATCAACGTGGTTTCCTGAATATTTTTTTCTGATTAAGTCCGCACCTTCTGTCAGTTTTTGAAGATCACAGTTTTTGAAGAATGAGAGATTGTCTGTCCTCAAAAGCCTTTTTCCGTCACAAATTTTTTCAGCAAGAGCAAGTACATCAACTAAATTTTCTGTTTCAGCCATTTTTTTACCTTTATGTTAATATGGCTGAGATTGTAAACCATTTGAAAATTGTTGTAAACCATATATTTGATTTATTTGGTTTACAATCTCAGAAATAAAACTTTATATATAGAAGACTTTTATCGATTTTTCAGATTTACAAAGTTTGCTTTTATGATACACTATTGCGAATTCATCAATTTAATTGAGCAAAAAATGAAAAACATTGAAATGGATATGACCCAAGGTTCGCTTTTAAAAAAGATTTTTATCTTTAGTGTGCCTCTTGTAATTACAAATGTTCTCCAAATTTTATTCAATATGACAGATACAGCAGTCGTAGGACGTTTTGCTGGTTATCTGCCACTGGGCTCTGTTGGTTCTACTGGACAAATGGTCTTTTTTTGTTCGGGAATTTTAACCGGACTTGGCGGTGGAGTAAACGTTCTGGCAGCAATCTGCGTCGGTCAAAAAAATTATAAAGATTTTGAAGTTACAGTCAGAGCGTCTGCCGTTGCATGTTTTTGCATTGGAATTTTGCTTTTGGTTGCTGGTATATTTTCTGCCACAGGAATTCTCAAACTTTTAAACACCAAACCAGAACTTTTGCACGATGCGGTCGTTTATTTTAAAATTTATATGCTCTGTATGCCGGCAATGGCAATGTACAATTTTGGAAATGCCATTTTAAGCGCCCAGGGCGACACCCGTTCTCCCCTTCTCTACCTGATTGCCGCAGGAATTGTCAATGTTTTTCTCGATTTGTTGCTCGTAATTGTTTTTAAACTTTCAGTCATTGGAGTTGGCGTTGCAACTGTAATTGCGCAGTATATTTCTTGCATTCTTACTTTACGGAAAATCTATAAAGTCCTGTCAAAAAATAATTTTGATTTTAAATACAGACAGATTTCTAGTTACAAAATTTTACAGATAATCAAAATCGGCGTACCAGCTGGCCTTCAAAACGCAATTTTTGCAATTGCAAACCTTTTTATCGTTGCAGCCGTAAACTCTTTTGACGCTGCCATGGTTGCTGGAAATGCCGCTACAATGAATGGCGACAACCTCGTTTTTAACATTATGTCCGCATTTTACACCGCTGGTGCAACTTTTATCGGACAAAACCTCGGAGCGCATAAAAAAAAGCGAATTCTTAATTCATATTTTATAAGCATGGGTTACGCCGCCATTGCAGGCTTTTTGCTTGGAGGCATTCTCTTTGCCTTTGGACAGGAATTTTTGTCACTTTTTACAAAAGATCAGACCGTTATCGACTATGCAATGCAAAAATTCAAAATTATGACTTTTAGTTTTGGAATTTCTGCCTTTATGGACGGAACGATTGCCGCAAGCCGAGGACTTCGCAAAACTTTGGTGCCTTCCGTTATGGTTTTTATCGGTTCTTGCGTCTTGCGCGTAATCTGGGTTTTTACGATTTTTGCACACTTCAGAACAGTCGAAAGCCTCTTTTTGCTTTATCCGTTCAGTTGGGCAGTTACCGCGGTTTTTGAAATCGTTTATTTTGCAATCATTTACAAAAAAGAAACAAGCGACATGTAAACAGACAAAAAATCTGTTTTTGAGGGATTTGACAGGAGTTTGAATTGAAAAAAGACGATTTACTTTTGATAGTCGATATGCAGAATGTTTATGCCCGTGGCGGAAAATGGGAATGCCTTGACACCGAAGGAGCGGCTCAAAACCTTCAAAAAATCATTGACCACGGACTAAAAAACGTAATTTTTACACGTTTTATAGCAAACGAAACTTCTCCAAAAGGAGTTTGGGCAGACTACAACAAAAAATACAGTGATGTAAATTCCGACTTTTACGCAAACCAAATGTTAAAAGAATTTGAACCTTCCCTAAAAAAATTTCCTCTTTATACAAAAAGCGTCTATTCTTCGCTCTCAATTCCGGAAGTTTTAGAAGCCTGCAAAAAAGCAGGACGCGTCGTTATTGGCGGAGTTGTTGCCGAATGCTGCGTTTTGTCCACCGTTTTTGCTTTGATTGACGAAGGAATTTACACAGTTTATTTGACAGACGGAACAAGTGGACTCGACAAACCAAAAGAAGACGCCGTCAAACTGACATTCTCCGGCCTTTCTCCTCTGCACCTAAAAATGATGACAACTCAAGAATATCTTCAGGAAAAATAAAAAACTTGAAAAACCTAAAGCCATAGGTTATATTGAAAAAATGAGCAAAAAAACACAGGAAATCCGTTCCATTTTTCAAGAACTTGGCAATTTACAAAAAAGAATCGAAAACCTAAAATCGCAGGCACCTGAACTCGAAGAAAAAAACAGCCGCGAAATAGACGAAATCAGCTTTAATCTCGCACAAAACCTGACAAAACTGGAATTCTGGTTCAACTCGCTCTACGCCTACAACGGAAAATCAAAAAGCGTCGCCAAAAAACTAAGCAGCCGGCAAAACGGAAAAAAAGGTGGTCGCCCGCCAAAAAAAATAACACTCCTCCGCCAGCGAAAAACCGAACTCGAAGAAAAAATCCTGCCTTCTCTCGAACACGAATTAAAATTCACCGACAGCAGTTTGCGTTTAGAGCAGTTGCCCGAAGAAATAAAAAATGCCAGCCAAGAACTCCAAAAAATTATCCAGGAACTCGAAAACTAATTTTTATTTCGGGCAGCACGGCAACAAGTTGCCGTCGGGCTTTGCGCAGTTCCGGCTTTCGCCTTCATTGTCGGCGACAAAGTCGCCGACAACGCTGCGCGCTGCTCCAATCCCTGCCGCAAATTAAATTTTCTTAAAAAGATTTATCATTTCAAGAGCGCCCATTGCACAGTCGTAGCCTTTATTTCCAGCTTTTGTGCCTGCACGCTCAATCGCCTGCTGAATCGTATCTGTTGTTAAAATTCCAAACATTACCGGTAAACCTGTATTAAGAGAAACCTGAGCAATGCCTTTTGAAACTTCTGCACAAACATAGTCGTAATGGCTCGTTGCTCCGCGGATTACCGCACCAAGACAGATTATTGCATCATATTTTTTGCTTTCTGCAAGGTGTTTTGCCGCTACAGGAATTTCAAAGCTTCCTGGAACCCAGCATAAATCAATGTTTTCTTCTTTTACATCGTGGCGTAAAAGTCCGTCACGTGCTCCTTCAATCAATTTGCTTACGATAAATTCGTTAAAGCGGGCTGCAACAATTGCAATCTTTGGATTTCCTTCAGAAACCAGTTTTCCTTCTAAAATATTCATTTTGTTCTCCAAAAAAATATGTTATTTAAACGGGCAGTTCCCGCGTTAGGGGGTGGAGCCATGCCAAAGGCAGTGCGCAAGCACCGCGCGTAGCAAGTGGCGGAACACCCGACTTTGGCGGCAAAGCCGCTAAAGGAACGCCCTTTTTTTTTGTATCAATTACAGAAAATGTCCCATTCTTACGCGTTTTGTTGTCAAATACTGAATATCCTGAGGTCTTGTTGGAACTGCCAAAGGAATGCGCTCTGTAATTTCGATTCCTGTGTCTGCACCGTTTATCTGGTTTATTTTGTCAGGATTGTTCGTTAAAAGGCGGATTTTTTTGATTCCAAGTTCCTTGAGCATCTGGATTCCGCAGTTATAATCCCGTGCGTCTGCTGGAAGTCCGAGAGCTAGATTTGCATCGACAGTGTCCATTCCGCGGTCTTGAAGGGCATACGCTTTTATTTTATTTAAAAGACCGATTCCTCGACCTTCCTGACGGAGATACAAAAGGACTCCGCGGCCTTCTTCTGCAATTTTTGTCATTGCCGCAGAAAATTGATCGCCACAGTCGCATTTTAAGGAACCAAAGGTATCGCCTGTCAAACATTCGCTATGAACGCGACACAAAATGCTGTCTTCGCCGTTTACATTTCCCATTATGAGAGCCGCGTGTTCTGCTCCTGTGATTTTATCCAAAAATCCGACGAGCTTAAAATTTCCCCATTTTGTCGGAAGTTTTGCTTCGGCAACTTTTTCCACGATTTTTTCGTGAGTTTTTCTATATTTTATAAGTTGTTCTATCGTAACGAGTTTTAGATTCCATTCAGCCGCCATTTTTTTGAGTTCTGAAAGGCGCGCCATGTGTCCGTCGCTACTCATAATTTCGCAACAAAGTCCTGCTGGAGTTAAACCTGCAAGCTTGCAAAAATCAACTGTTGCTTCTGTGTGACCTGTCCGCTCAAAAACTCCGCCTTCTTTTGCGACAAGCGGAAACATATGTCCTGGACGGCGGAAATCTTCCGGTTTTGAAGTTTTGTCGGCAACTGCCATTGCTGTAACGGAACGGTCAAAAGCGCTGATTCCTGTCGAAGTTTTTATGTGGTCGATACTGACGGTGAATGCGGTTTCGTGATTATCCGTATTGTCTGCAACCATCTGTCCAAAACCAAGATTTTTTGCAATCTGACGGCTAATTGGCATACAGATAAGGCCTTTTGCCTTTGATGCCATAAAATTTAAAATTTCCGGAGTTGCAAATTCGGCAGCACAAATTAAATCGCCTTCATTTTCGCGATCTTCGGCATCCGTAACCATAATCATTTTGCCAGCTTTTAAGTCTGCCAAAGCCTCTTCTATTTTATTGATTCCTTCTGTCATTTTTTCTCCTATAAAAATTCAATGAAAACTCGTAAAACTTGTCATAAAATTTTCGAGTGATTTTTCTTCATCATCTGCGTTTTTAAAATTTTTGTAATTTACAAAATGTTCGATGTATTTTCCTACGAGATCACATTCAATATTCACGTAAGAGCCATTTTGCATTTTGCTCAAAGTTGTATTCTTCCAGGTATGCGGAATTACGGCAACGCTAAAAACAGTTTCGCTTTCTCCGTAATTTACGCTTGCAACAGTCAAGCTTATTCCATCAACACAAACAGAACCTTTTTCGATTACAAATTTTCCAATTTCCGCCGAAACCGCAATCTTTATGTTTACGGCGTTTTGTTCGTTTTGAGAAGAAACAAAAATTCCTGTTCCGTCAATGTGTCCGCTTACAATGTGTCCGCCAAACCGTCCGTCTGCCTTCATTGCGCGCTCAAGATTTACTTCGCAGCCTGATTTTAAGTTGCTGAAGCTTGTTCGTCTAAAACTTTCTGGAGTAACATCGGCTGTAAAGCTGTCCGAACTTTTTGAAGTTACTGTCAGACAAGTTCCATTTACGGCGACACTTTCGCCCAAAACCAAAGAACTGGCAAAAGAACATTTTATGTTCAAAACAAGAGAAGAAGAACTTTTTAAGATTGAATTGATTTTTCCTTTTTCTTCAATAATTCCTGTAAACATTTTGATTTTTGCCCTCTTTTTTAATTTTCCAGAACATATTTAAGAAGAATATCTTCTCCAAAAACTTCAATTTGCGGTTTTCCAAGATTTATACATTCCGACGGAAACTCAATTCCCTTTCCTTTTACCGGATTAAAAATTGTGTGACCGTCGTTTCCAAAAATTTTTGGCGCAATGTAAACCTGCAATTCCTGAACAAGTCCTTTTTCTTCAAAGAAAAAACTTCCGTTCAAAGTTCCGCCACTTTCTACCAAAACAGAATCTATTCCCATTTCGCCCAAAACTTTAAGCTGGCTGTAAAGAAGCGAATGATTTTTTTCTGGTCTTGCAGACAAGACTTTTACTCCCCTACTTTCTAGAACCTCTTTTTTTATAAGTTCAGTTTTGGTCAGTTCAGGCTTGCAAAAAACAATTACAGGAATTTCTTTCGCTGTCTGAACCAAAGCACTTTCCAGATTAAGCTTTAAATGGCTATCTAAAATCACGCGAACTGGCTGCCTGTGCTCCAACCCGTCGTCAAGACGGACATTAAGCATTGGATTGTCTTTTTTTGCAGTTCCGATTCCTGTCAAAATCGCCATTACATTTGCACGAGTTTTGTGTACATTTTTGCGCGCCAACTGTCCTGTAATCCAGCGGCTTTCGGCTTTTGAAGTTGCAGTCTGTCCGTCCGCCGTCATTGCGTATTTTAAAATTACATAAGGCAGCTTGTTTTTTATGTAATGAAAAAATACCGGATTCAATTTATCACATTCTTCTTTCAAAAAACCAGCCACAACTTTAATTCCAGCAACTTCGAGAATTTTTTTTCCTTTGCCGTTTACAAGAGGATTTGGGTCACTGCTGCCATAAATTACTTCCGAAATTCCGCTTTCAATAATAGCTTGAGTGCACGGAGGTTGTCTTCCTACATGACAACAAGGCTCAAGAGTTACATAAATTGAAGCACCGCGAACATCGACACTTTTTTCGGCAGCATTTTTTAGAGCGTCGCGTTCAGCATGCAGGCTACCGAGTTTATGGTGCCAGCCTTCTGCAATAATTTTGCCGTTTTTTACAATCACTGCACCGACAAGCGGATTCGGATTTGTAAAACCACGGCCTTTTTCTGCAAGGGCAATGGCACTTTTCATAAATTCTTCTTTCATCAAAATAGTTTTATATCAAACTAAATTATAATTCAAGAGTTTACATCAATTTTTCCGCAAAATTTTCAAGTTGTTTTTCAACTTCTTTGTTTACGGCAATTTTAATCGTAACCTTTTCTTCCAGAATTTTTATTTCTTTCAAAGGTTCAAACATTTTTGCCATAGTCTTTGCTGCAAGTGGCGCCCAGGAACAATTTTCGATAAAACCAACCGTTCTGTTTTGAAAATTTCTCTCTGCAAGGTGAGCAATAAATTCCCGCATTTTAGGAAAAACTTCGGCATTGTAAGTTGTCGAAGCCAAAACAAGTTTTTTATAGCGGAAAGCGTTGGCTACACAGTCAAAAATGTCATTTCGCGCAAGATCTTTTATTAAGACATTTTTGCAGCCTTTTTCTTTTAAAATTTCTGCAAGTTTTTCGGCTGCCTGCTTTGTATTTCCGTAAACAGAAGTATAAGCAATAAAAATTCCGTCTGTTTCCGCTTCGTATTTTGACCAGGTATCATAATATTGAATATATTTTTCCAGATTTGAATCAAGAACGGGTCCGTGCAAAGGGCAGATTTTTTGAATTTCAAGGTTTGCCGCCTTTTTAAGAACTGCCTGCACATTCGCGCCAAATTTTCCAACAATTCCAAAATAATACCGTCTGGCTTCATCCGCCCAGTCAAGCACAGAAGGAACATCCAAAGCGCCGAATTTTCCAAATCCATCTGCGCTAAAGAGAATTTTTTCCGTACTTTCATAAGTGAACATAACTTCCGGCCAATGCACATTTGGAGCGGCAATAAAATTCAAGACATGTTTTCCAAGTTCAACTTTAGAACCTTCCGAAATTACAATCTGCCGTTCAGAAAAATCCGTACCGAACATGTTTTTCATCAAATTAAACGCCATCTTAGACGAAACAATTTTTGAATCCGGGTATTTTTTCATAAAAGCCGCAATATTTGCCGAATGATCCATTTCCATGTGTTGCACAACCAAAAAATCTGGCATTTTACCAGACAACGCGTTTTCGATATTTTTGAGCCATTCTTCCCCAAAATTCCTATCAACACTGTCCATAACGGCAATTTTCTCATCAAGAATAAGATAAGAATTATAAGACATTCCCTCAGGAACAGAAAACTGTCCTTCAAACAAATCGATTTTGTGGTCATTAACACCAACAAACCTAACCGAATCCGAAATTTTCATATCATTCATGGCACTACCTCCCATAAAAAGTCAAAATTCTAGAGCAAAACTTTGCTTATAACCTTCCCCGACAATTTTTTTACAGTATCCTTGCTGGCATCAATATCTGTTCCAATTTTCTGGCCAGTTTTAGCAGCGATATTGCAAAAATCGTTTTTAAAATCTTCCAGATGAACCGTGTCCGTCAATTGCAGCAGAAGCGAAATAAAAAACATTACGATATAAAGAGCGCCGTAAATTCCCATCGCCTCACTTATTTCCGTTATGTGCGAAATTCCAATAATTACGAGAATAATCCACAAAAATCCGGAAATCGACCTTGCTCCAATCCAAGAAAAAAGAATTATGAGCAAAAGACAGGTCTGACTGTTTATGTTCAAAACTGGCACATTCCAAACCTCGTTTCCGACAAACATCGAACAAAGACCAGAAATAGCCCAAATATTTAAAATCGCCTGCACAACCGAAAAAAACACCTGTTCCGCCGAGTCTTTCTTAAAAAAATTATACCGCAAAAGATAAGAACCATAAATAAAAACCGCGGCAATCGCAGTCAGCATTGTCACCTGCACAGAAACATCTTTTTCGATTTTATGCGTAAAAAACCAAAAATAAGTTTTAGAAATTTCGCTTTTAAAAGAAAGAAAGGAAATTATAACTGGCACAAGCATTAAAAAAACGCCTGCAATTTCCATCCATCGCCTGCTTTTTTGCACCGAAGACAGATTTTTTCCAAGAAGTTTTTCAAAAAAAGTCGGTTCTCCAAATTTTTTATGCCGGAAAGTATCCACCGCAATAAAACCAGTCAAAATCAAAAAAAGAACAATTCCAAAACCAGCCATAAAACACAAAGGCCGCCTCAAATCCTGCATCTGTTTTTGTTTTAGAATATTTTCCTGCACAGTCTTGTCGTAACGAACCAGCCAGTCTCTTTCAATTCGGTTCTGTTTTTTAAACTCAATTACAAGATTTTCCGTTTTTCTTTCTGTATAAATGTCGTCCCTCAAAAATAAATCGCCATTTTCGCTCTTAAAAAGAATTCTGTATTTAACTCCAGTTTTTAATTGCCATTTTTTTTCACAAGCAATGCTTTTCTCATCAAATTCTTCGCCGTTAAACTCAGCCTTGCGCTGCATTTTTCTCAAAGTTCTTTCAAATTTTGACGCTGGCAAAAGATTTACACTCTGTTGAACTGGAGATTTTTCGCCTTCGATTACAAAAATTGACGTTATTACAGAATTTGTGCCGTTTCTCAAAATCACATCGCTTGCCGCACTCAAAAAACACAGCCCCACAACGGCAGACCAGCAAAAACAAAAAAATCTCTTCATAAAAGCTCCAAAAATCGCAGTTTTTTATCTGGACGGCTTTTTGCTTCGCAAAAACCAGGCTTTGCGGGGTTCCGCGCTAACCGCGCTACATTAACGCTTGTAAACAAGCGCCAACGGCTCCGCCGCCCCTCCAATCCTTGCCGCAGGCAAGGTTGTGTGCTTTTAGCACACACGTAAAATCTTCCCGAGTTTTGTACTAACAAAACTCGCAGCGTGGTAACTACCACGCAAAAATCCTTGCCGCAGGCAAGGTTGTGCGCTTTAGCACACACGTAAAATCATCCCGAGTTTTGTATTAACAAAACTCGCAGCGTGGTAGTTACCACGCAAAAATCCTTGCCGCAGGCAAGGTCGTGTGCTTTTAGCACACACGTAAAATCTTCCCGAGTTTTGTATTAACAAAACTCGCAGCGTGGTAGTTACCACGCAAAAATCC
>NZ_DAVZIU010000011.1:51968-53528 GCF_052273165.1 Treponema berlinense | reverse complement strand
TTGCCGCAGGCAAGGTTGTGTGCTTTTAGCTTCGTACAAAGCCATATATTAAATAATAACCGCGGTTTAAAAAATCATCAAATATAAACTTGCACGCAATCCACACAATGCAAATAATCTATTTAAACAACCTTTCTTTTCTGTTATTCTAATAATCCAAATAAAAAAACAGGAGTTTACAATGAACTTTGAAAATACACAGGTCTGGGGTTTTGAACACGCAATCCGCGGAATGAGAAATCCAAAAAACAGTTGGGCAAAATCTGACAGCACTTTTTACGGCATTCAGGCAAATATCGGTTCTGCCGACTTAAAACTTATGCAGACACTCATAAAAAGCGGTTCAGAACATCGAAAATTTTTGCGCCAGATTTTTGTTTCTGTAGATATTACCGCCCCAATGTACTGGTGGAGCGAATTTGACACTTACAAAGTTTCGACAGTTGCAAATTCAACAAGCAAAATGCACAAACTCGCTTCAACGCCAATCACTTTTGACTGTTTTGAACACGACGATTTTATAAACACCGATTGCAATTCAACCTTCAAAGATGCACAAACTGCCTGGCAGTCTTTAATTGAAGTTCTCGAATCACTCAGAAACAAATTCAACGAAACAAAAGAAAAAAAATACTGGAAAGAACTAATTCGCCTTCTTCCGGAAAGCTGGCTTCAAAAACGCACAGTAACAATGAATTACGAAAATCTTCTCGGAATGTGCTCGAACGGACAAAGACGGCACCACAAATTAAACGAATGGTCAGGCGAAGACAATCCATCACTCAAAAGTTTCATTTCCTGGGCAAAAACACTTCCATACGCACAGGAACTGCTCTTCCAAAAAACAAGAATGGAAGAACTTGCCGAAGAAAACGCAGAATTAAAATCGACCTTAAAAAAATTTGAAGCCAATTCTTAACAAAAAACCGGTTTGAAAATCTTCAAACCGGTTTTTTGCTTTAATTTATTACTCCAGTCACTGCAAGAACAGAAATACTTGTCGAAACTGCCGACAAAATCGTTGTTATTACAGGAGCGTATTGATTAAAATAATACAGTCCGCTGTTTGCTTTTGCGTCAATTGTCATTTCCGGCAAAATAAATTCAGTCTTTTTATGTTTTTTTCCGTTAATGTCGATTATGGTTACCGCATCCATTTTATTCTTTTCTTTAATAAATCCACCAGCAAGTCCAACATAGTAATCCCAAGTTCTGTCAGGAATATACGGATACCGTCCAGGAGAATAAACTGCGCCAGAAACTGTCACGAAGAACTGCTTAAAAGGCACAATAAGACGGTCATTGTATTTAATTTCAATCTTACTGTAATAAGTTGCATCGTAAAGCATCTTTGAAAGATCAACAGGAATAATTTCTGACTCACGCAAAATATAAGCATTTTCCAAATCCGAAACATCCGTAAACATATCTTTATTGTTTCTTACAAAAAATGCGTAATCTTCGCCATTGTTAAATCTCATGGCAATTTTTGTAGAAGCGACAAGATTGGTATTGGTATTGGTATTGGTATTGGTATTGGTATTGGTATTGGTATTGGTA
>NZ_DAVZIU010000011.1:0-51868 GCF_052273165.1 Treponema berlinense | reverse complement strand
ATTGGTATTGGTATTGGTATTGGTATTGGTATTGGTATTGGTATTGGTATTGGTAACTGCGCCTTCAACAAAAACCACAGGCTTTAAATCTTCATAAGTAGAAATTGTAACTTCATCATAGCAAATAAGTTTAAAATCGTCCATATAAGACTGTTCGTTCAAATATAATTTTTCACCAGAATCATGATTTCCTGTAATAGAACGATAAAGCTCAATTCTCGAAAGGTCGGCCAAAGATTCAAAACCATTGCCATAATAATCGATAAGTTTTTTTAAGTTTTCTCCATCAAGAAGTTCATAAACTCCAGGACGTTCAACAGCACCGTTCAAGGCAACACGGCGACTAATTCTATTTACGACAATTTTGTCGCCAGGACGCAAATAAGGATCCTGCGACAAATCACCTTTTCTGTCAGCGAGAAATAAATCATAAGTTTTTTCTTCGCCACTTTCCGAAACAATTTTTATATTTCTTGAAGATGAATAATCTGTAAAACTTTCTTTTATAAAAGTAGAAAGTCTTGTCAAAGCCCAGGCATTTTTCTGAACAGTTTTTACAACTTCACCCGTAATTGTCACACGAAAAGTTGCCGGAGAAGTAAGAACAAACTGAACTCCGCCCATCGGATAGTTTTTCTGAACTATTCCAGAAACCATGTTTTTTAACTGAAGATATGTAAGATTTTTGCAGTCTATTACACCAAGGTTAGCAATGCGGATTTTGTAAGTCGAATCCACAGGAATCGAATAAGAAACTGGAGTTGTTCCAGCAGCAAAAGCCAGGGTATAAACATCGCCGGCAGTTACAGGATAAGAGCTTTCTGACATTGCAAGTTGTGCATCAGGAGTATCATTCGCCTGCTGTCCAATTCTCGACTTTGAAACAACAGAAGACATTACTTCATTTTCCATTTTCGCTTTTTGCTGAGTTACAGTTTTTGTAGCACTATATGTCGTTTGATTTTGAGATTTTAGCATTTTCTGCAAAGTAGCAGCGTCTTGTGCAAATACAAAACCAGAAGCAAAAAATAAAACTAAGATACTAAGTTTTGTAAAATTTCGTAAAATTTTCATATTTAAACACTCTCTTTTTTTGTCTTTAAATTAAGTTTTTTCTGAGCTTCAGGATCGTTTTTTATGTTCTGCCAGGCATTCAATGCAAAAGCCGTAAAAACCGAAATAAAAAATGCGGCAAAAGTAATAATTATGCAAAGTTTTCCGCGACTAGGCTTGCTCTTCATATCTGGAATTTCTGGACGTTCAAGAATCTGAAAAACAGGCTGTTCGCTTTGCATTTTTACTTTCAACAGTTCATACTGGGTTTTTAACTGTTCGTAAACTTTCTGCTGCGCGCTTAATTCCATTTGAATTCTTGCAGTTTCGATTGAAACATTCGGACCGCCCCAAATAGAAACCCCTTTATTTACAGACGCACCCAAATTCTGAGCTTCTTTTTCGAGCTTTAAGATTTCTTTATACGTTGCGTCAATATTTGCTTCAAGATTCTTTTTTTCAATCCGGTTAGAATCAAGTCCCAGTTCATCAAAGCGATTTTGCATCCAGTCAACGGCAAAATTTACAACATCCTTTGCAAAAACAGGATCAATGTCCGTAAAACTTATTGTAAAAACACTGCTTTCATCGTCATAAGTAGAAACAAGCGACTTTTTTAAAGCCTTTCTAGTACTCGTAACCGGGAATTTTTCAATTTCATAACGTTCAGTCAAATTGAATTTTTTATTAACTGCGTCCAAATATTCATTTGAAGTGCTTAAATAAGTTGCAAGAGAACTGCGAGAAGAACCGCCACCACCAACACTAACGCCTGCAAGACTTGCAAGCGAAGAAAGAGAGCCAGACAAACCGCTTGAACTAGAATCTTCCTTTATAAGCATGTGCGCCTGAGGCGTAAATTTATTTGGAAGAGGAGATTTTTCTGGCGGTAATTTTAAAGAAATTAAAGAAAAAACTACCGCTCCAATAATTGCAAGTCCTGTAACTGCAATAATCATAAATTTATAATGAAGAAGAACTGCAATTAAATCCAAAAGCGAAATTTCATCGTCATTCTGCTCCGTAGTCTGTGAAGCAGATTCTATATTTTGTGAATTTTCCATTTTGACAGTATAAAAAAATAAATACCTTAATTCAATACACTGTTGCAATATGAATAATCATACTTTCTATCGGTTGTTTTATTGCAGCAGGAATTTTCTCAAGGCTATCAATTATTTTCCATATTTAGTTCAAAAAGGCGACGAATTGGTTATTCCGTACAAAAAGATGTTTGACGGCAATTCCTCAGGTCTTGATTTTTAGAATTTACTCTTTCTCTTTAAGTTTTAGCTCCAAAACTTAGAATTTTTGCAGAATTTTCATTTATAGTCTTAGCAATTTTTTCTATTTTAAGCCCAAGAACTTCTGCAATATCTTTGTAAATTCTCTTTATTAAAAAAATTGAACTATCAGTTCCGCCAAGCCACTTCTCAGAATCAGGATTGTCGGTTTCTGCCAAAATCAAATTCAGCGGAGTTTGCTCCAAAAGCTTTTGAATATGCTTTGAGCGTATAGTTTCGCAACCAAAAGTCTGCATATAATTTCGACCGACAAATTCCTTATAGATTTCTTCCGGCCCGTCATACCAATGAATAATCGGCTTTGCAAAAGGATATTCTTCCAAAATTCTACAGATTTTTTCTTCGGCGTCCTTTGTATGAATCACGCAATATTTTTTTTCCTGATTGCAGTATTCAAGGAAAAATCTCAAAACTTCTTCCTGTGCAACAGGCGACGCTTCTTTATACCAGCAAAAATCCATTCCGATTTCGCCAATAATATGAGATTCTTTTAAAAATTTTTCGTATTCACAAAGTTTTTCTTTTTCTAAAAGCACTTTTTCCGGATGAATTCCCAAGGTTGCAATTATATTTGCCTCAAACCCCAAGGCTTTAGCTTTCTGAACAATCCAGCAATTTTTTTTATAAGAATCAAGATCTATAGAAGCAGTAACAATTGTTCCGTAAAAAGAAGAAAGTTGTTCAAAAAGTTCGTTTTGGTTTTTGTATAAATCCAAGTGCGTATGAAAATCAACAAACTGCATAAAATCAATTAAAATAGCATTTTTGTAAAGTTTTTTTCAAGTTGAAACAATTTTTTTATGCACTTTTGCAAGAGTTTTGCGAGAAAATTTTTCTATAAAAAAGGCTGACAGTTTTTAAAACCATCAGCCTCGTTTTAACCTTATTTACTGGTTATTTTTATTGTTTTTTTTATTTTAAAGGAGCTGGATACTGAACATCAGCAGCAGCTTCTTCAAATGGCCATACTGTTGTCCATTCTCCATTCTGAATCTGAGCAATAGCAACTGTCGCAGGAATGTTATTGTGATGATGTTTTACACCGTCAATAACTTCATCTCCAAACTGAATTTCATTATATGGAAGAATAATTTTTGGACCGTTCGGAAATTGTCCTACAATGTGCATTTTTGCGAGAGCATCGCGAACTTTTGTTCCATCGGTTGAACCTGCCTGTTCAAATGCAGTTTTCAAAATCCAAATTGCAGTAAATGATTCGGCAGAGTGTCCGTTCATATCTACGCCATATTTTGCCTTGAATTTATCATTGATTTCTTTTCCTTTAGGGAAGTCAGCAGAAAACTCAACTACAGAAGCAATTCCGTTTGAAATTCCAGGAGTTGCAGGAATAAATGAAGGGTCAGCAAATCCGTTTGCCTTTGCAACAATTACAGGTGGATGAGCGTTCTGTTCTGTAAGTGTTTTTGTAAAGAGGATTGCATCTGCAATGTAAGATTCACAAAGAACTGCATCTGGTTTAGCATTGCGGATTTTCAAAACTTCTGATGTCAAATCTGTTGTTCCGCTTGAATACTGAACTTCTGCTACGATGTTAAATCCGTATTTTGGAGCGAGAATTCTTGAACAACGAATAAGTTCCTGTCCAATGTTTGAGTTATCTGCAAAAATTGCAATGTTCTTCATAGGAACACCTTTTTTGTCTTCCAAATCTTTAAGGTAAAGATATTGGTCTTCTACATAGTCTGTATTTGTAGGACACATACGGAAGAAATATTCGAGTCCCTGGCTTGAAAGATTGTCTACTGTCGAAATTGCTGTAAGTTCTGGAATCTTATACTGTTCGCAAACCTGAGCCGCAATTGCTGTAATTGTTGACTGGTGGCAACCGAGAATTGCATTAACTTTATCCTGAGTTACAAGACGTTCTGCAACAGAACGGCCAACTTTTGGGTCACCCTGAGTATCGCCACGAACGATTTCGATTTTGCGTCCATTTACACCGCCCTGAGCGTTAATCATATCAACAGCAAAATCAACACCGCGCATAATATTGTTTCCAATTGCCGCCTTATCTCCAGAAAGTGCGTACATTGCACCAATTTTAATTGTCTGCGCTTCAGCTGATTTTTTTTCACAACCAACAGTAAACACAGCCGCTGCAACAAGAGCCGCTCCTGTCAAAATTTTTGTAATTTTTTTCATAAATGAGTCCTCCTTATTCAACTCGTTTACAATATTTTTATGTTAAAGGTTTTTACCCCTAAATACCAAGATATGCTTTTTTTACGTGCTCATTTTTTTCGAGTTCTTCTGCCGTCTGTTCCAAAACAACATGACCGTTTTCGATTACATAACCGTAATCAGAAACAGCAAGCGCTTTTGTAATATCCTGTTCAACAAGCAGAATACCGATATTTTTTTCTCTAGCAAGATGAACTGCAATTTCCAGAATATCATCAACAATATTTGGAGCAAGACCAAGCGACGGCTCATCCAAAATCAAAAGTTTTGGAAGACCGGCCAACGCGCGCGCAACTGCAACCATCTGCTGTTCGCCACCAGAAAGAGTTCCTGTAATCTGCTTGCGGCGTTCCTTTAATTTTGGAAATGCTTCGTAAACAAACTCCTCAGTTTCGGCAAATTTTGCCTTTGCTTCTTTGCTGTATGCGCCCATTTCCAGATTTTCGTAAACCGTCATTCCAGTAAAAAGCTGTCTTCCTTCTGGAACTTGAATAATTCCCTGATCCAAAATAAAACGGCTCGAACGGTCTGCAAGCTCTTCTCCGTTGAAAATAACAGAACCACTGCTTGCCTTTACCATTCCGGTAATTGTGCGAACAGTCGTTGTCTTTCCAGCACCATTTGAACCAAGAACAGCAACAACCTGACCGTCCTTTACTTCAAGAGAAATGTTCCACAAAACCTGAACTTTACCATATCCGGCACAAAGATTCTTAACTTTAAGCATAAACTATTTTCCCTTTTTTCCAAGATAAACTTCAATTACATACGGATCATTCATTACCTGTAAAGGCGTACCTTCGGCAATTTTTTCTCCATGGTGCAAAACAATAACTTTTTCGCAAAGATTTACGACAGCCTTCATAATATGCTCGATTAAAAACACAGTTATTCCGCTTTCGTTAATTTTGTGAATCAGCTCAATCGCCTGATCAGTTTCGGCAGGGTTCAAACCGGCCATAACTTCGTCCAAAAAAAGCATTTCCGGTCTTGTTGCCAGGGCACGCGCCATTTCCAGGCGTTTTTGGTCTGGAGTTCCCATTTCTCCGGCGATTGCATTGCGTTTAGAATAAAGACCTGTAAATTCCAAGACTTCTTCCGCAATATCTTTAGCTTCTGCCAAATTTTTTGCCTTGTTTTTTCCAAAAAAAGCGCTCGGTACAATGTTGTCCAAAACAGAAAGCGTCGAAAGTGGCTTCATAATCTGGAAAGTTCTTGCAATTCCCATATCAGTATATTTAAAAGGTTTGCAATCGGTAATATCCTGCCCTTTATAAAAAATATGTCCTTCTGACGGCGGATAGTATCCGCAAATCATATTAAAAGTTGTTGATTTTCCGGCGCCGTTCGGGCCAATCATTCCAGTAATTTTGCCTTTTTCGATTTCGAGGGAAAGATCATTTACTGCACGAAGACCACGGAAGTTTTTTGAAATATGTTCTACCTTAATGATTGGTGTATCGCTCATTTGCTACTCCTTAGAAGTGATAAAACGCATTTTTATCACACTTCCTCCCCTGCTTTTTTTCCAAAAATCTTAACATCAATCCATTCTTTTATTCTGCTCTTTGAATACCAGCCCAAAATTCCAACTGGTCTAAAGCGAATAATACAAAGCAAGGTAATTGCATAAAGAATAAGGTTGATTCCTGGCAAAATACCGCCAAATTTATTTCTGAGCCATTCACTCAAAGTAAGAAGAATAATTCCACCAACAAGCGGACCTTCAACAAAAGCAGCGCCGCCGATTACAGCAGGAAGAATAAATTCTGTAGAGAAAGACTGAAGCATAAGGTCGCAGTCAATATAACGATTATAATTTGCATAAAAACAGCCAACCATTGCAGCAATCATAGCAGAAATTACAAGCGCAATAACCTTATATTTCATTGGATTTATACCAATTGCATTTGCAACATCCTCATCTTCGCGAATAGTTTTTAAGGCAAAACCAAGCTTACTTCTGTTGATTTTTTTCATAATCAGATAAACGCCAATCACCATAAGCAAGGCAATGTAATAATAAGGCGTTTTTGAATGAAATCTAAATTGCGCAAAAGAAGATTCGCCGTACGGAAGCGGAATACCCATTGCTTTTCCAGCATACTCCCAGTTAAGCATAAACTGCCGAATTGTTTCGCCAAACGCAATCGAAACCAGGGTAAAATATGGACCGCGGAGCAAAAAACACGGATAAAAAACAATACCTGCAATTAAACCGACAAAAATCATTGCAATAGGAATTGCAACCCACGGATTCATACCGCTTTTTGTCATAAATAGACAGGCAACATAAGCGCCAAGCCCCATATACGCAGCGTGTCCAAGAGAATTTTGACCAGTCATACCACCGAGCAAATTCCACGCCAACGACATTGTTGTAGTATAGAAGATAACTATAAAAACATTTACAAGATACGGATTACTAGCAAAGATAATCGGCAGCAAAATCAAAACCAGCATAAAAATACCAAGCAAGGCCGCTCGTCTTTTTTTATAAGTAGTCGTTAAATCAAACATATTATCTGTCCCCCAAAAAATCAAAATTAAACCAGTAAAAAACTATCGTCGTCTTAAAAGAATAATCTGGCGAACAACAAGAATAATTATGAACGCAACAAACACGGTTAAATCGCGGTATGTAGGTCCAATAATAAGACTGCTCATTGTTTCCATAAGCCCAAGACAGATACCGGCAATGCACGCGCCTTGAATCGAACCAAAACCGCCTACAACAACAACAATCAATGCCTTAAAACTAAACTGACCCCCAACCGTCGGATTTATTACGTAGAACAGAGTAAGTAAGTCTCCGGCAATTCCAGCAAGTGCGCAGCCAAGACCGTAAGTAAAAATATAGATTTTTTTAACAGGAATACCAACAACTTCCGCACCAACCGAGTTCTGCGAAACAGCGCGAATCATTTTCCCCATTGTCGAATGTTTTAGGAAAACAAAAAGACCAACAGTAATTACAATCAGCGTGCACAAACTTACAAGTTTAGGAAGAAGAATCGAAACCGGTCCAAGATGAATTGTAATTCCCGAATAAGGAGTAACAATAGTCCGGTTAAGCGAAGAAAAAATTACAAGAGCAACATTCTGGTACAAAAGACCAAGACCAACCGTCAAAAACAGCAAGTTTGTAAAACTATGCGTGCCGAGCGACGGCGTAATAAGAACGTGCTGAACCAAAGCGCCAATACCAAAAGTACAAAGAGCAACAAGCGGAAGCGCAGCATACGGATCAATACCAAGCTGCGAAAAAACAAAGGTCAGATACATACCGACCATCAGCATTTCACCGTGACAGAAGTTGATGATTTTCATAACACCAAAAATAACGTTCTGTCCCATACCCATCAGTGAATAAAACCCACCTATCAGAATTCCATTTACTAAAGCCTGAAGAAAAATACTCATAAAATGAACCTCGCGTTACTTTTAAAAGCCTAACATTCATCTTACCAAAGTCAAACTAAAAAACAGTTATAAAACCTGCCGTTATAAAAAGGATTGTTATAAGAATTTACAGGAGCGCAAACAGCTCACAAACCGGCCAACCGCCACTTGCTAACGCGCGGTGCTGGCGCACAGCCTGCGGCTTGGCTAATGTCCGGGCTAAAACTTACTGCAAAACCTAAGTTTTAGCCAAAAAAAACAAATAAAAAACCCGGCAAAAAGCAAGTTCTCAAAAACGGAACTTTTGCCTTTTGCCGGGCTGGGATTAACTAAAAGTTAATGCAGGATTAGATCTATTTTGTTGTCGCTTTAATTGAGAAGCTAGAGATACCACAAGTTATCTTTTTAAGCTGTGCAGCCTTTGTCAAAACCCAACTGAATTTAAATGTATACTCTCCTGCATCAAGTTCAACAGGATCTGCTGTTACATCATTCGCTGATTTTGAGCCCTTCTCTGCCTGTTTGCTTACTTTTGAATTTCCAGTAGAATCCAAAATTTCAATTTTTCCAGCAAGAGCTGAACTCTGTGTGTTAAATGCTTTAACAGCAGCATCCACATCGGATTTTGCAGAAAGTGTAAAATTATATGTTACATACGCAATAACAGCACCTGCAGCAAAGTCAATTTTCGTATTTCCATCTAGAAGGCTTGATTGAATCAAGCTACCTGTTGAAGTTGTTCCTTTGCTAACACCATTATCTCCAGTATAAGTTTGAGAACCCCATTTTGGGTAGCCTACATCAAAACTGTATCCTTCTACAACACCAGCATCTGCACTTGCTTCCTCCACGCTTGAGAACACACCTTCATCTCCTGTGGCAGTTGGCGCATTTTCTGCTGAAGAACCATCATATGCGATTGTTGCAGTTTTTGGAGTTGCTGTCTCGCCACCGCTAGTTGTAGCAGCTTTTACCGTTACATCAACTGTAGCTGTTTTTTCTCCAGCTTTTGCTGTAATTGTAACTTTGCCTTCTTTTATACCAGTAACTACACCGTCTTTAACTGTTGCAACTTCAGGGTTAGAAGAAGTCCAGGTAACAGTCTTGTCTGTTGCGTTGTCTGGTAAAACTTTTGCTGTAAGAGTTATGTTTTCTCCTGCTGTTACGTCTGTTAGTGTCGATGTAATTTTTACTTCTGTAACAGCAACGTCAGAGTCAGTCACTGTAATAACTAAAGTTGCCTTCGCTGGAGCTTTGTCAATTCTTGTGTAAGTTACTGAAACTTCTTTGCCTTCATCTCTTTCTATTATTGTGAATGATTTTTTGTCAGCGGCAAGTGTTCCTTCGAATGTTGTTGTCTGCTCTTTACCGGCATCATCTGTGTATTTGCTTGTGACTGTGATTTTAGAGCCGTCAACAACATATGTGAATGACTCTTTTGAAGAATAAGAAATATCCACAGAATTTGTCTTTGTTAAGTCCAGTGTGCTGTAATCAAGAGATTCAACATCAGCCGCATATACAGAACCTTTTGAACTGTCTTCGATATGGACATACACACCATTTTTTAAAGTGAGGCTGACATTTTCTACTACGCCTATCGAAATATCCTCCATAGCCCAATAAGTGTTTTCCAGACCGTTTCCGCTCTCTTCGTCGTCATCGTTTTTACAACCAATAAAATTTGTCATTGCAAGCAGTGCAGCAAATACCGCAGCAATTCTCAACATTTTTTTCATATTTTTTCTCCTCCAAAAAACATTTTGTTAGTAACTATAATAACATCGTTTTATTTTAAAATGGGGGGGGGTATTTGCACAATACTGACTTCTTAAACAAAATTATGTAAAAAAAATGTAGTAAAATAACCATATTTTAAAGGTTTTTACCAAAATCCTGCTCCGTCCTGGAGCCATGCAAAGCAGTGGCAAAGCCACCGAAGGCTACTGAGTGGCGCAAGGACGCTTGAGCGCAATTTTAGCCCAAAATTTTATTTGCCTGTTTAACAATTTTTTAATATCCTTTTTAAATATGTCATAAGAGGCTCTAAATGTTTAAAACCCTTAAATTAAAGCAGTTTTTGCGTTCCAGCATTATCCGTCTTGCCGCAACTTTTTTGTCTTTTGGCGTGCAGTTTTTCTGGTTGTGGATTGTGAGCCGCTGGCTTAAATCATATTCTGTCTGGATTAGCCTTGCTTCGGATTTTTTGGTTGCAGCCCTTGTTATTCACGTTTACAACAAACAAAATTACAGCGTTTCTCTTAAAGTTCCGTGGCTTATTTTGATTTTGGTTTTGCCGATTGTTGGAATTACGCTTTATTTTTTGAGTGAAAATAATCATCAGTCCAAAAGAGTTAAAAATAATACGTCAAAAATTAAGGCGGAAAGTGTCCGACACATTAAAAGCGATTCGGAAGTTCTTAAAACGCTCGAAAATTTGAACAAGCGGGTTGCAAATCAGTTTAAGTATTTGTCTCTTGTTGAAAAATTTCCGGTTTTTTTTAACACGAACGCTAAATTTTATGGAAACACGGTCGAGTGTCTTGATCGCCAGCTTAAAGATTTAGCGACAGCACAGAAATTTATTTTTCTTGAGTATCATGCAATCGAAGAAGCAAAAGCGTTTGACAGAATGTTGCCGATTTTAAAAGAAAGGCTTGCGGCTGGAGTTGAAATCCGAATTTTGTACGACGATGTTGGAAGCATTGGCTACATAAACAGAAAATTTATTAAAAGAATGAACGCGATTGGCATTGCGTGCAGGGACTTTAATCCGCTTTCGCCTCTTTTTTCGCTTTTTATGAACAACCGCGATCACCGGAAAATTATGGTTATTGACGGAAAAATCGGTTTTACAGGCGGTTACAACCTTGCCGATGAGTATTTTAATTATTCGCATCCGTACGGACAATGGAAAGACAGCGGTTTGAGAATTGAAGGAAAAGCCGTAAACACTTTTACAGAACTTTTTTTGGAAATGTGGAACAGCCAGGAAAAAGGCAGGCTTGAAGATGTTTCAAAATACTTTATAGAAGAAACAGAAGAATCGGATAAAAACGGCGAAGTTTCAGTTATTTCAGTTAATAGAGAAAATGACGCAAAAAACAGCGGAAACAGTCAGGACAATTCAAAAAATCCTGCTCAAATTGAACCTTTACCTGCAAAAACGGACGGTTTTATTCAACCTTATGCAGATATGCCCCTCGAAAATTCGTATGTTGGCGAAAATGTTTATCTAAACCTCATAAAATGGGCAAAAGATTTTGTTTGGATTACAACGCCTTATTTGATTTTGGGCGACGAAATGAAGCGCGAACTTATTCTGGCGTCTTTGCGTGGCGTTGATATAAGAATTGTAACACCTGGAATTCCTGACAAAAAACTTGTTTACAAGATTACGCGTTCTTTTTACGGTGAACTTATTGACTGTGGAATTAAAATTTACGAATATACGCCTGGTTTTATTCACTCAAAGCAAATGGTTGCCGACGGAAAACTTGCAACTGTCGGAACTGTGAATATGGATTTTAGAAGTTTTCATCACAATTTTGAAAACGGCGTTTTAATGTACAACACAAGCGCGATTTCTGACATTCAAAAAGACTTTGAATCGCTTTTTAAAATCGCAGCCAACGTTACGGAAAAATATCACAACAAAAAACACCATTCGATGAGTTTTACGGACAGGGTTTTGCGGCTTTTTAGCACCTTGCTTTAGTTTCTGTGCTAAAATGTGGATATGAAAAAAATTACGATTATTACAGGCGCAAGTTCTGGAATGGGAGCAGAATTTGCAAGCCAGCTTTTTAACGAATACGAATTTTCAAACGGCAAAAAAAATGTCGCCAAAAACCGCGAAATCTGGCTCATTGCCCGCTCAAACGAAAAACTCTTTCAAACAGCGGAAAAAATTTTGAGCTCAAAAAGCCCAGATTCTCCTGCAAAAACAAAAATCAGGACTTTTTCGCTAGATTTAACTGGAACTTCGGGCGTTTATAAATTTGACGAGCTTTTAAAATCCGAAGCTGCCAATGAAAATTTTGAAGTTGAATGTCTTATAAACAATGCGGGTTTTGGAACTTATGGTCCTTTTGACGAGACTTCTTCCGAAAAAGAACTTTCTATGATTGAATTAAACTGCACTGCTCTGACAGGGATTTGCAGCTGCGTCCTTAAATATTTAAATTCCAGCTCGCAAATAATAAATGTTTCGTCGCTTGCCGCCTTTATGCCGCTTGGAAATTTTGCAGTTTATGCGGCTACAAAAGCCTACGTTCTTTCTTTTACGGTGGCTCTAGCAGCAGAACTCGAACCAAAAGGAATAAAAGTTTGTGCTCTTTGTCCTGGAAGCGTAAGCACAAATTTTGCAAATGTGGCTTCCAACGGCAAGCGCAAGGAAGTTTTGCATGGAAGAGATCCTGTAAAAGTTGTGCGCCACTGTCTTAAAAAAGCAAAAAAAGGCAAAAAAATAATTTTGACTTTTCCAAAATGGAAATTTCTTTCGTTTGCGAGCCGCTTTGCAGGAAAATTTATTGTTGCAAAACTGACATATAAATTTGCAAAACGGCCGCATTAAAAAAAATCGGCAAAAATTGCTTGTAGGACATTTGCAAAAATCCTACAGAATGTCGATTATTTCGCCAGAAAGCGCCTTGTTCATACTCCGTACTGCGCAGAATTTTCCACACATTGAGCAAGTGTCACTGTGATCCTGCTCCGGAGCGCGGCTGTCGCGAATTGCTCTTGCGGTTTCTGGGTCTATTGCACATTCAAACTGCTTTTCCCAGTCGAGTTTTCGGCGCGCATCTGCCATTTTGTCGTCTATATCCCTTGCTCCAGGAATTCCCTTTGCAATGTCTGCTGCATGTGCGGCGATTTTGCTTGCGATTATTCCCTGCTTTACGTCGTCAACATTCGGCAAAGCAAGATGTTCAGCCGGTGTAACATAACAAAGAAAACTTGCGCCGTTCATTGCAGCAATTGCACCACCGATTGCAGAAGTAATGTGGTCGTAGCCTGGCGCAATGTCGGTAACAAGAGGTCCGAGAACATAAAACGGCGCTCCCATGCATATTGTCTGCTGAACTTTCATATTTGCGGCAATCTGATCCATTGGAACGTGTCCCGGTCCTTCTACCATTACCTGAACATTGTGTTCCCATGCTCGTTTTGTAAGTTCTCCGAGACGGACAAGTTCTTCTATTTGGCAAACGTCGGTTGCGTCAGCAAGACAGCCCGGCCGGCATGCATCTCCAAGACTTACAGTTACATCGTATTTTTCGCAAATATCAAGAATTTCATCATAATATTCATAAAAAGGATTTTCGTTTCCTGTCATTGACATCCACGCAAAAACTAGCGAACCTCCGCGACTTACAATATTCATCTTTCGTTTGTGAGTTCTTATCTGGTCAATCGTTTTTCTTGTAATTCCGCAGTGAAGAGTTACAAAATCAACGCCATCTTCTGCATGAAGCCTTACAACATCGATAAAATCTTTTGCGGTCAAACTTGCCAAATCTCGCTGATAGTGAATTACGCTGTCATAAACCGGAACTGTTCCAATCATTGCAGGACATTCCTGAGTAAGTTTTTGACGGAACGGTTGAGTATTTCCGTGGCTTGAAAGATCCATAATTGCTTCTGCGCCCATATCTACGGCTTTGAGAACTTTCTGCATTTCGACATCATAATCTTTGCAATCCCTGCTTACTCCGAGATTAACGTTTATTTTTGTGCGCAATGCGCTTCCAACGCCTTCCGGATTAAGGCATTTATGTTTCTTGTTGGCAGGAATTGCCACCTTTCCTTCCGCCACAAGTTGCATAAGCTTAGAAACTTCCATTTTTTCTTTTTTTGCTACGGTTTCAATTTCTTTTGTAACAATGCCTTTTCTGGCGGCATCCATTTGCGTCGTGTATTCCATTTGTTTCCCCTTATTTTATATTCCAGTTGTGAGCCATTGGCCCGGAACCTTTTCCCAAATTAAGCATTGCGTTTAAAGCTCCGCTTATGTAAGATTTTGCATTTTTTACGGCAGACGTAATCGGCTCGCCTTTTGCAAGGTTTGCGGCAATTGCGCTCGAAAGTGTACAACCTGTCCCGTGAGTGTTTGGATTGTTTATTCTTTTTCCACAAAACCAGATTCCGTCTGCTTTTTTCAGATTTGCGTCGTCAACTTTGCCCGATTCACCCAAAAACAGAAAATCATTCGCATCGTTAACGCAGTGTCCGCCTTTTAAAAGAACCGCACTTCCATACTGCTCAAAAATTTTCTTTGCGGCACTTTCCATGTCTTTTTCAGACAAAATTTTAATTCCCGACAAAATTTCTGCTTCGGGAATATTTGGCGTAACCAGTGTTGCAATTGGCAAAAGTTCAGATTTTAGAACCTCAAGAGCATCATCGCCCATAAGTTTTGCTCCGCTCGTTGCCACCATAACCGGATCAACAACCACATTTTTTAGTCCGTATTTTTTTACAGAAGAAGCGACAATTTTTATCAGAGCGGCAGACGAAACCATTCCCACCTTTACAGAATCCGGAAAAATATCCGTAACAACGGCGTCGATCTGCTTTTGCAAGAATTCTGGTTCAACTTCCATAATTCCAAAAACGCCTGTCGTATTTTGTGCGGTCAAAGCGGTAATCGCGCTCATTGCGTAAACTTTGTTGCAGGTAATTGTCTTAATATCCGCCTGAATTCCCGCTCCACCACAAGAATCGCTGCCTGCAATCGTCAATGTTGTTTTAATGATTCCTCCTTACCAGACTCGGCAAGGAACGTAAACAGAATTAGATTAGAAGTCTAAGATTTCCTACGTTGGCATTATCCAAATCAGGTACGGTCAAAGCGAAGAAGCTTCCTCTCAGCCGGTTTACGCCAGCTCCCAAATTCATTTATTTCATTCTAAAAAAAAATTACATAATTTTCAAATGCTATTGCTTTTTTTTGCGTTTATAAACTATCATTCAGTTAATTGCATGGGTACTGTTCCTTTTGGAACGGTTGAGAAATACCATTTGAACCTGTCAGTTAACACTGTAGGAGGGAGCAATATTTTTTAGAAAATTTGGTCCGCCCTTGCGCGGGCTTTTTTTTTGGAGTTTTTATGAATTCAAGCGAAATCAAACAAAAAATCGAAAAAGCGGTAAATGACGCAAAAGCAAAAAAACCGCTTGCACCAAGCATTACAAACACAGTAACCGTAAACCTCGTTGCAAACGCCCAACTTGCAGTCGGAGGAAGCGCTGCAATGGTTTATCTTCCGGACGAAGGCGAATGTGTAGCGCAAATTGGCAGCGCTGTTTACCTGAATATGGGAACCCTATTTCCGATCTACGAAGAAACAATCCCGCGAACAGCAAAAAAACTTAACGAACTCAAAAAAAATTGGGTTTTAGATCCTGTTGGCCTAGGAATCGGCTCTCTAAGAACCAAACTTATCCTCGGCTTAAAAGATAATCCTCCGACAATCATCCGCGGAAACGCCAGCGAAATAATCGCCGTTGCAAAATTATGGAACGTTTCAGAATTTGAAAATTCAAACGGACCAGTCGGAGTTGATTCAGTAGATTCTGTAGAATCCGCAGAAAAAGCCGCCCGCGCACTCGCAAAATTTATTCACGGAGCAGTAGCCGTAAGCGGAAAAGAAGATTTAGTCACAGACGGAACAACAACTGTCTTTTCAAAAGGCGGTTCGGCCTACCTGGAACAAATAACTGGAGCAGGCTGTTCTCTTGGTGGTGTATGCGCCGTTTACGCAGCAGTTTCCGATCCTTTTACGGCCGCCCTGACGGCAACACAAATCTACAACTTTGCAGGACAACAGGCAGAAAAAAAATGCCGCGGTTCAGGAAGTTTTCAGGTTTGTTTTTTGGACGAACTTAACAATGCAACCGCACAAGACGTTGTCGAAAATCCATTTACACTAAAAGAGGAATAAAAATGAATACATTAGTTGCCGTAGCAATTGCACCTTTTGGGGTCGGCGATGAACTTTCAAAGGAAGTTGCCGAAGTCGTAAAAGTAATCAGAGACTCAGGACTTCCAAACAAAACTTACTCAATGTTTACAGAAATCGAAGGAGAATGGGACGAAGTTATGAAAGTCGTAAAAAATGCAACTTTCGTACTTGCAGAAAAGGGAATCCGCACCGAAGTCATCATGAAAATGGACATTCGCCCAGGCTATAACAATATGATGACAGAAAAAATCGACCGCCTGGAAAATCAAATGCAAAAATAAACAAAAGGACAAAAAAATGAAATTTGACATAAGTAAATATTTGATTTTAGGCCGTGAAAACTCAAAAAACAAACCAGTCGAAGAAGTAGTAAAATCCGCAGTCGAAGCAGGTTTTACCTTTATTCAAATCCGCTCCAAAGAAGAGTCCGCGATCGAAATGATTGAAGACTGTCTAAAAGTGTCCGATCTCTTAAAAAAAATTGGCAAAAGCGAACAGGTTTCTCTCGTTGTAAACGACAGGCTTGACGTAATCCTCGCAGCCAGGGAACGCGGAGCAAAAATCGACGGAATCCATGTTGGCCAAACAGACATTCCAGTCGACATCTGCCGCAAATATCTTGGAAAAGATTCAATTATCGGCCTGAGCGCTCCAACCAAAGATTTAATTTCTTATGTAAAAAATTACAACGTAAAAGACATTGATTATTTTGGCGCCGGTCCAGTTCACGAAACAGCCACAAAACCAGACTGCGGACGCGACGAAACAGGCAAAGTCATAACAAAACCGCTCGCAGAACTTGCAGAACTCGCAAAAATCAGCCCGGTTCCAGTTGTCGTTGGCGGCGGAGTAAAACTAAAAGACATAAAACCCTTAAAACAGTCGGGAGTCGACGGATTTTTCGTAATCACAGCCATAACCGATGCGCAAAATCCATACACAGCGGCAAAAGAACTGTGCGACGCCTGGAAAAACTAAAAAGAGAGTTTATCTGGACGAAATTTTGCGATCTAACCTGCTTTGCGCAGTTCCGCTTTCGCTTCATTGCAAAGAAAACCGTGATTTTTAATCACGCCTTTCTTTGCAACGCTTGCGCGCTGCTCCAATCAGGCGTAGCAAATTCTCAATATGTTCAATAGTTTCGTCAAAATTTTTACAAAAAATATCGCTGCTTTTTTTTGCAGAATAGATATCCGAATGGGAATGTGTAAAAGAATCATAAATTCCAATTGTATAAAAACCAGCTTTTTTAGCAGATTTTATTGCATCGGGAGCGTCTTCAAAAACCAAGACATTTTCCGCTTTTGAATTAAAATTTTTTGCAGCGACAGAATAAATCTCAGGATTCGACTTTGACATCTTTAATTCTGAACAGGTTAAAATTTCCTTAAAAAAGCCATCTAATTTATTCTTTTTAAGACAGTCTTCAAACATCTGCCTGTCAGAACCAGTTAAAATTACACACGGAATTTTATTTTTAGAAAGCAATTCTAAAAGCCCCCGAACGCCAGGCTTTGGCTTTATTTTTTCTGTATAAGTTTTTTTTACAACGTTGGCTGTGCCTTCAATAATTTCTTTTACGCTCAAATTTAATTTATATTCTTTTTTAATAAAACAAGCGCCGTCCTCAACATTCATCTGAAGCAAAACCGCGCCAAGATCCTTTTTAGCCTTTATTCCCAGCGAATTTAAAAATAATTCGCCAGCATTAAGCCACATTTCCATAGAATCCAGAACGGTTCCGTCCAAATCAAAAATTGCACCATTTATCTGCATATACAAGTTATACAAAACTATATTCCAAACGTCCAGCGCAAAAAAAAAGCAGTTTCCGCGAAAAAATCACAAGAAACTGCCCTAGATTTTATCAATACGATAAACGCTCTATTTGTTAACTCTGTCTTTAAGAGCTTTTCCTGCCTTGAATTTTGGGCATTTTGAAGCTGCAATTTTGATTGTTTCGCCTGTTTTTGGATTGCGCCCTTCTCTTGCAGCTCTTTCACCAACATCGAAAGTTCCAAAACCGATAAGCTGTACGCTGTCACCTTTTTCCAATGATTTTGCTACATTTTCTGTAAAAGCTTTAACAACTGCGTCTACATCTTTTTTTGTAAGTTTTGTGTCTGCTGCAATAGCATCAATAAGTTCTGCTTTATTCATTACTTTCCTCCAATTTTGAATAAGAATTTAAGTATATATGTAAATTTTAATATCGTACAGACTTTTGTTGTATATTGTAAAATAAAAAAAACGTGCATCGTGCATCTTGCTTATTTTCCCAAAAAGTTTTATTTTGTTTTGTACTAGTTACAAGGTGGCAAAAAATGGCACTTACAGTAAATACTCTCCTTAATTTTTCGGAAACTCCTTTTAAACTAAAACTTGTCGCTGGACGCGAAGGCCTTAAGCAGACGGTCAGCTGGATTTATTACACGGAAGATCCTTCTTTTAGCGAATTTATCCGTGGAGGAGAACTTGCAATCACAACGGGGCTTTTGCTCAAACGTAAATCCGAAAACGAGGGAATAAATGAGTCTGAAAACCTGTGTTCTTTTTTAAAAGATTTTATCGAAAAATTTGCTGGTCATAATGCTTCTGGTTTAATCGTCAACACTGGAAAATATATTTTTGAAATTCCTCAGGAAATTAAAACTTACTGCGACCAAATCAATTTTCCGCTGTTTACAATGCCTTGGGAAATTCATACGGTAGATTTAATGCAGGAAATCGGAAATATGATTTCTGCCGACAGCCAAAACAGCCACAATGTTGAAAAATTTTTCTATCGTGCAATTTTTGAAACTCAGAAATTTGATCCAAAGCAAATCGAAAATACAGTTTTTCGCGATGCACAAAGTTTTTCAATTGCGCTCCTGGAATTAAAAGAAAATTTTTTTAACAACGATATTGAACAGGCAAAGCGATATGTTCAATTTTCGCTAAATCCAAAAATTAATTTTTCACAAAACGACTACTGCTGTTTTATTCACAACAGAAAAGCGATCTACATTATAAAAAACGATAATTCTTTTTTTACCGAAGAACTTTTTCGCATAACACGAAATGATAAATTCTTTTGCAATTCCAAACTTTCGCTTTCCGAATACTGCTCTTCTGCTGGAGAACTTCAGGATGCTTTTGTTCACGCAGAAATCACAATAAATCTTTCGAAAAATGCAGAAAAACTTGAAAAGTACGATAATCTCGGAATTTATAAAATTCTGCTTGAAGTAAAAAACAAAAAAGTTCTCGAACAACTTTATAAAACGGTCCTCGGAAACCTAGAGCAACTCGAAAATGCAAAGCGCGAAGACTACTTAAAAACTCTCAAACTTTACTTAAAACTCGGAGGAAACATTCACAGCGTTTCTGAACAAAACAATACTCACAGAAACACGGTTTTGTACCGGCTTCAGCGACTGCAGGAAATTCTAAATGTTGACCTTTCTGACGGCGACACTCGTTGCCTCTTGCAAATTGCAATTTACATAAAAGAGCTTCTAAAAAAGTAAAAAATGGCGCTACCCTCTTTCTTAACATTCGCAAAAAAAAAATTTATAATGCCATTATGAAAGTACACATTTTAGAAATGCCTCTCGATTTTGGCGCAAGTCGCCACGGTTCGGACATGGGACCGTCTGCAATCCGGCTTGCAGGAATTAAACAACGGTTGGAAGATCTCGGCCACTTGACTTTTGAACATACAGATATTTTTCATGCCAAACCGCAGGAATATCAAAATATCGGAAATCCTAAAGCAAAATATTTAAAACCAATCGTAAATGCCTGCACAAAACTTGCAGGACTTGTCGAAGAAATTTCTGGAAAAAACGAATTTCCTCTCGTTCTTGGAGGCGACCATTCAATTGCGCTCGGTTCAATCGCAGGAATCAGTGCAACAGCAAAAAAACAACATAAATCTTTCGGCGTACTTTATGTTGACGCGCACGGAGATTTTAACGATACAAACACAACGCCAAGCGGAAATATTCACGGAGAGTGTCTAGCCGCTTCGGCAGGAATCGGACTTTCTGAACTTACAAACCTCTATTTTGAAGGTCAGAAAGTCGATCCAAAAAACATTTGTTTTGTCGGTTGTCGCGACCTTGATTCTGGCGAAAAAACTTTAATGAAAAAAGCTGGAGTTACAGTTTTTACAATGAGCGACATTGACAGACACGGATTTCCGGCAATCGTCCAGAAAGTAAAAGAATTTTTCAAAAAAATCGACATAATCCACGTAAGCTTTGACATGGATGTTCTTGACCCGATGTTTGCTCCTGGAACGGGAATTCCGCTTCCAGGAGGTCTTACAAACCGCGAGGCTCTTCTGCTAATGGAAGAAATGGCAGGCACAGAAAAAGTAAAATCCGCCGAAATTGTCGAAGTAAACCCAATTCTCGATGTCCGGAACCAAACTGCAATTCTGGCAGTAAGCCTGTCTTCAAGACTTTTAGGAGAAACCCTCTATTAAAATTCAGAACCACATTCACCGTCTTATCCGGCTGCTCCGGATTCGCTAACGCTCATCGTCCTCGGCCGAACTTTGTTCTGCCTGCGGTCGACTGCGTCCTGCACATCCGAGGTAGGTTTTCCTGTCAAAACCCAATGTAACAGTTTTGTTATCCAAAATTATAAAATCCGTTTGTAACAGTTAATGTTATCGATTCAAAATTAATGTAACACTTATGTTATCAAAAAGACTTGTTCAGCACCGTGTGCCTTTCTTCTATTTTCTATGTAAC
Organism: Treponema berlinense; assembly: GCF_052273165.1. Lineage (GTDB taxonomy): Bacteria > Spirochaetota > Spirochaetia > Treponematales > Treponemataceae > Treponema_D > Treponema_D berlinense_A. The sequence goes on along the minus strand of NZ_DAVZIU010000011.1, from coordinate 31,195 downwards.
AATCTTGTTATCCAAAAATGTAACAGTCTGGTTATATTCATCCACAAGAGCCTGTGGAAATCTGCTTTTCTATGTAACAGTTACGTTATCATTGTGGAAATCTGCTTTTCTCTTTATATTATAGAAGAAACTTGTATTTCTCTTTTTCTATGTAACAATCATGTTATCCGAATGTCACAGTTTAGTTATTTCTACCATTATATCTAATAATAATCTAATAATATATTTAAACTAATAATAGAAAAACAAATTCTGTGGATTTCTTAAAAACAGATAACAACTCTGTTACATAAAACTTTATAACCAAACTGTTACAATCCTCCTAAATCCGAAGAAATAAGAGCATATCTTACATCATCTGCAAGAACAGGTGTAGGACTTTTAAACAAGGTAATTCCTGCTCCAGTTTTATCAATATCAACCTTTAATTCTGGATAATATTCTTTTTTTATTTCTCTTATTTGATCGATTATTCGAGAATAATTTACATTCGCAATTTTTGGATCAGAATCTTCTGCAACAGGCATAAATTGCTCAACCAGCTTATCTCTTGGAATAAAAACAGGTTTTTCTGCCATAAGTCCATTATTTCTGTAAACAAGCCAGGCATAAATATCTTTTCCTACTGGACTTGTAATATCTTTATAAACTGTATAGTTAATTGGAACTGCATGTGTCTGACAAAAAGCTGCAAAATTTGCAGAAAGAATAATTTTAAATTTTCCAACGCGCTGACTTTTTGAAGACGGATCTATAATCTCTTGAAATTGCACTCCATCTGTAAAAAGAATTGTTCCTGTTGTCGTTGTCTTTACTTCGACAGGACCTTTTGGAATTCTTTCTCCAGGTTCATATAATTCCTTAAATAAATTTGCCTGAAGCTGAATTTCTTCTTTTTTTTCAAATGAAAATGTCGCTCTTGTAAAACACGAAAGCTGTTCAAGAATGTCTTTTCCTCTTTGCCGTGGAAGCTGCATTTCATTTAAAAGCTGCGATAAAGAATCAAATTCAACAATTACAGGCACATTTTTTTCCTTTGAAAGAACTGCGTGCGTTGTAAAAACAGAAAGAATCAGCCGTCCATATTTTCCAAACGGAACATTTGTTGGTGAATTTAATATCAAAGAAATTCCGTTGCTGGCTTTTCGTATAAATTCTGTTTTATTTATATTCTTAAAAGGCAAAGAAGCTGTCGTAAAAAAACTCGGAATATAACTTAAAACATTCTTTGTCTTTTGAGTTTCCAGTTGATTAAGGGATTCAAACAGCTCGTCTGCCGAAGTATCAATTGGAACAAGGCTGTTTTCCCTGTGTATTTTTTTTCCCATTTTGTCTTTTTCCCACCCGTTTTTTAGTTAACGGTACTTGAAATTCCGCCTTTTGAGATTACGATTCTTCCGGCGGCAACTTCCTTTGAAAGATATTCAAAAGACGACTCAATGTATTGAGTTATTGAAACTCCGCAGTTTGTGCAGAATTTTTTTATTTCGTCGCGGCGGCCTTCGGAAAGTCTTATGTTCATTACGTCGGCATATTTTCCTTTTTTAGGTTCGGCGGAAGTTTTGGAAACTGATGTTGCGGCAGGTTTTGTCGGAGCTTCTTCAGTTTTTTCTGTTTTTGTAAGGTTTGTTTTTATTTGATTTAAAAATTCTTGAGGTATTTTTTTTGTTGCGATTGGCATTTGTTTTCCTCCAATAAAAAGTTTTGTCTTACACTGTTATTTTATCAAATCTGCAAGTTTTTTTAGAGCGTCGAGAGTTTCTCTTTTTCCTCCGCGCTGCTGAATTGTCTGTCTTTCAATTGTTGCATATTTAAAATCTTGATCAACAGGAACATAAACGACATTAAAATCTCCAGCATTTAAACCTTCAGAAATAATATCTGTAAGTTTTATGCTTCGGTTGATTTCGTTGAGGACTATTGTCTCGAATTTTGGATTTTGAACGCGGCGCCGTTTTTTATAGCTGTCCAGATTGTCTTTAAAAATCTGAAGTCCGTCCTGAGAATATGCGTCTGCCTTTATAACGACAATAACTTCGTCAGATGCTGTCATAATGTCTTCTTCAAAGGCATCGAATGCTGGAGATGTATCAAAAATACAGTATTCAAATCCAAGTTTTTCAACTTCGTCGCAAAGGTCGACAAAGATATATGGTTCTTTCTGAGCTTCGCTTGAGCGATATGTTTTTAGAGAGCGACTTCCTTTTCTGTCGATTGAGTTTGTTGGAATTACAAAAAGATTTTCGACTGTTGTTGCCGATATAACTTGATCAATCGTAACATCACCGTACAGAGCTTCTGCAAGGTCATGGTCAAAAGATTCCAGCAAGGTTCCTGTGGAGTTTCCTTGAGGGTCTGCGTCGATAAGAAGAACTTTTTTTCCTTGCAATGCAAGTTCTGCTGCCAGCGAAAGACTCATTGTTGTTTTGCCTACTCCACCCTTCTGAATGGCAACTGCTATTTTTTTCATTTTGGCCCACCTCAAAATTTTATGAATTTTTATGCTTTTTAATATCTAATCATATTTTTTAGAAAAAAGCAAATAAAAAATCTAAGAAATATTAGATTTCTAAAATAAAAACTTAGAAAGATTAGATAAAATCTAATATAAAAGATTGATAAAAATATAATAAAAAATCTAATAAAGATAATAAAAAAGATTAGAAATGTTAGAAAAAATCTAAACAAAAAGTTGACGCGCGAGGATTGCCGTAGACGCGCTTATTTTTTATTTTTGAGTAATTTGTCGATTGCAGAAAAATGAAGCGGTTTTGAGGGCTTTTTTTAGTTTTTAAGTTTTCAAAAAGATAAAGGCAAAAAGAAATTATTTTCGGACAGATAACCAAAGTGTTACATTTAAGGTAGACAGAAAATTATGTAACAGTCTAGTTATCTGTGAGAATATTTTATTTTAAAATATCAAAAAAGTTAAATGGGACTGTATATGTCCTTTTTGACGGTTTATAATAAAAAAAAATATTCAGGGAAAATTTATATTGCGGTAGGGATTGGAGCAGCGCGGAGCGTTGCCGGATTTTTCCGCGAAAAATCCGGCAATGAAGGCGAGAGCTGGAACTGCGCAAAGCCCGGCGGCAACTTGTTGACGAACCGCCCATATAAATAGAAAAAAAATGAAATTTATTCACACGGCTGACTGGCATCTTGGAAACAGGATGCATGATATTGACAGGACTGTTGAGGTTAAGGCATTTTTTGAGTGGCTCAAGGGCGAGATTGTTTTGGAAAATGCCGAAGCTCTGGTTGTGGCTGGCGACATTTTTGATACGGTAAATCCTTCGATCGAAGCAAAAACGATTTTTCACGATTTTTTGTTTTCTCTTTTGGGAACTTGTTGTAAAAATGTTGTGATTGTCGGCGGAAATCATGATTCTGGAATGTTGCTTGATTCTGAAAAGTCTCTTTTGAGTGCGCTCAATATTTTTATTGTTGGTTCTGCGGCAAATTTAAAGATTAAGGACATGGTTTTTGAATTGAAAAATTCAGAAGGGGAGGCGAGGGCAGTTTGCGTGGCGGTTCCTTTTTTGAGAGAATCGGAACTGAGAGAATTTTGCGATGAAAATTTGGAAGATGGAACTTTTTGCGACAAGGCTTATGGAAGTTTTTACAAAAAAGTTTATGAGGAAGCGGAAAAAGTCAGGGCTGGAAGAAATATTCCGCTTATTGCGACAGGTCATCTTTATGCGGCTGACCTTGAAGGAAGGTTTGAAAACGTAAAAAAAGAAATTTCTGGCGATGATGGGCGAAAAATGCTTGATGTTGTTGGAAAACTTGGGTCGGTTCATGCTGGAGTTTTTCCGAAAGAATTTGATTATGTTGCGCTTGGACATATTCATTATTCGACAATGGTTTGTAAAAATAACAAAATTCGATATTCTGGCTCGCCTTTTGTAATGGGATTTGACGAAGCGAATCTTGCAAGGTTTGTCTTGAGCGTGAATGCCGAAAAGAATTCTACAGAAGTAGAAAAAATTGAAATTCCAAAAACTGTGGAATTCAGGCGTTTGAACGGAGATTTTTTGACAATTCGCAAAGAACTTGAAAAATATCTGGACAAAAAAACGACCGTCGAGACTTTTTTGGAACTTTATTATAAAAAAGAAGCTGGAATAAATATTTACGATCAGCTTGAAGAACTTATAAATTCGCTCGAAGAAAAAAATGTCTATGTCGTAAACCTTCGGGTTCAAGAAAGCGAAAATTCGGGTGATTTTTTTAACGAAACTTACGACATGAAAGAAATGGCGGCTTTAAAACCTGAAAAAATTTTCGAGAATTTAATTTTGGCAAAAAGCAGGATTGAAACTGAAGGAAAAACTGCGGAAGAGGTTGAAAAAGAAAAAAATGAGATTGTAAAAACTTATCTTCCTTTTTTTATGGAAACTTTTGCTGAAATGGAAAATGAACCGGAAGAATGATTTTTTGAATCGGTGGCATTAAAAACGGAGATTTAAGCAGATGAGAATTTTAAAAATAGAAATTGAAAATTTAAATTCGCTCAAAGGTTATTGGAGCATTGATTTTGAACATCCAGATTATAAAAAAAATCACGACCTTTTTGTAATAAGTGGCGAAACTGGTTCTGGAAAAACTACAATTTTGGATGCGATAACGCTTGCTCTTTACGGACGGACTCCAAGACAAAAAAGCTTAAGGTCAGAAAACGAAGTTATGACTCGCCACACCGCAAATTGTATGGCGCGCGTAACATATTTTTGTAAAAATGGAAAATTCGAGTCGAGTTTTGAGCAGGGCAAGGCGCGCGGAAACTGTAATGGAAATTTGAAAAAATGTGAATTTTATATAAAAAATCTTGAAACTCAGCAAAAAGAAACTTTTTCGACGGGAGATTCGGTTTCAAAAAGAACTGCGGAAATAATTCACCTTGATTATGACGAATTTTGCCGGTCGGTTATGTTGGCGCAAGGCCAGTTTGACACTTTTATAAACGGAGATTCTCGAAAAAAAGCGGAAATTCTTGCAAAATTGAACGGAACTCAAAAATATAGAATTTTTGCACAGAAAATTTGGACAAAGGCAAATGAAGAAATTAAAAAATTTAAGGAATTAAAGGAAAAAACAGAGGAAATTCAAGTTTTGACAGAAGATGAAGTAAATGCGCTTAAAGAAAGCCAGAAAATTTTTTCTGAAAAAACAAGTCAAAATCAAAACAAAACAGCAAAAATTCTTGATTCGATAAATTGGCTGGATTTGCTCGAAAATGCAGGTTTAAAAAAGGATTCCGCCGTTCAGAACAGAAAGTTGTTTGAAGAAGATGAAAAAAAATTTGAAGAAAAAAAACAGCTTCTTTTAAAAGCGGAAAATGCCGGAAAGTGCGAAGTTGAATACGTCACTTTTAAAAATTTAGAAAAACAGCAGACGGAAAGTGAGCAAAAACTGAATTTTTCGCAAATTGAATTGAAAAAAATCGAAGCAGAATCGGCAATTGCAGAAAAAAATGCCGGAGATTCAAAAAGAGAGAGGGAAAATGCAGAAAAAGAGCTGGAAGAAAATTCTATAATTTGGAATGAAGTGCGAAAAATAGATGCTGAACTTGTGCCTCTCAAAAATACCTGGAATACTTGCCTTGAGCGAAAAACAAATGCCGAAAACGAATTTATTCAAAAAAAGAGCGATCTAAAAAAGCTATGCAAAAAAATTGAAGAACTAGACGAGAAAAACCAAAGGCTTTTGTTTTTTGTAAAAGAAAATTCGGCTGATGAACAATTGCAGCAAATTCTTCCAGTTTTAATTCAATTAAAAGACAGTTTTTTTGCTCAAAAACAAAAATTGGCGGAGCTTGAGAGTGAATTAAGACGAGAAGAGCAAAAATTTGAAAAATCAAATTCTGAAAAAGACGAAATTTGTTCCGAATTGGAAAAATCCTCTGAAAATTTAAAAAATCTCGTAAATTCAAATTATATTTTGGTTTCGACGATTATCCGAGATTCCTTAAAAGATGGAAATTCCTGTCCTGTTTGTGGCTCAAAATTTCATAAGAAATGTGAAAAAAACGCAGAAAAAGAAGATTTTGTTCAAAACGATAAAAAATCAAGTCTGGTAAAAAACGAAATTATTGAGTTGAATGAAAAAATTGAAGAGGGGAGGGCGGAACTTCAAAAAATTGAACTGCAAATTTCTGTTGGAAAAAACAAAATTGAGGCCTTAAAGAAAAATTTTGCGGAAAAAGATACAGAATCTTCAAAAATTGTAGAAAAAATCAATTCGGAACTTTTGCCCTGGTCGCTCAAAGTTCAAAAAAATGAAACTGAAGAAAAAATTTTGTTTTTAATAAGCGGTTTGGAATCAAGAAGCAGAAAGTTTATTCAGCAAAAAGTGGAACTTGAAGACTGTGTTGATGAAATTGAAAAACTCAAAATTCAAAAAAATGGATTTGATATAGAAAAGATAAAAGAAAATCTCGAAAAAGAAAAAGTTGAATATGAAAAAGCAGAAAAAATTTTTAATTTAAAAAGGCTTGAACGCGAAAAAATTTTTGGTGAAAAAAATGTTGATTTTGAAGAAAAAATTTTAAAAGAAAAAGCCGAAAAATTAAAAAAACTGGCAGAAAATTTTGCTGAAGAAAAAAGCAGGGTTTTGGAAAAAAAAGCAAGAATTTGTTCGGAAGTTGAAAATTTAAAGCTTACAATCGAAAAAAACAAACCGTTTTTGCAGGAAAAACGATTCGCGCTCGAAAAAAAACTTGCCGAAAACGGTTTTTTGAGTGTTTTGGAACTAGAAAACTGTCTTTTGAGCAAGGAAAAAATTCCTGAATTAAAAAAAGAGCAGGAAAATTTAAAAAAACGAAATTTTGAAACTTTACGGGATTTAAATAATTCAACCGAAGAATTTGAAAAAATTCAAAACGAAAAAAAGACGGATTGTTCTAAAAATGAGCTTTTGGCAGAAAAAAATGAGATTGAAAAGGAAATTGCCGAGGCAAACCAGCAGATTGGAAGCATAAAAAATCAACTGGTGGAAAATGAGAAGCAGGGAGAAGCTTTAAAGATCGCCCGTCAAAATCTTGAAAAGTGTGCAAGACAGAAAGCTATTTGGGAGCAAATTCAAAAGTTTATCGGAAAATCGACTGGCGAAGATTTTGAAGTTTTTGTCGAATCTTTGGCGTTAAAAAATCTTTTGGTAATTGCAAACCGTTATGTTTTTGAAATTTCTGGAAAATATACGCTTGTGCAGAAACCTGGTGAAGTTGATTTTGTTGTTCATGACGAAAATTATCCTGACGAGAGGGATAACCGTTCTGTTACAAATATGAGCGGCGGAGAAAGATTTATAATCAGTCTTTCTCTTGCTTTGGGAATTGCTGAACTTGCAAGCAGAAATGTGCGCGTTGATTCTCTGTTTTTGGACGAAGGTTTTGGAACTTTGAGCGGAGAACCTTTGACTCAGGCAATCGCCGCTTTAAAATCTCTTCAAAACAAAGGCAAAATGCTTGGAATAATTACGCACATTGACGCTGTAATTCAAGAATTTGACCAGAAAATTCAAGCCGTAAAGAAAAACGGCGGAGTGAGTGAACTGGCTGGTTCGGGAATTACAAGGCAAAAAATGTGATTTAGTTACTTTTGTTTCCCAAAAAAACGGCAATTGGTTTTAGATAGGAGATATTTTCGCAGACAATTTTTATTATAACCATTAACGGAACTGCAAGAATCATTCCCAAAATTCCCCAGAGCCAGCCGGCAAGAGAGAGCGAAACAAGAATAACAAACGGCGAAATACCGAGGTTGTCGCCTTCAATTTTTGGTTCAATTACGTTTCCAAGAATCATATTTACTGCAATAACCCAGATTCCGATTATAATTGGAGCAACTGGCGACGGATAAAACTGGATGATTGAAAAAAGAATTGTGATTGCGCAGGAAGCTATTGAGCCAAACGTTGGAATAAAATTGAAGCAAAAAGCCAAAAAAGCCCAGACTAGAGGAAAGTCCATTCTTGTAATTGCGCATGCAATAAAAATAAAAATTCCGGTAAAAAGCGAAATTACGAATTTAATTGAGATGTAATGAGTTGTGTCTTTTATTATGTTGTGCACGATTTTTATAACGCGTAGGTTGTGTTCGTCTGTAAATGCAAGTCGAACCTTGTGCTTGGTCTTTTTGAATTCTGCAAGCAGAAAGATTGAGAGCAAGACTACGAGAAAAAGAGTTTTCATAAAAATTACGACAGAACCAGTAAAGTCAATCGCAAGAGATTTTAAATATTCAAGAATATTGAACTGGTTGTTTAAATTTGCAAAAAGAGAAGCTTCTTCGTCAAAATTTAAAAGTGCAAAAAATTTGGAATTTGGATGGGCTTCGATTGCGAGACGGATTGAATCTTGAATTGCATTGAAACGTTCCTGGTAGCGAGGAATTGCAAGAACAACTGCTTTAAAACTTGCCGTAAGAATGTTTGCAACAAGAAAAAATGCGATAAAAAATGCAATGTAGACGATTACGGTCGAAAGCCACCAGGGAAGTTTTATAAAAAGGCAGAGGCGTTTTATGAGAGGATAAAAAACAAGAGACAGCAAAATAGCAAGCACGACAGGTTTAAAAACATCTGCCATTACCTTAAAAAGCATTCCGCACAGAATTGTTAAAAAAAATAGAAGGATGAAAAAAATCCCTTTTAAAAATTTATTGTTTTGGTTTTCCATTTGTTTTTTCCTTTAGGGTAGTTTAGTAGAGTCATTGTCTAAATTCAATTGGTTATCTTAAATCGTAATAGTAATTTTAAGTTTTATTGTTTTTTTAGGCTGACATTTTCTAATGTTGATTGATAAAACTCAAAGTTTGGAGTATAAAATTTAAAATAATTATGAATGAAGAAGACAAATTTTTATTAAAGACATTGAAAAAAATATATTCGCAGATTTTGGATGAGCGGACGGATATGTTGCGTTCTGACGGAGAAAATGAACGGATTGCGGTGGAATATGATGATTCAATTGCGCGCTTAAAAAGGCTTTTGCCTGAAATTCACGAAGTTTTTGATATTTACAAGCTTGCAGAAGAGGATTTTGTTTTTATTATCGAAACTTTAGAAATGTACTGCGAAAGTTTTATAGTTGATGGTCGGACAAAAGATTCAAAAGAACGCGACGAAAAAGAATTTGAAGAATTGCAAAATTTTCTGGATCAGTTTTACGACGACGAAATTGATGCAGATGAGGAGTCTGATGAAAATTTTGAGGGCGAAGAATAATTTTTATTTATGAAAAATCAGTTTGAAAGAATTTGCCTTACTTTTGGTAAGGACAGAATGGAAAAAATTTTTGCTTCAAGAGTGATTGTTTTTGGAATTGGCGGAGTTGGAAGTTACGTTGTCGAAGCTCTTGTTCGTTCTGGAATTGGAGCAATTGATATTGTTGATGATGATACAGTTTGCCTGTCAAATATAAATCGCCAGCTTTTTGCCCTTCATTCGACGCTTGGAAAAAACAAGGTCGATGCTGCCGAAGAGCGGATTTATGACATAAATCCGGACTGCAAGGTTACAAAGCACAAAGTTTTTTTTACGCCGGAAACCGCCGGTCAGTTTGATTTTTCGGTTTATGATTATGTCGTTGATTGTATTGATACTGTAACTGGAAAACTTGCAATTATTGAAAAGGCAAAAGAAGCCAGAGTGCCGGTTATAAGCAGCATGGGAGCCGGAAACAAGGTTAATCCGTCTTTGCTGGAAGTTGCCGATATTTCGAGGACGAGCGTTTGTCCGCTTGCCAGAGTTATGCGCACCGAACTTAAAAAACGCGGAATTAAACGGTTAAAATGCGTTTTTTCGACAGAAAAAGTAATTCCTCCGAAAGAAGATGAATTTAATTCTGATGAAATTGAAGAAAAAAATTGCGGACATTTAAAAAGGCAGACTCCAGGAAGTAATGCTTTTGTTCCGCCGGTTGCAGGCCTTATGATTGCAGCAGAAGTTGTAAAGGATTTGACAGGTTTTTGATTTGTAACCGTTACGGTAATCGGAGTTGTCAGAACGCTCAGATTTTCATATCCGAGCTGCCCTTCCGTTTCGGCTTCCATCATTTCTCCAGTGTTGACCTCGTCGCAAAGCCATGCGTAGAATTTCTGCGTGTTTACGATAAGATCCGCTTTGTCTACGAGAAAAAATAATGCCCACAGTTTCTCTGTTCGTCTAGTCCACTTTACTTTTTCTAGAAATCGGTTGACTTTGCCACGGGAAGCATCTTGTCCATCAGGGCGACTGTATTGGCGCAGATGTTGCGGATTCCCGTGCAGCTGTCCGTACCTATGGGGAGAAACGCCTAGTTTTTCCGCGACTTCCTTTACGGTGTATGTCTGTTCCATACAAAAAAGTTTAGCACATTCGAGTTGGTAGAAGTCATGGGGGGCATGTCGTTTTCCCCTATAAAACTCCTTTCGGTCCTGTGGAACTTCAAGTTCAATTTCGCTAATGCTGGACTTTACTGTTTTTGATGTCGTATTCAGAAAGAAGGCTTCTGACGATTTCTCTTTTTCCTTCTGTCATTACGACTTTGTGTGGTGGTATTTTTCTTTTGCCAAAGCAGGCTCCTGTGTTTATTTTATCACAGTGCCTACTTTTTAGGAATTTACAGAAAGATTTTCACAGAGTCCTGCGAATTTAAAAGTTTTTAGAAAACTGTAACAACTTCGCCGTTTGGGTATTTTTTGTTGATGTATTCTTTTACTTTTTCGCTTTCGATTGCCTTGATGAGGGCTTTGATAGCAGGTTTGTTTTCGTTGCCAGCTTTTACTGCGATTACGTTTACATAAGGTGAAGATGAGCCTTCAACAAAAAGTCCGTCTTTTTTTGCAGAAAGTCCTGCTGGAAGAGCATAGTTTCCGTTGATTACAGCAACGTCAACATCGTCAAGCACTCGTGGGAGCGAAGCGGCTTCGATTTCTTTGAATTTAAGTTTGAGAGGATTCTTTTTAACATCGAGAGGTGTTGCTTCAATTCCTGCACCTTCTCTCAGAGTGATGAGTCCTGCTTCCTGAAGGAGCAAAAGCGCGCGTGCTTCGTTTGTCGGGTCGTTTGGAATTGCTACTGAGGCTTTCTTTTTGAGGTCTGAGAGCGACTTGATTTTGTGAGAATAAACTGCAAATGGTTCAACGTGAATTCCTGCTGCATTTACAAGGTGATAGCCTCTTTCTTTGTTGAACGATTCGAGGTATGGAATGTGCTGAAAGTAGTTTGCGTCAATGTCGCCTGATTCTACTGCATCGTTTGGTGTTACATAATCTGTAAATTCGATTACCTGAAGGTCGATTCCCTGTGTCTTGAGATCATCTTTTACAAGGTTGAGGATTTCTGCGTGTGGCTCTGGAGTTGCTCCAACTTTGAGAACTGTTTGTGCGTTTACTGCAACTGCTGCAAGTAAAGCCGATGTGATTGCCAGGATTTTTTTCATATCTTACATCTCCTTTGTCGATATTTTGATTGCCGATAGATATACTAGGTAATAATTTTTATGTCAAGCAGTAAAAAAAATTATTTTTAATCGGTATTTGTTAAAAAATGTAGCAAACTTTTTGAACTGCGACAACTGTTAACAGAACTGCGTCAAAAATATTTAAATTTAAAAAGTTGCAGAGTGAAGAATTTGCAGAAAAAATTGCATAATTGACAGTCTGTAAAAAAATTATCGGCCTATCGACAAAAAATTATTTTTTTATTAAAGTAAAACCATCTTTTTTGGAGGTGCATGAAAAATGGCAGTTTATTTTGAAAAACTCGTACGCCAGAATTTCCGCAACGGTGTCATGTGCCTTTCTCCTCGTGCCCTTTAATTTTTTTTCAGATTAAATTTCCTGCTTTTTAAATTTTTCCTGGGCAACTTCTCTTTTTATTTATTCTTTTTTTTACAACAGGCATATTGTTTTTTTTAGCCTTGCTGTTTTTTGTTGCGGAGTTTTTATGGAATTTTCAAATTATTGTTTTGATACGATTTGTGTTCAAGGTAGTTCAGATGTAAAATCTGTGGATTTGTCGGGAGCGATTTCTGTTCCGCTTGTTCAGTCGGCAACTTTTGCTCATCCGGGACTTGGAGAGTCGACTGGTTATGATTATTCAAGGCTTTCCAATCCGACGCGGAAATTTTTAGAAGAAACAGTAGCTGCTCTCGACGGAGCAAAATTTGGCTTTGCGTTTAGTTGCGGAATGGCAGCAGAAACTGCTTTTTTTAGCATGCTCGAAACAAAAAGCCACATTATAAGCTCGGACGACATTTATGGTGGTTCTGTCAGGCTTTTTAACACAATTTTAAAAAAACAGGGAATCGAAACAACTTTTGTAAACACTTCTAGTCTTGATCAGATTGAAAAAGTTTTTCGTCCGGATACAAAAATCGTTTTTATCGAAACTCCTGGAAACCCGCTTATGACGATTACGGACATTAAAAAAACAGCAGAACTTGCTCATTCGCACGGAGCGCTTCTTGTTGTCGACAATACTTTTTTGACCGCCTATTATCAAAAACCGCTTGCACTTGGCGCTGACGTTGTAATTCAGTCGGGAACAAAATTTCTTGCAGGGCACAATGATGTTCTCGCTGGTTTTGTTACGACAAATAACAAAAAAATTGCCGAAAATATGGCTTTTATAACAAAAACTACAGGTTCAATGCTTGCTCCTTTTGACAGTTGGCTTACAATCCGCGGATTAAAAACTCTGACGGTCAGATTGGAAAAACAAAGTAAAAATGCCACAAGACTGGCTCAATACTTAAAAACTGAAAAACTTATAAAAAAAGTTTTGTACATTGGATTGCCAGAAACTCCAGGACACGAAATTCACAAATCGCAGGCGAATGGTTTTGGAAGCATGATTTCGATTTATTTGGACAGCAGCAAAACGGTTGAACGATTTTTACGCAAAATTCGAATTTTTCGGTATGCGGAAAGCTTGGGTGGAGTAGAAAGCCTTGTAACTTATCCGCTTACTCAAACACATTCGGAAATTCCGGAAGAAAAACGCAGGGAAAAAGGCATAACTGAAACTTTACTCCGGCTTTCTGTCGGAATCGAAAATTTTGAAGACTTAAAAAATGATATAAAGCAGGCTTTGGAAGATTAAAAAGCGGGCGCCCCGGCACAGAGTGCCGGCCGGGCTTTGCAGGGTTCCGGCTTTCGCCTGCATTGCTCCGCAACGGCTTTGCCGCCCTTCCAATCCCTGGCGCATTTAAAACTAAAAATAAACTTATTTACTGGAGTTTATAGGAGAAAAAATGACTTTTGATTTTGATAAAATTACAGACCGTTCTAATACCCTGGCAGTAAAATACGATTTGGCAGAAGTCCGCAATAAACCTGTTGACGCGCTCAGTCTTTGGGTTGCCGACATGGATTGGCCGACAGCTCCTTGTATTACAGACGCTCTAAAAAAACGCTGCGACCACGGAATTTTTGGTTACAGCTGGCCAGATTCTCGTTATTACGATGCGTTGAAAAAATGGTACAAAAACCGGCACAATTTTGAAATTAAAACCGAATGGGTTGTTAATACTCCTGGAGTTGTTTTTGCAATTTGCATGGCAATCCGCGCTTTTACTTCTGAAGGCGATTCTATTCTTATTCAGCGGCCGGTTTACTATCCTTTTTCTAAATCGATTATCAATCAAAAAAGAAAACTCGTGAACAGTCCATTAGTTTTAAAAAACGGACATTACGAAATAGATTTTGAAGATTTTGAAAATAAAATTGTTTCTGAAAAAGTAAAACTTTTTATCTTGTGTTCGCCTCACAATCCTGGCGGAAGGGTTTGGAAAAAAGAAGAGCTTTTAAAATTGAGCCAGATATGCTTAAAACACAACGTTTTGGTTATAAGCGATGAAATTCACTGCGATATAACTTTTGAAGGTCAAAAACACACAGTTTTTGCGCTTCTTTCTGAGAAAGTCGCTCAAAATTCAATTATCTGCAATTCTCCGAGCAAAACTTTTAATTTGGCAGGACTCCAGTTTTCAAATATCGTAATTCCGAACGAAAAACTGCGGAATTCTTTTATAAAAGAGATTGAATGTACTGGCTACGATGAGCCTCCTCTTATGGGAATTGAAGCCGCCACTGCTGCTTATTCTGACGGCGACGAATGGTTTGAGCAGGTTCGTTCGTATATTTGGCAGAATATTTTGTTTGTAGAAAAGTATATTTTGGAAAATTGCCCGAAAATCAAGGTTTACAAGCCAGAAGGCACTTATCTTTTGTGGCTTGATTTTTCTAATTTTGAATTAACGGACGCTCAGATTGAAAATAAAATTCTCAACAAGGCAAAAGTCTGGCTTGACCGTGGAACAATGTTTGGAATTGAAGGAGAGAAGTTCCAGAGAATAAATTGCGCCACTCCAAGAAAAATTCTCGAAGCGGCGCTTAAAGCGATTTGCGGCGAGTTTAAAAATAATTGAATGGAGGATTGAATTTTTTAATTAAATTACGTAGTCAAAACCGTTAAATTCGCGGTTTTTTTCGGCAATTTGTTCGAGGGTAATGCTGTCAACGTATTGGTTTACCGCTTCGTCAAAACCTTGCCAAAAAGCGTCGTTTCCAACGGAAGAAACTGTATTTCCTTCGGATACGCCTTTTGGGCTTAAGTTGCCTTCCATTGCCCGTAAAATTTCTCCAGCTGTGTATTGGTCTGGAGTTTTTGCGAGCCTGTAGCCGCCGTTATTTCCGCGCAAACCGACAACAAGTCCGGTTTTGCTGAGTTGCATTAAAATTTGTTCGGCATATTTTATGCTCAGGTTGTGGCGATGACTTAAAATTTTTAGCGCTACGTATTTTGAAGGGTTTTGTTCTGCAAGGTCGGTCATAAGCAAAAGCGCGTATTGACCCTTTGTTGAAATTTTTAACATAGAAGTATCTCCAGGAAAAATTTTTCTAAAAAGGGGATTTTTAGAAGTGTTATAAGAATAACCTATAGAATTGGTAGTATTATAGCATTTTTTTTGATTTTTCCAAAGCGATATTTATAGAAAAAAATTGTGCGTGGCAAGCACGGTACGAGATTTTGCTAGCGCAAAACTCGATTATTGATGTGTTCGCTAAAGCGAACGACCTTGTTCTTATGGACAAGGGATTTTTGCGTGGCAGGCACGCTGCGAGATTTTGCTGGCGCAAAACTCGATTATTGATGTGTTCGCTAAAGCGAACGGCCTTGTCCTTATGGACAAGGGATTTTTGCGTGGCAGGCACGCTGCGAGATTTTGCTGGCGCAAAACTCGATTATTGATGTGTTCGCTAAAGCGAACGGCCTTGTCCTTATGGACAAGGGATTGAAGTACCGCGGATGCGTTCCGGAGTAAAACGGAGGAATGGAGCGCTGTGGCGCGGAAGTACGGAAAGCCCGGTTTTTGCGAAAGCAAAAATGGCCCAAAAAATTTAAAATGGAGGTTTTTGTGGCAATTATTGAATTAAAAAACATAACTAAAACCTTTGAGCAGGACGGAAAAATTTTTGACGCGGTTAAAGATGCTTCTGTTTCGGTTGAAAAAGGCGAAATTTATGGAATTATCGGTTTTAGCGGCGCAGGAAAGTCGACTCTGGTGCGGACGATTAACCTTCTTGGAAGACCGACTTCGGGACAGGTGATTGTAAAAGGAAGGGATTTTCTTTCGCTTTCGGAAAAAGAACTGAGGCAGGAACGAAAAAAAATTGGAATGATTTTTCAGCATTTTAATTTGATGAAAAGCCGCAATGTTTTTGAAAATGTTGCTTTTCCGTTAAAACATTCTGGATTTTCTAAGGAGCAGATTTCGCAAAAAGTTCATTCGCTTTTGGAACTTGTAGAAATTAACGACAAGGATAAAAATTTTCCGTCGCAACTTTCTGGTGGGCAAAAACAACGTGTTGCGATTGCACGTGCTCTTGCTAACGACCCGGATATTTTACTTTGCGACGAAGCGACGAGTGCTCTTGATCCGACAACGACAAAGGCGATTTTAAAACTTCTAAAAAAACTTAATAAAAAACTGGGGCTTACGATTGTAATTATTACGCACCAGATGGAAGTTATAAAAGAGATTTGCGACAAAGTTGCGGTTATGGAACACGGAAAAATTGTTGAGCAGGGAGATGTGTTCAATATTTTTGCAAATCCGCAGAATGAAGTTACAAAACGCTTTATTAAGGCGACTTCGAGCTTAACAAAAATCGAAGAATTAATTGAAGAAAACAGTCCAGTTGTTCATCTGGAAAAAGGCGAATATCTTGTCCGTTTTTCGTATATTCAAAAAAACGTGAGCGAACCTTTAATCAGTGCAACTTCGCGAATTTACGATGTGACGATGAATATTATTTTTGCAGAAATTGAAATTGTTCAGAATGCGCCAATCGGTGGAACAATTGCAATTATCAGCGGAAAAAAAGAAGCGATTGAACGCGCTCTTGAACATATCCGCGAAGAGAATGTTGGCGTGGAGGTTTTAAAAAATGCTTGAGTTTTTGACAAAAATTCTTCCGAATTTGATGGCGAATAAGCGTTATGTGAATTTTGGAATTTCGATTGTTCAAACTTTGCAAATGACGCTTTGGGCTGGCGCAATAAGTTTTGTTTTGGGACTTGCTTTTGGAATTATCCTTGTTGTTACAAAAAAAGGAGCGATTCTCGAAAACAAAATTGTTTATCAGATTTTGGATAAACTGATAAATTTTTTCCGCTCGATTCCGTTTATTATTTTGCTTACGGGAGTTATGCCGTTGAGCCGGCTTATTATGGGAACTTCGATTGATGTCCGCGGTGCGATTGTGCCTTTGGTTTTTGGAACTGTGCCGTTTTTTAGCCGGCAGATTGAAACCGCTCTTGCAGAAGTTGATTCCGGTCTTGTAGAAGCAGCTGTGAGCATGGGGTTGAGTCCGTGGGATATTGTTCTTCGGGTTTACCTGAAAGAGAGCGTTGGTCCGATTGTCCGTGGAACTATGATTACGACGGTAAGTTTGATCGGATTGACGGCAATGGCAGGAGCAGTTGGAGCTGGCGGTCTTGGTAATTTTGCAATTCAGTACGGACACGATATGAATATGCAGGACATAACCTGGCTTACGATTATTTTGCTTGTTATTGTTGTAAATCTTATTCAATGGGCAGGAACAAATTTTATAAAAAAACACACGCATTAAAAAAATTGCTTAAAAAAGCAAAAAAATACAAAAACTATTGCATAAAAAAAATAAAAGTTGTATAAACAAAATATAGTTTACCTAGCGATTTAGTAGGAAATAAAAAACAAAAAGACTTTTTAAAAAATCAGGTCTTTTAAGGGAGATTCTTATGAAAAAAAACATTGCGATTTTGGCGAGTGCGCTTGCACTTATTTCGGTTTTTTTTACTTCTTGTGGTGAAAAAAAATCAAACACAGTAAAACTTGGCGTTGTCGGAGCAATGTACGAAGAAATTTGGAAACCTGCAAAAGAAGTGCTCAAGGCGGAAGGAATTGACCTTCAGGTTGTGCTTTTTACAGATTACAGCACTCCAAATACAGCGCTTGCAAACAACGACATTGATCTTAACGCTTTCCAGCACAGAATTTTTTTGGAAGCAGATTCGGCTTCTCGCGGATACAATTTAAAGATTGTAGGAAATACGTTCATAATTCCGCTCAACCTTTATTCAACAAAAGTAAAATCTGTAGCAGAACTTAAAGATGGCGCAGTTGTTGCAATTCCAGACGACGTTACAAACGGCGGACGCGCACTCAAAGTCTTGCAGGCGGCAGGACTGGTAACTCTCAACGAAAATGCTGGGTTTAATCCGAGAATCAACGATGTTCTTACGAGCAAAGTTCAAATTAAAGAACTCAAGGCAAACACAATTCCTTCAGCATTGCCAGACGTAGATGCGGCGATTATCAACGGAAACTACGCTCTGAGCTTTGGAATTAAAACAGAAAGCGCAATCTTTGCCGACACGAGCCTTACTGAAAAAAATTACTGGAACTTGATTGCCGCAAATGCCGAAAGCCTCAAAGACTCAGCAAAGGTGGAACTTTTCCGCAAAGTCGTAGCAGCATTTCAGACGGCCGAAACCGAAAGAATCTTTAACGAAAATTATGGCGGATATTTTATCAAGGTAGGCTGGGACGAAGACGAACTTTCTGCCCGCCTCTCAGAATAAAAAACAGACTCAACCTCCGGACTTTTTGTTTGGAGGTTTTTGCGATTAAAAAGGAGGGGAAAGTATTCCCCTGCGCGTCCACTTTGTTGGCCGCTACCCCTTCTAGCGGGGACACCCCGCAACGCCCCGGGGTATCCGCTTAAAAAGGAAATGTAATATATGGAAGAAATTAAACAACTTTCAAAAATTATAAAAGACGAAAGCCGGATTATTTACGGTGAAAAAATAGAAAAAAAATTTCTTTCGGACACATTGGGGCGCAAGCAGGGAAAAGCGGCAGCTCTTGTTTTTGTAAAGTCGACGCTGGAAGTGAGCGAAGTTTTAAAATTTGCCCACAAAAATAAAATTCCGGTAACTCCGCGTGGAGCAGGAACAAATCTTGTAGGTTCGACAGTTCCGTTTGAAAATGCAATTATAGTCGATTTTTCGCAGATGAACAGAATTCTCGAAATTGACAGGGAAAATTTTACAGCGACTGTTGAACCAGGCGTTATTCTGCAGGATTTTCAAAAATATGTAGAAAGCCTTGGGCTTTTTTATCCGCCAGATCCTGGCGAAAAAACAGCATCAATCGGTGGAAACATAGCGACAAATGCCGGCGGAATGCGTGCTGTAAAATATGGCGTTACAAGAAATTATGTAATGGGACTGGAACTTGTGCTTGCGGACGGAACAATAATTCAAACTGGTTCGAAAAACCGCAAAGATACAACTGGTCTTGATATAAAAGACCTTGTAATAGGTTCTGAAGGAACACTTGCCGTCATAACAAAATGTCTTTTAAAGCTCGTTGGCAAACCGGAAAGTTCTGCAAGCATTTTAATTTCGTACGACAGTCTTAAGACTGGAATTGAATCTGTTCCGCGTATTTTAAAGGCAAATATAAATCCGACCGCAGTTGAATTTATTGAACGAAAAGTTGTCGAAATGGGCGAAAAATTTTTGAACAGCGTAAGTCCTGCCGAAAAAAATATTCATTATCCTGATGCTGATTGCAAAGCCTATCTTTTGATTACTTTTGACGGAAGCAGGGCGGAAATTGACGCTGCTATTTTAAAATTAAAAGAAATTGTAAAAAACATAAGCCGGGGCGTTTTTGTTCTGAACGGCACCGAACAAAGCACAAATATCTGGCGGGTGCGCGGTTGTCTTGTAAAATCTGTGGAAGCGGTGAGCGAGCAGGAGCCTTTGGACATTGTTGTGCCGATTAGTCAGGTTGATAAATTTGTGGAATATGTAAACAGTCTCGAATCAGAAACTGGCATGCAAATGATAAGTTTTGGACACGCTGGTGACGGAAATGTCCATTTGTGTGTGGTTCGGGGTAGCCGGAGCGAAGAAGTCTGGCAAAAAGAACTTCACGAAAATCTCAAAAAATTGTATGAACACACGCTCAGTCTTGGAGGCTTGATTTCGGGTGAACACGGACTTGGTGTAAGCAAGCGCGAATTTTTCTTTGGGCAGACTCCACAGGAAAATGTAGCATTGATGAATGCTATAAAACAGGCGTTTGACCCAGAAAAAATATTGAACAGAAAAATTAGTTATGTAAAATAACTGGTGCAAAACGAGCGGCCTTTGTTTTTAAAGCCAAGGGATTGGAAGGGCGGCAAAGCCGTTGCGGAACGAAGCGGAGCAATGCAGGCGAAAGCCGGAACCCTGCAAAGCCCGGTTTTTGGCTGACAGCAAAGCTGGCTGACAAAAATGGCCCAAAATAATAAAAAAAAAATTTAGATAAGAGGCAAAATAGCAATGAAATCTTTATCTGTTAGAACTGCAAATTTTACTGATTCGGTTATACGCAGAATGACGCGCATTTCGTTAAAATACGATGCTGTAAATTTAAGCCAGGGTTTTCCGGATTTTGAACCACCAAAGCCCATTTTGGACAGGCTTGCGCAGGTTGCTTACGAAAATTTTCATCAATACTCGTTAACGTGGGGAGCGCAGAATTTTCGCGAAGCGTTGGCGATAAAACAGTCAAAATTGATGGGAATTCCTGTCGACCCGAATTCCGAAATTGTGACAACCTGTGGCGGAACAGAAGCGATGATGGCGGCAATGATGACTATTTGTAATCCTGGCGACAAAGTTGCGATTTTTTCTCCATTTTATGAAAATTACGGAGCGGACACTATTCTTTCTGGCGCAGAACCGGTTTATATTCCACTTGTTCCGCCAAAGTACAGTTTTGATCCAGAAAAACTCGAAGACGCATTTAGGGTTGGAGCAAAAGCACTGATTTTGTGCAATCCTTCAAATCCGTGCGGAAAAGTTTTTACTCTTGAAGAAATGACGGTGATTGCTGAACTTGCAAAAAAATACGATGCCTATGTTGTAACCGATGAAGTTTACGAGCATATTATTTACGCACCGAACAAAATGGTTTATATGGCGGCACTTCCAGGCATGAAAGAACGAACAATTGTCTGTGGCTCGCTTTCCAAAACTTATTCGCTTACAGGTTGGCGACTTGGTTATACAATTGCTCCTCCAGAAATTACCGACCGTATAAAAAAAGTTCATGATTTTTTGACGGTAGGAGCGGCCGCGCCTTTGCAGGAAGCAATAGTTACCGGTTTAAAATTCGGGCAGGAATATTACGACGAATTGACGGCAAAATACACTCACAAGCGCGACATAATGTGCAAAGGCCTGGATTCAATCGGTCTTAGGCACAATGTTCCGGAAGGCGCTTATTACATAATGATTGATTTTAAAGATTATATGAAAAAACTCAACGTAACGAGCGATCTTGAGTTTGCAGAAATTCTTTGCCGGGATGTTGGAGTTGGAATGGTTCCAGGCTCTAGTTTTTTTAAGGAAAATATAAACGATTATCTGCGGATTCATTTTGCAAAAAAAGACGAAACCTTGAACTCAGCTCTCGAGCGGCTTTCAGAAATCAACCGAAAGTTAAAATAAAATTCGACTGGCAATAGGCAGACAAAATAAAACGTTTTAAGAATTTTTAAAGCGCAAAAAAATTCTGCCAGCCCCAGCCAGACTCGACTTATTTACACTCAATCTATTTCCTTTGAAATTTAATGCACGATATATTAAAATAAAACCATATTTTGCATAATAACCAATGGGGGTTAGCTGTGTCTGGTTTGATTAAAAAAGTTAGTTTGCGTGATCAGGTTTATGAATATTTAAAGAATGGAATTTTAAATCAGGATTTTAAGCGTGGCGAAAATATAAATCTTGACGAACTTTGCCGGACTCTCGGTGTAAGCAACACTCCGATTCGTGAAAGCATAAATCTGCTTGTAAAAGAAGGCTTGATAGAATACAAGCACAATATGGGATTTTTTGTAATCGATCCAGACAAAACGACGGTAAACGAAATTCTACAGGTTGTTTTTTTTCTTGTAGTTGCAGCGTACCGTTTTTGTTATCGCAGTGGAAAAATGCAGAAAGTTTTGCCGGAACTCGAAGCCCAGCTTCAAAAACAAAAAAAACTTTTGGACGAAGGCAATGCGGTTGGATATGTCGACATTACGCACGATTTTGAGCGCTGCATAATCGAAGGTGTAGGTAACTCAATGCTGGTCAAAGAATATGATGCCAAAGAAACTTTAATGGCATTTATTTCGACCTATTATTCTGACAACAAACTGGAAGCCCTAAAAACAATTTACGCACAGCACTCGCACATTCTCGAACTTATGAAAGCCGAAAAACTCGAAGAAGCCGTGCTTGCGATGCGCGAGCATTATTACAAACCGGAACTTTACGTAAACGATTAGAATCAGAAATAAAATTCGGGCGTTCCGGCTAAAGCCGTCGCTATGTTCCAGGTTCCGCTTACGCTCCAGTCGCCTGCGGCGACCGGCTTTGCCGCCTTGCACAGCGCTAACGCTTTTTTGCCGAAAAAGTTCCAATCACTTGGATTATCTGAACAAAAATAATCAAAATTATAACTGTGCTTGTCATTAACGGGGTGTTGAATCTTTGATAACCGTAAGTTAAAGCTAAATCGCCAACTCCGCCGCCACCGACAGCTCCAGCCATTGCCGTTGCTCCGAGCAAACCAACAGTTCCTGTCGTAATTCCCAAAATAATCGAACCTTTTGCTTCTGGCAGAACGAATTTAAAAATCGTCTGAAAAATTGTTGCTCCCATCGCCTGGCTTGCTTCTATAATTCCCTTGTCAGTTTCAAAAAGTGCGTTTTCTATGAGCCGTGCAAGATACGGAGCAATGTATGCCGTAAGAGGAACAAGTGCTGCTGTTGAGCCTACGCGGGTTCCGACAATTGCTTTTGTAAACGGCATAATGTATACGATCAAAATTATAAATGGAACTGAACGGATTATATTTATAATTGCGCTTATTATATTGTAGATAATTTGATTTTGCTTTATTCCGCCTTTTCGCGTTAAAAAAAGAATTATTGCAAGCGGAAAAGCGATTAAAAGTCCTGCCAAAAGCGAAATTCCTACCATATAAACAGTTTGTCCTATGCTGAGCCAGATTTTTGAAGCGCTGATACCAAATATCATAATTTAACCTCCACTGCCGGAACCTTGTGTTCCTTAAAAAAAGTTTCTGCTGCCGTTAATTGCTTTTCTTCGCCAGTAATCTGCACTGTCTGAAAACCGACAACTTTTCCTTCAAGTTCTGTGACTGTTCCGTACAAAATCGAAATATTTACGCCAGTTTCCTTGATCGCAAGCGACATAATCGGGTTGTCGGCGTTTTTTCCGTCAAAACGCAATCGAACGACTTTTTGAGGCTTGTCGTAATCTTGTAAATAAGTTTTTACACTTTCTGGCAACTGGTCGTTAATTACAGTGCGGATAAAACCTCTTGTAGTTTCTTTTTGCGGATTTCCAAACACGTCGATTACTTTTCCGCTTTCGACAAGTTCGCCTTTTTCCAGAACAGCAACTTTATTGCAGACTTTTTGAATTACGTTCATTTGGTGTGTAATCATCAAAATCGTAACGTTTAAATCTTTGTTTATTCTTTGTAAAAGCTCCAGAATTGAATCTGTGGTTTTCGGGTCTAAGGCGCTTGTTGCTTCGTCGCAGAGCAAAATTTCTGGATTGAGGGTCAAAGCCCGTGCAATTCCAACGCGCTGTTTTTGACCGCCAGAAAGTTCGTTTGGAAAAAAATTCGCTTTTTCGTCCAGTTCGACAAATTTTAAAAGCTGATTTACGCGGGCTGTAATTTTTGATTTTGACCAATGCTCAAGTTCCAAAGGAATTGCAATATTTTGAAAAACCGTGCGGCTTTCGAGCAGATTAAAATGCTGAAAAATCATTCCGATATTTTTTCGAAAACCGCGAAGGTTTTTGCCTCTTAATTCAAGAACATTTTCGTCATTTACAATTACGCTTCCCGAAGTTGGTTTTTCCAAGGCATTTATCATGCGCACAAGAGTTGATTTTCCAGCTCCAGAAAAACCGATTACGCCAAAAATGTCGCCTTTTTGTACGGAAAGCGAAATATTTTTTAGAGCGTGAACTTCGGAATTTTTGGATTTAAAAGTTTTGCTGATATTTTTAAATTCGATAATATTTTTCATAAAAACTCCTGGATTTTGCGTTAGGGATTGTAAGGGCGGCAAAGCCGTTTGCGGTTGCTTGCAACCGCAAATGCAGGCGAAAGCCGGAACCCTGTAAAGCCCGGCCGCTGCTTGCGGCGGCAACGCCCTTAAACTTTGCAGAATTTAATTGAACTCGTATCCTTTTGGAACCCAGAAAAGTCCATTTTCGTAATTTGTTTTTTCGAGATAAGCTTTAAATTCTGCGCTGTGGTAGGCGGCAACTAAGTCTTTTGCCCATTGGGAGTTTACATTGTCTTCGCGGACAACAACCTGCAAAATCAAGTGAGGAAGAACATCTTCCTTTGCGAGCGCTGTGCTGGCGTCAATTCCGGCATTGTAAACGATTGAACCTGTAATTATTACAAAGTCAAAATCGTCCTGAACCTGAGGAATGTTCAAGCTTTTCATTTCGGTAAACTGAATATTGTACGGATTTGACGCAATGTCTTCACTTGTGACTGTCGAAAGATTTACATTTTCGCGCAAAGTAATCCAGCCGATTTTTTGAAGCAGAGTATAAGCTCGGGCTGTATTTGCCGGGTCGTTTGGAACGGCAATTTTTGGGTTTTTTATATTCTTGATTTCGTTCGTCGATTTGTAATGGCTCGAAAACATGCTCGCTGGAACGGTCGGAATTGGTGTAATCGGAACAAGATGTCCGTTATTTCCTTTGTTATAGTTTTGAGCGTAGGCTGTGTGCTGTTCAACGTTAAAATCAACATCGCCACCATTTACAGCATCGTCCGCCAAAGAAAGTTCAGAATAGTCGTAGCCTTTTAAGGTGTAGCCTTTTTCTTCCAGAATCGGTTTAACCGCGTTTTCAAAAAGCACGGTGTAAGGTCCTTGCGAACGGCTGTAAGTGAGCGTTTTTTTTGCCGGATCCGCATTTTTGTTGGACTCAGCCTTTTTTGTGCAGCCCATCAATGCCGCTCCAGAAATAATTAAAGTTGTTAATAAAAATAATTTTGTAACTCTCATAAAAACCTCCTGTGAGTTGCATTTTTTTGGGTGCTTCCTTCGCTTTGCTCAGGTCGGGTGTTCCACCGTTGCGCTTTCGCTCCAGCCGCTTCCTTCGCTTTGCTCAGTCCAGTGGCCGCCTTCGGCGCGGTTACATACCCTAGCACTTCTATTTTTTTTCTAAAAACCTATTGACTAACTAGGTAAAAGCAATATATAACAAATATATCAAAACAACCTAGTATGTCAATAGGTATACAGGGGGAATATAAAATATTTTTTTTTACAGATAAGGCGGAGTGTAAGATAAAAACAGCTGAAAACAACATCTGTTTTTATCTTTACAAGTTTGCGTTGCAAACTTTCTTATCATAAGGTGTTTCTCATTTTGTTGCGAAACATCTTAAAAAGTCAATTCTAAAACTGAAGTTTTAATCTTGACTTTTTATGGGAGGTAAAAATGAACAATTTATCGTCAAAAGAAAATTCTGCAAAATCAGAAAATAATTCACCATTCTTTATAGAAGCAAAAAATCTTTTGGAATACATGTGGGAACAGCGCTGCTATTTTCATTCTCATCCGGAACTTGGGCTTAAAGAATTTGAAACTTGCAACAGAATTGAGCAAGAACTTAAAGCTTTAGGTTTATCTCCTTACAGAGTTGACCAAACAAACGTAATCGCCGAAATTGACAGCGGGCGTCCCGGCAAAACTCTTTTTTTGAGGGCAGACATAGACGCTCTTCCTGTTCAGGAAGCAAATAAGGTTCCATATAAAAGTCAAAATCCTGGAATTATGCACGCCTGTGGGCACGACGGACATGCGGCTTATCTTCTTGGAACGGCAAAGCTTTTATTAAAACACAAGGCGGATTTTTTTGGAAAAGTTATTTTGTGCTTTCAGGCTGCGGAAGAAATCGGCAAAGGCGCTCGCCAGATTATTGAAGCAGGTGTTTTGGACAAGGTTGACAGAACTTTTGGAATTCACTTTCAGGCGGGAATGGAAGTTGGAAAAATCGCTGTAAAAACTGGAGCGGACATGGCAAGCTGCGACCGAATAAAAATCAAAATTCACGGAAAAGCGGCTCATATTACAAGACCTCAGGACGGAGTGGATTCTGTTTTTATTGCAAGTTTAATTGTTGCAAAACTTCATACTGTTGTTTCGAGAATAATTTCGCCGGTTGAAGGAGCTATTTTGGGAATCGGTTCTATTCATTCTGGGACAACGTACAACATAATTGCCGGCGAAGCCGAAATTGAAGGAACAATCCGCACTTTTAGCGCAGATAGCCGCAAAAAACTTGCAGAAAAAGTTGAAAAAATCGCAAAAAATACGGCAGAAGAATTTGGGGGCAGGGCAGAAGTCGAGATTGAAGATATTTGCGATCCTTGCACAAACCCAAAAGAAACAGCAGAAGAAGTTGTAGAATCGGCAAAAAAAATTACAGCGCCAGAAAATGTAATTACAGACTTGGAAAAGCGTTTTGGTTCGGACAATTTTGCAGATTATTCAAGAAAAGCTCCTGGAACATATGTCCACGTAGGCTCTTCCGACAGCGAAAAAAACAGTTGGCCGCATCACAACGAACATTTCGACTTGGCAAAAGAAAGTCTGGCGTATGCCGCTGCTCTAACATTGCAGTATTCGCTGGATTATCTGAACAAAGGTTTGTAAAAATATATATTTTTCAGTAAGTTTTAGTGTATAAAAAGAGTATTTGTCGCTTCTCTTACACAAAAAAATGTGCTTAAAAAGCTTTTAACACGTTTATATTTTTACAGTCGACAACTTTTTACTTTATTTTTTATAGTCGTTTTGTTATAATTACTATAAATAGAAACGAAAGAATCTGCCAGATTTGTGCGGATTTTTGCGGAGGAAAATTTTATGGATATGCAGATGAACTTTGTTCGCAAACTTCCAGTTCCGGCTGAATTAAAAAAACAGTTTCCGCTTGGAGAAGAAGTTGCAAAAATTAAAGAAGAACGCGATCAGATTATAAAAAATATTTTTGAAGGCAAAGATGACCGCTTTTTGCTGATTATCGGACCTTGTTCTGCCGACAACGAAACTGCCGTTCTCGACTACATGAACCGTATGGTAAAAGTTCAGGAAAAAGTTAAGGACAAGATTTTTATTATTCCGCGCGTATACACAAACAAACCGCGCACAAAGGGAACTGGCTATAAAGGCATGTTGCATCAGCCTGATCCGACAAAAGGCGAAGATATGCTTGCTGGAATCATTGCAATCCGCGAAATGCACACACGCGTTGTAAAAGAAACTGGCTTTACCTGCGCCGAAGAAATGCTCTATCCAGAAAATCACCGTTATCTTTCTGACTTGCTCGCTTACGTTGCAGTTGGCGCTCGTTCCGTCGAAGACCAGTTGCACAGAATTGTCGGAAGTGGTGTTGGAATTCCAGTCGGAATGAAAAATCCAACTTCTGGCGATATTTCCGTAATGATGAATTCAATCACAGCCGCCCAGGCTCATCAAAAGTTCTTGTACCGTGGCTGGGAAGTAACGACAGACGGAAATCCTCTCGCACATGCAATTTTACGCGGATATGTAGATGCTTACGGTCGGGCTCATGCAAATTATCATTACGAGGATTTGCGTGCGCTGATTGACGCTTATGCCGAATCAAAACTTCAAAATCCTGCCGTAATCGTAGACTGCAACCATTCAAATTCCGGCAAAAAATATCTTGAGCAGATAAGAATTTCAAAAGACGTAATCCACAGTTGCCATTCGTCTGAAGACATAAAAAAAATCGTAAAAGGACTTATGATTGAAAGTTATCTCGAAGACGGTGCACAGGCAATTGGCGATGGAGTTTACGGAAAATCAATTACCGATCCGTGTCTTGGTTGGGAAAAAACCGAAAAACTGATTTACGACCTGGCAGATTATCTGTAATTTTTGTATGCGGGCGGCTTTTAGACAGTCTTGCGACAGTCTAAAACCGGGCTTTGCGTACTTCCGCGTCTTCGCGCTCCATCGTTTTGCTTTGCAAAACGACGCCTTCGGCGGTACTCCAATCCCTGCCGCAAAAATTGACCAAAATATTAGTTTTTGTTAAAAAAAGGTTAAAACTTCATATAAATGAAAATTTAACCTTTTTTAATGTTATAATAACATTATGAAATCTGTAAAAGAAATGTCGGTTGACCAAAAATTGGTTCAGCTTGCAAAAGAAATAATTGAACTTACGCCCGAAAAAGACGAGCTTCCTCTAAAAGTAATCGAAATTTTAATCAACGATGAAGAAGTACAGGCGATTCAGGATTACGCAAACACTGTTTCGATAGTTCGTCTTGGCTTTAACGACCATGGACCTGTTCATATGCGCACAGTTTGCCGGAATGCGCTCAAAATGCTTAAAATTCTCTACACTTGTGGCATAAAAACCAGCCTTGAAAACGAAAATGCCGGAAGTTTTTCTGACAGCGTAACAGCGGTTGTAATTGCAAGCTTTTTTCACGATTTTGGAATGACGATTGGCAGACAGGATCATGAACTTTATTCAGGGATTTTGGCATTCAACATGATAGAAAGAATTTTAAAAACTGTGCTTCCAGAATCAAAAGACCTGAACCGGCGGGTTATAATCCGTTCTATGGCGCTTGAAGGGATTCTTGGTCACATGGGAACAAGAAAAATTCATTCTATAGAAGCAGGTCTTATTCTTATTGCCGATGGTTGCGACATGACAAAAGGTCGTGCACGAATTCCTATGGAAATGAATTCAAAACCGTCTGTTGGCGATATTCACAAATATTCTGCAAATTCAATCGAAAAAGTAAAAATTCTTCAAGGTAAAGAAAAACCAATAAAAATCGAAGTGCATATGAGTGCTGACGTTGGATTTTTTCAAATTGAAGAAGTTCTTCTGCAAAAAATAAACAACAGTCCGGCAAAAAACCTTGTAGAGCTGTTTGCAGGCGTTGAAGGGCAGGATGAAAAGCAATATTTATAAAATTTAGTTAAAAAAATCTATAAAAGTAGTTTTTTTTGAAAAAACTACAAATTTAATATTGCAAAAAACAGTTTGAAAATTTATCATAGGCTCATAGGCTCATAGGCTCATAGGCTCATAGGCTCATAGGCTCATAGTATGTATTTTGAAGGAGTTTTGCATGCTTTTAGCCATTCTTGGCACATTTGTATTATCTCTAGTTTTTTGTCCGCTAATTATTAAAATTTGTAAACGGTTAAGCCTTTATGATGAAGTTGATCCGCGCAAAATTCATACAGGAAACATTCCTCGCCTTGGCGGAATTGCAGTTTTTGCCTCTCTTTTAATTGTCTGGTTTTTTGTTCGTTTTGTTTTTAAAATTGTAGTGCTTAGTTCTTATTGGCCTTTATTCATAGGTTTTACAATTATTCTTATTTTTGGAATTTTGGACGACATTTTTAATATGCACGCAAAATTAAAGTTTTTAATGCAGATGCTTGCAGCTTTAGTTGTGAGTGTAAGCCCTTATCATTTTACAACATTTTTATATTGGAAATTTCCGCCTTTTGTCGGCGAAATTCTTACTTTTTTTTGGATTATTTCAATTGTAAATGCTTATAACCTGATTGACGGAATGGACTGTGTTTGTTCAGGAATTTCATTTTTTGCCTGTCTTTCAATAGGTTTTATGCTTTTTCAAGCACATAACGGCATGAGCCTTATTTATTTTATGCTCTGCGCATCTTTGCTCGGATTTATGTATTGGAACAAGCCAAGTGCAAAAATATTTTTGGGCGATGGCGGAAGTCAAACCTTAGGATATTTGATTGCTGTTTCTCCATTTTTCTTTTTTGACAATCCAAGATTTAATTTCCGCGAAATTCCAATGATGGTTCTTATGTGCTCAATTCCTTTGACAGATGTAATTGCAGCAATTTGGAGACGGTTGCGTGAGCACAGAAAGATTTTTAGTCCTGACAGGGCACATATTCATCACAAACTTTTGAATATTGGTTTTTCAAAAAATGCGGCAATTTTGTTTTTACTGTCAATTCAGGCAACTGTTACACTTGCAATTATTATTTCGTATTTTATGAAAGATCTTTCGGCAATTTGTCTTATGGCGTTCTGTCTGATTTTTGTATGGGGAATTTTTATTACTTTCCATTATTTAAATAGGGCGGTCAATCTTTTGCACAAGGGCAAGTTAGAAGACCATCCAATGGCAGAACATTAAAATTGTCTTAAAAAATGAACTTTTTTTTCGTAGCCTTGGGAGGAGCCATAGGTGCTTGCGCTCGATATGCAATTAGCCTTATTCCTGTCAAAACACAATTCCCGATTCTGACGCTTGTTACAAATTTTTTAGGCGCAGTTCTTATTGGATTTGTC
Organism: Treponema berlinense; assembly: GCF_052273165.1. Classification (GTDB taxonomy): domain Bacteria; phylum Spirochaetota; class Spirochaetia; order Treponematales; family Treponemataceae; genus Treponema_D; species Treponema_D berlinense_A. Next base: position 1,206 of record NZ_DAVZIU010000011.1, on the reverse strand, counting down.
GTCGGAATCGCAGAAAACAAAAATATTTCAAAAAATACGATCCTTTTTCTAAAAACAGGAGTTTGTGGCGGATTTACAACATTTTCAACATTCAGCCTCGAAGCCTATAATCTTTTTATGACCAAAAATTGCGGACTTTGTGGGCTGTATGTTTTTTTGAGCGTAGCAGGCTGTATAGCGGGAGTCTGGCTCGGAAAAAAAATCTATTTTTAATTTAATTCAAAATCAAAGTCAAAAAATACAGCGACATTCCTTGTCATTCTTGCAGTTTATAATGTAAATCATATGGCAAAAGGAGGAAGAAAAATGGGAATTATTTTCGGATTTATATTTTTTTGTATCATTTTTTTTATAGTTTCTGCATATATCGGAACACAAGGGCAGTCGCAAAGACAATATCATAATTATGGACAGGATTACGACGAAGAAGATTTTGACGATGAATGTTCAGATTATGCGGATTTTGAAATCAGATCAGCAAAGGGAAAACGGGATTATTTTTCTGATGATCCTGCACAGGATTATTGCTCGTATTATTCTCAAGTTGCGGACAATGCGGATACGGGCGATCGGGATTCTGTGGATGAGATGAACGGAGAATGGTGATTTTTAGCCTTTAAGGTCAAAACACTTCAATTTTGCAAATGGCGGGCATTGATAAACTGCAATTTCGGAGATATTTGATTCCAAAGGTAATTCAATTTTACTGGCAATGTTCAAAATCTCAGTATACTGATTTTGATTTAATCTGGTGGCAAGGGTAGTGTGAGGAAACCAGATTTCAGGTGTATAATATCCGTTTTCGCCTTTTTCAAATTTTGGAAGAATAAGCTCGTGTAATTTTTTGTTTATTTCAGCTAAAAATTCATCTTTTTCAGGTTTTAAGAAAAGAACTTTATTGTTGAAGTTTCCAATTTTGGTGAATTGAATAATGCCTGATTTTTGATTTTTTGAGAATTCTTCTACAAGCTGCAGAAGTTTTTGTTCATTTTTTTTAGATGAATGAAAAGCTCCGATTGTCATGTGCGGAGGAATCTTATTTTCAATAATAAAGCGGTTTCCAGTTGTCAACAGTTTTTTAGCTCAGTCTTGCAATTTGCTTAAAATCATAACCAAGCATCAACAAACCCCATTCTGTTCCGACTTTTTTTGAACCGCGAAGATGAAATCTGCGGAATTTTTGGTTGGCTTTTATCTGGCCAAAGA
>NZ_DAVZIU010000010.1:0-72881 GCF_052273165.1 Treponema berlinense | reverse complement strand
CCTTTCCGCTTAAAACAAAAAACATTTTCCTATTAGAACAGGAAGAGAAAATGCCTCATTTACGGAAAAACTTAGCCCGGATCGGAACGGCGCGGAGCGTTCAAAAGCGGAAAAAACTTTTCCGATTTTGAATGGAGCGTAAGCGGAACCGTGCAGAAGCCGGTTTGTGGTTGTGGTGTGCTCCCTTAAAATAAAAAAAACGAAAAAATAAGCGCTTAATGTGAGCAAAACGCAGGTTATAAAAGGTTATATTTTGTCCAAAAAAAATTAAAAATGTAAAATTCTGCTATTAAAAATGTTAAAATATAATCATTTTTTTTAGAGTTTTGTGTAAATAAGCATATTTTATAATTATAACTGTAATATTTTATAAAATAAATATTACAGTTTGTTTTTTTTAGACAGAATTAGTCAAAAATGCTGAAAATTTTTAATAAAATTGCTCAGAACTTATATTTATGAAATTTTATTCACCGCTTAAAGTTTAATATAAGCGGAAATCTGCCGGCTGCTCGGTAGATTTTTTTGCAAAAAATGGAGGATTTTCTATGAAAAAAATGTGGAAAGCGCTGGCTGTTTTGACGGCAATCGCTTTATTTGGTTCTGCGTTTACTGCCTGTAAATCGGATGATGATGGCGATGACTATGTGTCGGTTACGGGAGTTAGTTTAGACAAAACGAGTGCCGAACTTAAAGTTGGCGATACTCTTACGCTTACGAAAACTATTGAGCCGGCTAATGCAACAAATCCGAATGTAAGCTGGATTTCTAGTAAAGAAAACGTTGCAACTGTTGAAAACGGTACTGTTAAAGCTGTAGCTGTTGGAGAAGCAGTTATTACTGTAAAAACAGCAGATGGTGGAAAAGACGCAAGTTGTACTATTACTGTAACTGAAAAGACTTCTGGAAGCGAAGGTGAAGGCAGTGGCACTGGTGAAGGCAGTGGCAGTGGTAGTGGCAGCGAAGGTGAAGGCGGTTCTTCTGGTGGTTCAGACGACACTGGCGATATGAAGGTTGAAATTAAGTTTAAAAACAAAATCTGGAGATAAATAATGAAAAAACTTTTGTCAATAATTGCTTCTGCGGTATTGCTTTTTTCCGCGGCAAGCTGTTCATTTTTGGATACTGCGGAATCTAACGAAACGCAGACAGAAACAGAATACGGACGAATCGCTTTTGAAACAGGCGACGCCGTTCTTGCGGACATTGTTCTTAAAGGAACTGATGAATCTGGAACTGAAAAAACATTGGGTTCTTGGGCAGACAATGCTGACCTTAAAAACGCAGCAAGCGTAAAAGTTCCTGTAGGAAAATGGAACTTTACTTTAACCTTGAAAAAAGACAGCGTTTTGTACAGCGGAACTGCTAGCGCGGTAATTAATAAAGGCGAAACTGCGACTGTGGTTTTTGAGATGAAGGCTTCTGGTACAGAAGTTGAAGGAACTGCGCATCTTGTAAAATTCAATGCTGCTGACACCGTTTGGACAGATACTGACATGACAATTACAGGTTCTGCTTCAAGTGGTGGTCAGGAAGGTTATCTCGTATTCAATAAAGTTGTAGACATGACAGAAGATGTAACAATTGAAGCGGATATTGAAGTTGTTTCTACATCAGGTCATGTTGGACTTGGATTTATTTCTGTAACTGGAAGTAACAGAAAATCATATTCCCTTGTTACTGCACAGAATATTAAAAATGTAAGCTGTACACTAGGTGGTGGCGGAAACGGTCTTTCGCCTTCAGTTAGTTTTGCAACAGGCAAAAAATATCATTTTAAAGCAGAATTTACAGCTAAAAATTATACAGGAGATGCTTCAACAAATTCTGTAGTTTACTCTGTAACAGATGAAAATGGCACAACTGGCACAAACACAACGCCTCTTTACCATGCACAAAGCGATGTTGTTTATCCAGCTTTCGGTGGTACAACTGCAAAAAATATAAAGTACAGCAATATCAAGATTAAGTTTGGAGATGTAACTTATAAATTTGACGGACTGGATGAGCAAAATGTGCTTTCAGCGCTTTCTCTTGGAGCAAATTCTGCGCGGCTTCTCCTTAATAACGAGACAACAGTGTCATATACATCGACTGCAGGCGGAGAAAATTCAGGCGTAACTCTTGATTATGACAAATCACTGCTCCAAGTAGAAGATGACAAATTAGGAAATCTGAAAATAACCGGTATTGCTCCTACAACAGGAACAATAATTAAAGTAATGAATGCAGGTGCAAATTACATTTTTGCTGAAATTCAAGTTGTTGTCGAAGATTTCAACAAAATAGATGATTATGGACCACTTACAAGTGTTTACCCAGCAACAAAAGCAACAAATGTATTTGAAGACGGTGAATTCAGAATCACATTTGACAACGAGCCTATAGTTTCTTCAACAGGTTCTATCTCAATTTATGATTCAGACGGAAAGTGGGTTGATACTATCAGGGCTTCTGATGAGTCTGTTACCGTTCCGAGTGGCAAAAAACAGGCAAACGTTGAAGTAAAAGTAAAAGACCAGTTGATTCGTACAGAAGGAAATAGTGTTTATTTTACGCCTCATTATGGAATTCTCGAATCTGGAAAAACATATTTTATAACAATTCCAAAAAATGTAATCACAGCAAAACTCAACGGAAAAGACTTTGATGGTCTTGCATTAAACAAAGACGATCCATCTTGGAGTTTTACAATTCGCACTGCAAAAACAGAAGACTCTACAATTACAGTAGACTCAAGCGAAACTTCCACAGCTGACTTCCGTACTGTACACGGCGCGCTTCTTGCAATCGGATCAAATACCGGCGATTTTACAATCGAAGTGGCTCCAGGCATATACCGTGAACTTGTATATTTTAATGGCGGTGCAAATATCACTATTAAGGGAACTGGTTCACAGGCTCGTGGAAAAGACACTGTTATACAGTGGACAAACCTTAACAAATGGAACGGTTCTATGGATACTCGTTCTGTTATGTACTTTGGTGATGCAGCTGGAAACGTAGTCCTTGACAACATCACTCTAAAAAATACTTGCGACCGTTCTGTAGTCGGTACAGCAGATACGCAGGCAGAAGCTTTTTATTACAAATCTTCAAGAAATGTTTCTGCTAACAATTGTTCTTTCCTTTCACATCAGGACACAATTTGTACAATAGGCAAGACTTGGTTCTACAACTGCTACATTGAAGGAGATACAGACTACATTTGGGGTTACTCTGACGTAGCACTCTTTGAGAAGTGTGATCTTGTATGTCTTTATGATAATGCAAAAGCTGCAAATTCTAACTATTCAGTTCTTTTTGTAGCACGCACTGGCTCAAAATCTGCTGCAAAAGTTGGAAAAGGCTATGTTCTTCTTAACTCTACTGTAAAAGTAAATGACGGCGTAACAAACTATCTTGGACGCAATGCAGGCGTAGGCGACTTCTATGATCAGATTGCTATTGTCAATGTTAACTTCTTGAATGAAGGAACAGGAGCAACAAGCAGTGACCTCTGGCGCGATGCGACAGTTTACTCATACCTTGACGCCAAAGAAGACAAAATCGGTCTGAAATACTACAATGTAACCGGCAATATTGAAACAGACAAAAAACTTACTCATATTGCAGAAATTTCAGCAGACGATTACGCAAAAGAATTCAATGGCCGTCGTGCAATTCTTAACCGCGTTTACAAAGTGGAAGACGATGCGTATGTATCAGGAGACACATTCGCAGAAGACTACCTTGCAAATCTTGAGACAGCATTTAGTGCGGAAGAGGATGCAAGTAAGAATAATGATTATGGAGAAGAAACATCTAATACCTGGATATGCCCATTTACAGCTGACGGCACATATACAGACGGAAAACTTTCTGTAACAGTGAGCGGAACAAACCCGAACAACCATGGAGTTGAAGTAAAGAGCGATAATAGTTCAGTTATCAAGATTTCACTTCCAGCAGGCTCATATGTTCTTGCGGCAGGAACTTGTAAGTATGGAACAGCAGATAGTCCTTACGTGATTTCTTGCGCTAACTCTGACTTTAAACAGGAATATATTGGCACTCATAGTTATACAGGTGAGGATTGCTACAATCCTGGTAGTAGCAGAACCGATCTTTACGGAGATTATTATTTTGTAAAATCTGCTGAGGCTATGGAGATTACTCTTAATAGTGCTACTGGAAAGAAAGAATACCTGCCGTTCATTATGGTTGTAAAAGAACCTAAATACTTTACAGCATTTACAGCGGACGGTGCTTACACAAGTGGCGACATGACTGTAACAGTGAGCGGAACAAACCCGAACAACCATGGAGTTGAAGTAAAGAGCGATAATAGTTCAGTTATCAAGATTTCACTTCCAGCAGGCTCATATGTTCTTGCGGCAGGAACTTGTAAGTATGGAACAGCAGATAGTCCTTACGTGATTTCTTGCGCTAACTCTGACTTTAAACAGGAATATATTGGCACTCATAGTTATACAGGTGAGGATTGCTACAATCCTGGTAGTAGCAGAACCGATCTTTACGGAGATTATTATTTTGTAAAATCTGCTGAGGCTATGGAGATTACTCTTAATAGTGCTACTGGAAAGAAAGAATACCTGCCGTTCATTGGTGCTATAAAATAATTTTTAATGTAACTTTTTAATAAATTATTTCCCCCGCGGTTTTGAGAGGCGTTTTTCAATTCTGCGGGGGATTTTTGTTTGCTGGGGGCAGATTCTTATCTTGTGATTTTTTAGACTTTCTCTTATTCTACAAGTAGAGTTTTTTGGAGTTTTGTAAGTATGGAAAATTTTTCTTGTTTTGAATCTTTAAAATCTGCGGTTTCTTTATCTAATGGAACTAAAATGCCTTGTCTTGGTTTTGGAACCTGGCAGAGTTTGGACGGAGATGAAGCGTACAATGCGGTTTTGTCGGCTTTAAGGCTTGGGTATCGTCATATTGATACGGCGACGGCTTATGGCAACGAGGAAAGTGTCGGTAGGGCGATTGCTGATTTTTTGAAAGAAAGTTCTGTTAAGCGTTCTGAGCTTTTTATTACGACAAAACTATGGAACGAAGAGCATGGTTACGAAAGTACTCAAAAAGCCATTGAACGTTCTTTGGAGAAACTGGGGCTGGATTACATTGATTTGTATTTGATTCACTGGCCAAATCCACTGAAATTTCGTTCATGGTGGCAAAAAGCAAATGCTGAAAGCTGGAAAGCTATGGAAGAAGCCTACGAAGCCGGCAAACTTAAGGCTATTGGTCTTTCTAATTTTTATGAGCGTCACATTGATGAACTTTTAAAAACTGCAAAAATAAAACCTATGGTCAACCAGATTAAGGTTTGTCCTGGTCAGCCACAGACTGGACTTGCTTCGTACAGCAGGAATTTGGGAATGGTTGTTGAAGGTTACAGCCCTCTTGGAACTGGCGGAATTTTTAAAAATGAAGAAATTCGGCAAATTGCGGAAAAATATGGCCATACAATTGCCCAGGTTTGCATTCGCTGGAGTTTGCAGCAGAATATTGTTCCTCTTCCGAAAAGTGTAAATCCAGAGCGAATCGAAGAGAATTCTAAAATTTTTGATTTTGAACTGTCCGTTGAAGACATGAATAAAATTGCGAATTTGAAGAATCTTGAAATCAAGCCTGCCAGAAATCCTGACGAAGCGGAATTTTAAAAAAAATTAGTTTTAAGTATGAAGTGTACCTTTAAAAGTTGGAGACAATTTTTGAAGGTACACTTTTTTTTATGCTTATTTAATTTTATTTTTTTTGAAGACGAAAAAATCCAGTTTTTTTTCAATTTTTTTTCTAAAAATGTGTAAAAGTTGACTTTTGATGGAATTTATATATTAAAAAGAAACGTTAAAACGTTTGCGTTGCAAACTTTCTTATCATAGGTTGTTTCCCATTTCGATGCGAAACAACTTAAAAAGTCAATCCTAAAACTGCGGTTTTAATCTTGACTTTTTATTGGAGAAAAAAATGTCTTTGAAAAATGAATTGACTCCAGCAGAAAAATGGAACAGTCTTACACTTGCAAACAATTTTATTTTTTGTAAAGTTCTTGAAGAAAATCCTGATGTCTCTAAAAAAATTCTGGAAATGCTTTTAAATATAAAAATTGATAGAATTGAAAAAACTTGCTCGGAATATTCGCTTAAAACAGATTTTGATTCTCATGGTGTTCGGTTTGATGTCTACGTAAAAGATGGAACTGGACGTTGTTTTGATATTGAAATTCAGACTTCTAAAGTAACGAAACTTGCAAAGAGGGCAAGATATTATCAGGGGTTGATGGATGTTGACAATATTCAATCCGGTGGAAATTATGAAAGTTTAAAAGAAAGTTATGTAATTTTTTTATGCATGGGTGATGCTTTTGGTTATAATCTTCCTGTTTATACATTCCGCTATATTGCGTTAGAAGACAAAGCAATAGAGATGGGAGATGGGACGGTTAACGTCTTTTTTAACGCAGGTATGTATGATAAAATGGAATCGGAGAAGTTGCGTTCATTTTTTAAGTACCTGTGTGGAAAAACATCAAAAGATAATTTTACAGACAAGCTTTCTGCATTGGTCGAACGTGTAAAAATGAATGCCCAATGGAGGCACAGATATATGACATGGGAACAGGAAATGCGAATACAGGCGGAAGAACGGGCTCAAGAACTTGCACCTGTGATAGCACAAGAACTTGCTAAAGATATAGCTAAAGATATAGCTAAAGATATAGCTAAAGATATAGCTAAAGATATGGCTAAAGATATGGCGAGCGGTATGGCTAATGGAATTGCAAAAAATTTGGTCAAAGAAGAAGTTGAAGAAAAAACTCGTGAAACTGCTAGAAAAATGCTTTCTAAAAATATTCCAAAAGATGTTGTCGCAGAGTGTACAGGGCTGAAACTTTCTGATGTAAATAAACTCATGAAAGGCTGATTATTTTTTTCTGGCTTAAAACAAATTGTGAAGCGCGCGGAAAGTTTATGCAGTTTTTTAGAATGTCTTACGCCGGACATGGAAGCCTTTAGTTGCCGGCGAATGCCGGCAATGAGCGGTTAGCGAAGCTGGAATGGCCGGTCGCGGGAAGTTGATGCCGTCCAAAAAAACAGAGGAATTTTCTTCCGTCGTTTTGATTGTTTTTATTCCCAGCCGAATGTTGCCGGTGGTTTGTTTGTTGCATCGAAATACAATGCGTCTACAAACGGAAGGTCGGCAATCTGACGGATAATTTCTTTTAATACGTCCATTGGAAGCCAGGCAAAACGGGCTGTCATAACGTCTTCCGAACAGACTGGGCGCAATACAAAACTTGCTTTTTCTTTTGACGAAGCGTAAGGCAAATCGATTGTCAGATGCTGGAAAATTGAACTGTAAAGATCGTTTTTGTGTAATTGTGTTAAAACGATGTTGTCAACTTCGCGCAACTGGTCGAGCCGTTCTTTTGTACAGTATCCTTCCTGAAGTTTCAAGTTTTCGTCTTTTAATTGAGGATTCTGGTAGAGTTTAAGAATTGTACGGTTCAAAAATTGTGAACTGTTTGTAATTCTTGAAGAGCAACTTTCGACTTTTTCGCGTTTTTTTGGAATATGATAAAATCCGTTGCCTTCGTTTTTGAAAGTGAGACAGGCTGGAAAACGGTATGTTCTGAAATCTCCCTGTACTCCGACTGAACGCACTGGCAGAACTGAGCGTCTTAATTCTGATGTGCAATTTGGGCAAAACTGGTTGATTACTACGCTGTCGAGTTCTTTTTGAGCTTTTGCAAGTTCTTCTTTGTCGTTGTCTGTAAATGTACCGTCAGAGCAGAGCACATTGATTGAAAGACCTGGGCCTGGGAAAGGATGGCGCATTACGAGCTCGTCTGCAAGTCCGAGTTTTTTTCCGATTGAGCGGACTTCGTCTTTGTACAAATCCTTAAGAGGTTCGATAATCATGCCCTGTTCAATGAGTTTTTGAATTCCTTCTACGCGGTTGTGATGAGTTTTTATTGTCTTGCTGTTTTTTGTTCCGCCCGATTCGATTATATCTGGATAAAGTGTTCCTTGTGCAAGCATCCATTTGTCTTCGTCAAGTTTTTGTTCTTTTACGAAAGCGTCGCGCACAGTTATAAAATTTTCGCCAACGGCCATTCTTTTTTTCTGAGGGTCTGTAAGGCCTTTGATTGCATTCAGAAAACTCTCGGAAGCGTCTTTTACTACAAAATTTTTGAATCCGTGGTCGTGATATGCTTTTTCGACATTTTTTGATTCGTTTTTGCGCATAAAACCGTTGTCGATATGAAGTCCCAGAACTCTGTCCTGTCCGAGAGCTTTGTTTAAAAGTGCAAATGCAACTGTAGAGTCAACGCCACCGCTCAAAAATAGAAGAACGTTCTTTGTTCCAGCATCGTTTTTTATTGTTTGTGTAATGTGAGAAAGCACCGTGTCTTCGTCCCAGTTTATTTCCATTCCGCAGAAATCTGCGAAATTTTTAAAGATTTGGTTGCCTTCTGGAGTATCTTTTACTTCGCAATGGCACTGGAGCGAAAATCTTTTTTTTGCAAGGTTTTGAAGGGCTGCAAATTTGCAGTCTTTCGTTGAGCCGATAACTTCAAAGCCTTCGCCTGGTTCTAGAACTTCGTCCTGATGGCTCATCCAAACCTGAGTTTCTGAAGATATGCCTTTTAAAAGCGGTGAATTTTTGCCTTCCTTGGTTTGAATTAAAGTCGCATGTCCAAATTCTCCGGTATGCGCTTTGCCGACTTTGCCGTTGTATGACTGCGCCATAAGCTGATGGCCGTAGCATAATCCAAGGATTGGCAAGTCAAGGGTTAGAATTTCTTTATTGAAGTCAGGAACGTTTTCTTCATAAACGGAAGATGGTCCGCCACTTAGAATAATTCCTTTTGCATTTTCAAAAACGGAAAGTTCTGCGCTTGGAAGTGCAATTTCTGAATAATATCCCATTGCACGAAAACGCTTTGCGATAAGATGCGCATATTGTGAACCGAAATCTAGAACAACGATTTTAGAACGTGACATTTTTTCTCCCATAATAATGAAGTTTGCAACGAAAACTTGCGGATACAAACAAGAATAAGCTGCTTTCGATTATAAATTATTTTGAATAAATAATAAACGGGTTTTGAAAGGATTGTGTTTTGCTATCAAAAAAATATAGTGTTCAAAAATTAAAGGCTGTGTTTTTTTAGTTTTGTCAAATACTCGCTCAGTTCTTTTAAAACTTTTTGGGTAACCTGCTGGTTTGATTTTAAGAGAAACCTGAAATTTTTACCGCGGATTTTTACGAGTGTAGTGTCGGTTATTGCTGTTGCTGTGGAACTTCGTGGTTTTACGAGAATGCAGTTTAATTCGCCAAAAAAATCACCACGGTAATAAAATAAAGTGTCTTCGTACTCGCTTCTGTCGAGTTTTATGCAACCTTTTAAAATATAGTAGGCAAAAGTGTTCTGGTCTCCTTCTTTGTAGAGTTTTTCGCCTGGCTCAAGGTAGGTGAGGGCAATCTGGTTTGCAAGAAGAAAATCCGGACGTATAAAAAGAGTGCGCTTTAATTTTTCTGAAAACGTTGAGCCTTCTTTTTTGGGAAGGAGGTAAAGTTCTCCAAGCAAAAGTTCATCAAAAAATTGGCAGACAAAAATGTACTGGGCAAAAAACATAAAAAATACGAAGAAAAAAAAGATGTCCAATAGCAAGACGATTACGTTTCCTAGTACGCCGTAAATCAGGTTATAGCGGCTTATATTGATGAATGAATGCAAAATCGTTCTAAAAATCCAGAAACTGACTGTGCAGACAAAGCCTGACAAAAGACAGAGCCTGAATTTAGGTTTTGTGCCTGAGCCGATTTTGTACATTAAAACGACGACGATAAAAATAAAGAGGTTAAAAAGCGATGTAAGAAATTTTCCGTTTAAAATGCTGTCGTAAATAAAATCTAATTGCGGAAAACGCTGAAAAAATGGAAGCTTCAGGATCGTTTTTATCGACATATAGGTGAATAAAAAGCTTACGATTATTGAAACGAAAATAAATTCAAAGACAAATGCTAGAATTTGGTTAAAAAGCGCGCGCCGTTGCTGCTGGTCGTGAAAAATATTTCTCATGGCGGCAAAAACCGAAGCAAAGAGCCTGCGCGCCATCCAGACAATAAAAAATAAAAGAAGAAATTCCAAGGTGCTGAATTTTTTTGGTGTTTGGAAAGCGGAAATTACGCTTCTTGGATCAAAATATTTTTGAAGTTCGGGAATAGTGCTGTAGATAGATGCAAGTAGTTCTGGAGAAGCGTGCAAAAAGCGCACTGCGATCAAAATCGTCATTAAAAGCACTGGAACTACAGAAAAAATAAGGTCAAACGAGCAGGCACTTGAATAACTTAGCAGACCGTTTTGAAAGAATAACTTCAGGTTGAGAAAAACGCTCTGTGCAAAAGTTACAATGGTGACTGCTCGTTTTTTCATCAGAGATTACAAAATTAGAAATCTGCGAGTTTTGGAGCGCGTGGGAACGGAATAACGTCGCGGATATTCTGCATTCCTGTAACGTAGAGCAAAAGACGCTCAAATCCAAGTCCAAATCCTGAATGAGGAACTGTGCCGAATTTGCGCAAATCCAGATACCAGTTGTAATCTTCCGGTCTTAAACCGAGTTCCTTGATTCTGTTTAAGAGCTTGTCATAGTCTTCTTCGCGTTCTGAGCCACCGATAATTTCGCCAAGTCCAGGAACAAGAACATCGACAGCTTTTACAGTTTTTCCGTCGTCATTTGCCTTCATATAGAAAGCCTTGATTTCTTTAGGATAGTTGTAAACCATTACCGGGCATTTGTAGATTTTTTCTGTCAAGTAGCGTTCGTGCTCTGTTGCCAAATCGCAACCCCAGTATGGCTTGTATTCAAAATCTTCGGCATGTTTTTCGAGTTCTGCGATTGCCTCTGTGTAAGAAACTCTCTTGAAAGGAGTTTCCACAACATGGCGTAAAGTGTCGATTACGCCAGGCTGAATTCTCTTGTTGAAGAATTCCATGTCTGCTGAACATTTTGTCAAAGCCCAGTTCAAAAGGTATTTGATAAAATCTTCCTGAATGTCCATGTTATCTTCGAGATCGAAGAAGGCCATTTCAGGTTCGCACATCCAGAATTCTGCCAGGTGGCGAGTTGTATTTGAATTTTCTGCGCGGAAAGTAGGACCAAAGGTGTAAACGCGACCGAGGGATGTTGCCATTGTTTCTGCTTCGAGTTGTCCTGAAACCGTAAGGCTTGCCTTTTTGCCGAAAAAGTCCTTGTTGTAGTTTACGAGTTTTGAAGCGTCGTCTTTTTTCATTCCAGCAGCGCCTTTTTCTACTGCGATTTCTGCGAGTTTTTCCATTGAAAGGGTTGTAATCTGGAACATTTCGCCAGCACCTTCGCAGTCAGAACAGGTGATTTCTGGAGTATTGATGTAGTAAAAACCGCGTTCTTGAAAGAATGTGTGCAGGGCAAACGCCATCTGGCTTCTCATTCTAAAAACTGCGCCGAAAGTATTCGTGCGGGCTCGCAAGTGTGCATTGTCACGCAAAAATTCCATCGAAGCGGCTTTTTTCTGAATCGGATAATCTGAAGGGCATTTTCCTAAAACAACGAGTGTTTCGAGATTTACTTCGACAGACTGTCCGGAAGCAGGAGATTCAATGAGTTTTCCTGTAGCCTTGAGCGAAGCGCCTGTAGAAAGGTCTTTTAATGCTTTTTCGATATTTTCAGAATTCTGTGGATTTGCCGGATTTGTGCGGTCGAAAGTAAGCTGAATAGAAGCGAAGCAAGAACCGTCATTTACCTGAATAAAAACAAGGTTCTTTGAATCGCGGACTGTACGTGCCCAGCCACAAACTGTAACTGAGCGACCGTCTGGTGCGGATGTTAAAATATCCTTAATAAGTTCTGTTTTCATAATCCATTAGTATAGTGAATTTTAACCAGTGTTTCAACGAGGATTTGCGTGTGCTGCTTTTGCGCCTTATTGCTTTAAAAGTTTTTTGCCTATTTTTTCGCGACGACTGTTCATGTTGTAGTCAAAAAGCGAATAGCCGATTTTGTTCATTTTTTTTAAGAGTTCTACGTAGCGTGTTCCTGGAAGAACTTTTTCGGCTTCTTCCATATATATACTGCATTTTTGAGTGTCTTTCTGTTCAAAATAAAACTGCGCAAGGTTTATGTTGCAATAATATTTGTCGTAGTTGGAAACTGCACATTTTTGCGCTTTTTTGAAAAATTCGCCAGCCTTTGAATTGCTTCCTCCTCCAACTGCCGGAGCGTAATAATACCACCAGCCGCTTAATGTAAGGGCAAACGGCATTTGCGGATTATTTTTTACGACAAGTGCATAATCTTTTTTTTCCTGAAGACCAACTGTTATTGAAGCGGAACGTGGCAAAAACTGCATCATTGAATTTGTAATATCGGCTGAAGTAAGGACAAACCACGGATTTAGAGTTTCTGCGGTTTTTCCTTCGGAATATTTTGTGAGCCGTTCGTACTGCGGTCTTAAAATTGGTTCCATTTTTGGAGAATGCATGTCTTTTTCGTATTCGCAGTTGTACTGTGCAGTTGCGAGAATATTTGTGCAGACAATCTGTGCTTCTTCGCTGAATGAGTTGATTTTTTCTTTGAGAGATTCTCTGTAAAAAATAATTTTTTCTATGCATTCGTCGGCTGTTGCGTATGAACGCAGCGTAAGACGAAAATCGAAAATTTCAGAAATAATAGTGTTTTCTGATTCGGAAAATTCGGCTGCAAAATTTTTTTGTGTAAAGCTGAATGTGAGTATTGCGCTTATGGCGAAAATTGTTTTTTTTAGGTTTTTCATTGTGTTTTAGAATATAAAATTAACGGAAATTTTTAAAGATATGGGCAAAAAATGCAGTTCTGACCATTGTTTTTAGCCCGGATTGTAGTAGCACGTAGTGTCCGCCTTTGGCGGATGGAGCGAAAGCGAAACTACGGAAAGCCGGTTTGAAAGTTGAATTTGCTCCGATTTTTTTTACTTGAATTTAATATATAAAAAGTGTTATAGTTTCCCTTATTATGGAAAATAATACTAAAAAGGTAATTCCAATTTTTTTTGCAACTGATAACAATTACGTTCCTTTTTTAGCGGTTGCACTGACTTCGCTTTTGGACAATGCTTCTAATGATTATTTTTATAAAATTTACATTTTAACGACAAGTCTTAAAAAAGAATATGTTGAACAGTTAAAATTGATTTGTCGCGATGCTCGTCCTGACGGTGTTTCGATTGATTTTGTTTCTTTGACCGAAGAAATGGATAAATCTTCTGGAAATTTTCATTTGCGCGATTATTATTCAAAAGAAACTTACTGTCGCGTTTTTATTCCGAGGGTTTTTCCTCAGTACGACAAAGTTATTTATCTGGACTGCGACATTGTTGTAAAAGGCGACATTTCTGAATTTTACAATATCGACATTGGCGACAATGTTCTCGGTGCTGCCAGCGAAGAAGTTATGATGGAATATGACGTTTTTGGCGACTATGTTGAAAAAGCGCTTGGTATTCCTCGTGAAAAATATTTTAGTGCCGGCGTTCTTTTAATCAATGCTAAAAAATATCGCGAAGATGACATTGAAACTAAATTTATTGACTTGATGAATACTTATACATTCCGTGTTACTCAGGATGAAGATTATCTTAACGTTTTGTGTTATGGAAAAGTAAAAATGGTTGATTTGGGATGGAATAAATCTTCGTTTAAGTCTGACAAATTTGACGACAAAAATCTCAATCTTATTCACTACAAAATCAACTGGAAGCCTTGGCATTATGATAACGTTTGCTATGAAGAGCATTTTTGGAATTATGCACAGAAGACGTTTTTGTACGATGTAATTTTAAAAATCAAGGCTGGTTATACGGAAGATTTGCACGAGCGGGACAGGCTTGCCTTTGAAAATCTTGTAAAAATGGCCATCGAAGATTCAAACGATCCGAAAAATTATTGTAATTCTCAAAAAATGAAGGCTTAAAATAACCGGAAACGGAGTTTTGTATGGAAAATCAAGTGGAAATTCAAAAAGATCCTGGCAGACTTGCAATTATCGAAAAAATAAAGCAGTTTGAGCGGGAAGAGCGCTGGGCACAGGACGTTGAGGACGATCCTCCGACAATTCCACTTAAGCCGGAAATGGTTGATTATCTGAACGAAAAGATTTCGAGCCGTTTTTGGATGAAGTTTGCAAATATCCTTGCACGAAACTTTATAAATTCACTTTTGCGCAAAAAAATTATGATTTTGAAAGAAGTGAAAGGTCTTGAGAATTACGTTGAGATGAAGAGAAAAGGTGCGATTATTACCTGTAATCATTTTAACGCAATGGATAATTTTGCCGTTTACAAAGCAATCGAAAAACATGTCTATCATCGCGAACTTGTAAAAGTATGTCGCGAAGGAAATTATACGAATTTTCCAGGTTTTTACGGTTTTCTTTTTAAGCATTGCAACACTTTGCCTTTGAGCAGCGTTGCTTCTACAATGAAAAATTTTATGCATGCTGTAAAGACTTACCTTGCGCAGGGCAGACAGATTTTGATTTATCCTGAGCAGGCGATGTGGTGGAATTACAGAAAGCCACGGCCTCTTACTGCTGGAGCCTTTAAGATGGCTGCCGAAAACAATGTTCCCGTTATTCCGTTTTTTATTACGATGCAGGATTCTGACATTGTTGATTCGGACGGTTTTTTTGTTCAGGAATATACAGTGAATATTCTAAAACCGATTTTTCCAAAAGAAGAGCTTTCTGTGCGCCAGAATGCTGAATTTATGAAAAATGAAAATTATTCTGTCTGGAAAAAAGTTTATGAAGAATTCTATGGAATTCCTCTTGTTTATTCTGTAGAAGAAAAATAGCTATGGCGGACAGGCGAAAAATAATTTATTACAAGGATGAATTGAACGACGAGTTTTCTACTGCCGTTATTGTTCCTCGAAAAATCGACGAAAATTGGAATTACGGTGGCCGAGGTTTTTGCTGGAACATAATTCACTTTTTTATTTACAGAATTATTGCTGTTCCTGTTGCGTGGTCTTACCTGAAGCTGAAATTTTCCCACAAAATTGTAAACAGGCAGGTTTTAAGGTCTTATAAAAAGCAGGCTTTTTTTGTTTACGCAAATCACACCAACGTCTTTGCAGATCCTCTTGTTCCGACCTTTGTCTGCTGGCCAAAAGATGCAATGGTTATTGTTCATCCGAACAATGTTTCAATTCCTGTTTTGGGGAGATTTTTGCCTTATGTTGGGGCTCTTCCTTTGCCGGATAATTTGAAGGCTGGCCGGAATTTTATGGAAACGATTAAATTTCATGTTTTTAAAAAACGTGCAATAATGATTTATCCAGAAGCTCATATCTGGCCGTTTTATACGAAAATCCGCGGTTTTTTGGACAGTTCATTTAAATATCCTGTTGAATACAATACGCCGGTTTTTTGCTTTACCAATGTCTATAAAAAACGGCGTTTTTCAAAAAATCCAAAAATGGTGACTTATGTTGACGGTCCGTTTTTTGCAGACGAAAGTTTAAGTCCAAAAGAAAAACGCAGGTCGCTTAGAAATCAGGTTTTTGAGACAATGTGCGAACGCAGTAAACTCAATGAAGTTGAATTGATAAAATATGAAAAACTGGAGAACACTGAACGATGAAAAACATTCTTTTTTGTGGAAACTATAAAGTTTTTGACGGAATGCTTTCTGCAATGCTTTCTATTTTTAAGAGAACCGAATCAAAAGAACCGTTTGCTTTTTTTATTTTTACAATGGACGTTTCTTATCTAAAGGCTGATTATGCTCCGCTTACAGATTCTCAGGCTTTGTTTTTGGACGGTCTTGCAAAAACTTATAATCCGGAAAACTGTGTAAAAAAGATTGATGTTACGGATATTTACAAAAAGGAATTTGACAGCTGTCCGAACGAGCAATGTTATTGTTCGCCTTACACTTTAATCAGACTTTTTGCCGACCTTTACGAAGAACTTCCGGAAAAAATTCTTTATCTTGATGTTGATATTCTTTTTAATCGCGATATTGACCTTTTATGGAATACGAATATTGAAGATTTTGAATATGCGGCAGCTCGCGACCATTACGGAAAATTTTTAATAAATCCGAATTTTATAAATGCTGGCGTAATTTTATTCAATTTGAAAAAATGCCGCGAAACTAAACTTTTTGAAAAATGCCGTGAACTGATAAAGACAAAAAAACTTGTTTTTGCGGACGAAAGTGCGATAATCCGTTGCACTACAAAAAAGAAAATGCTCAGCCAGCGTTTTAACGACCAGAAATTTTTGTATAAAAATACTGTAATCCGTCATTTTTCTAAACGGCTTTTCTGGACTCCTTATCCGCATACTGCAAACATAAAGCAGTGGAGCGTTACTAAAGTTCATAAAATTTTTGGTTATGAGAATTTTGATGATATTCTTTACGAATATATTTATCAGAAAAACAGATTTGAAAGGGAAGTTAATAAAAATTAGATTTTTAAAGGGTGGCTTTTTTCAAACTGATTTTTTGCAATTTAGCGCGCAATTGCACGCTAAATTGCCGTGATTTTAAAATGATTTTTCTGTTTCTTCTTTTGCTGTAACTTTTGAACTGAAATATGCAAGGAAAATTCCTGTCAATACGCAGAGCAAACAGGCAATTCCAGAAAGAACGCCAGAAATTTCTTTTATTCCAGGGAAAAGCTGGATTGCTGAGCCTGCAATAAGTCCGAAAATTACGGCATAGGTCTGGTTTGGTGCAATTCTAAGAAACGTTTTTACAATCCAGGCGCCGCACAAAAGACCTGCTAAAACTCCGATTCCATTTGGAAGCAAGAGAAAAAAAGCATGCAAGGTTTGTGACGGAACAAAAAGTGCAGGAATGCTTTTCATAACAATCGGATAAACTCCCATAATCAGCATTAAAAGCGAACCAGAAATTCCGGGAATTATCATGGCAATTGCTCCGACAAAGCCTGCTGCAAAAATGTGCAACGCAAGCGGAAATGTCCACTGCGGAAGCGATTTTGACATTTCTTTTGCGGTATCAACGTCACTTCCTAAAAGTCCAAATCCAATCAAAACTGCAAAACCTGCAAGCGCACAGATTGCGACAGAAATTGTTTTTTTTGCAGTAAATTTCTGTCCGTCCTGTTTTTTTGTCATAAAAGAAAAAAGCATAGGAAGGCTTCCGATTATCAGTCCTGTAAAAAAGTAATCTGTCTGAACTGGAAAATTTTCGTATAAAATCGTAATCAATTTGCTGAAAAGAAGAACTCCGAGAGCCATTCCTCCGACAACAGGAATCACAAAGCGCCTGTTTTCGATAAGTTTTTTAATATTCAGCGTGATTGCATTTACAAAACGGTCGTAAATGTTAAAGACAACTGCCATTGTGCTGCCAGAAACTCCAGGAATTACATTTGCCATTCCGATTGCAATTCCTATAAACAAAAGTTGTACCATATTCATAAAAATCTTCCATATCCCCTGTTATTTTATTGAAAATTTAAATCCTGTTCGTTTTCGTTCTCAAAAAATTTTGTTTCTTTTTTTATAACATGCCTTATCATAAAAACAAAAAATACGATTAAAGCGATAAAGAGCACGATTCCTATGATTTTATAGACAACAGACGCGCCTTCGCCTATAAATCGAACTAGATGATAAAGAGTTGAACAGCTTACGAGAGCGGCGATTGAATCGTATAAAAGAAATCTTTTGAACGGAAGACCGACAAATCCCGAACTCATCCATAGAGTGTTTCTGATTCCGAAAGGAATAAAACGGCAGACGATAAATGTTCTGAATCCGTAGTCGTCTAAAGTTTTTGCAACAAGCCGGATTTTGTTTTCTGTCAGCTTTTTTCGGATTTTTTTGAATTGAAACATTCCTTTTGAAAGAAAATATCCCCACCAGTAAACCATTATGTCGCTTATGAAAATTCCAAGATAAAGGGCAATCCAGGTTGGAATTATAAGGGAATTGTCAGAAAGCGTAACTCCAGCAGACAAAACAATTACCGCATCCTCTGAAACCGGAAGATTGAATCCGGCAAGAATAAGAAGTGAAAAACATACTAATGGCCAGTAAGGAATGTGTGCTGTAAAAAAGTTCACCAAAGAATTCAGCATGATTATTCATTGTGCTTTAAATTTCTGTCAGTTGCAAGGGATTTATCCAGATGATAGAATTAAAAAGATATTAAAAAAATCAGACGACGGATGATTTTTTTGTCGTTTATGGCAAAATTCAACGCTTTTTCTGAAAAACAGGAAGATTTATGTTAGGTGTTTACGATTATACGGTTATTTTGACCTACCTTTCAATTATTTCGGCAGTTATTGGAATTTGCTGCTCTTTTAATGCGCAGCTTGTTTTGGCGTCTATAATCTGCCTTATGCTCTGCGGTTGCCTCGATGCTTTCGATGGAAAAGTTGCACGCTCAAAGCCGAACCGCACAGATTTTGAAAAAAAATTCGGAATTCAAATAGATTCTCTTTCGGATATGGTTGCTTTTGGTGTTTTGCCAGCCTGTATTGGAATCAACCTTGTAAACAACTCTCGTTTTATTGCAAGATTGACGAGCAGAACTCCTTATTATAGTTTTTTAAAGGACGTTCTCATAATAATCTGTATTCTTTATGCTCTTGCTGCCGTAATTCGCCTTGCTTATTACAATGTTCAGGAAGAAGCCCGTCAAAAGGAAGAAGACGGAAACCGTGAATATTTTACAGGAGTTCCAGTTACGACTGCGGCGATTATTTTTCCGTTAATCTATCTTTTGCAACTTGCAAATAAACTTGATTTGACATTTGTCTTTATGTTCTTTATGGCGCTTGTAGGTTTTCTTTTTATTTCTGAGAAAAAAATTCGCAAACCAGGATTTAAGCACCTTATGATTTTGATTATTCTTGGTCTTTTCGAAGCTGTTTTAATGGTTTTGTGCAAGATTTTCTTAAAGTAAAAAGAATAAAATCATCAAAAATTGTTATAAACATAAAAAAGGCTGTCCGTTATGAAGATTTGAAGTAATCAACTGTAAGGACAGCCTTTTTTGTCTGGAAGTTTATTTTTCTGAATTTGTTTTCAGTATTTTCAGTTCAGTTTATTTTATTTCCAGTTTGATGTTTGAATATTCAATGTAAGCAGAGCGAACTGTGTACAATCCTGCGTAAACCCATTTTGAATCAACTTCTGTGAGCTTTGCATTGAAAGTTGCTGTATCTTTTCCGAATTTTACGGTATAAGTGTCGCCAGACTTTGTTATTGAAAGGTCTATTTTTGTTCCTGCAACTGGGAATTCCTGTTTCTGCACTGTGTTTTCGTTCAAAGTTCCGTCAAGGCGGGCAAATGTTGAACTCCATGCACCTTCGCCTTTTGCAAGTTTTAAACAACCTGCGGCAACGTAATCGCTTTTTACCTGATTGTCGTATTTGTCGATATGAACATCATCGCGAACCATAAGTCCGAAAGAAACCTGACTGTTTTTTGTTGCGTTCAAAACTGTTGCAGTTGCAGAAATCGTAAAGTCTTTTTTTGCAGGAATCTGCTGAAAGTAAAAAGCCAGACCGTCAGAACCTGAAGCGATTTTCCCAGCAGCGGTTTTTCCGTCTTTTGTTCCGGAATGCATTATAACTTTTCCGTTTTCTTCTGTGATTTCGTAAAGATCTGGATTTGCAAGTTTTTCAATTCCGCCCATGTCGCCAAAAACGGTTCCATACCATGGAGCTGTTGTTTCGAAAGTTGTGGACTTGTCAGACGGAGCAAATTCAGAATAAACAGGAATTACGTACTGTGGATTTGGAACTAAAAGCTCTTCTGTTGGTTCCTTGTTTTCTTTATTGAGAAGTTTTGCAAAATTTTTGTCTGAGTCGGCAATCTGCTCTATAACGTGGTAAGCCAGAACCGAAGCTCCGTAAGTGTTAAGGTGAGTGTTGTCTACAGATCCAGGCTTGTGTCCGAGCCAGGCATGGAATTTTACAGTGCCGTCGTCGCCAAGTTTTTCGTAAAGCTCTTTTGTGTAGGCTGTGTTGTCAACAACTAAAACGCCTGTTTCTTTTCCGAGCTCACGGATTGCTTTTGGGTAATCTCCACCCTTAAACTCAGGTGTGTCCTTTGTAATATGAACATAAGATCCTTCGTATGCTTTGCCTGGAGCGCGACGAACGATTGGCGTACACAAAACTGGAGTTGCCTTTTTGTCCATTGCAACTTTGATGTAATTTTCGTAAAGGCTGTTTTTAAAAGAACCTTTTTCCTCTTTTGAGCCATTTGGATTTGTATAGCGCGCTTCTTCTGTTTTTTCGTCGTTATGACCAAAACCGATAACAAGATAGTCGCCTTTTTTAATATTCTGAACGAGAGTTTTGTAATTTGCTTCTGTCAAGAAACTTTTTGAAGAGCGGCCTGACATTGCAAGGTTGATAACTTCAACTTTTTTTGGATTTAAATAATCCTGAAGTTTTGTTCCGATTCCGTAGCGAGGGTAGTAGTAAGGGTCAGAAAAAGAACTGAAAGTCGAATCTCCGACAATGTAAATTTTTTTGCCTTTTGTGCTTGCAATCGAAGTGATTGCTTCAACTTTTTCAACTTTTTCGTTATCAGCAATGCTTTTTTCGAGGGCAAACGCGCTTAAAGACATTCCGGCAAAAATTGCCAGAGAAGCAGCAAATAATTTTTTCATTTTATACTCCAAAAGATAAAATTTTCTATAATTCTAAAACTTTTTTTTAAGAATTTCTATCTGAGAAAAAAAACGAAAATTTGTATTTATAAGACTTTTTGGGCGTCTGTCTGCCTGTGGCAGCCACCGCGTCTTTCACGGCTACGACCAAACGCTTTGCGTTTGTTTTCGCTGCGCTCACCGTTACAGCCGCTGACGCATTTTTTTTAGAACGCGGCAGAGACCTGGAGGGCGGCAAAGCCGTTCGCCTGCGAATGGAAGCGAATGCCGGAACCCGTAATGGCTCGGTTTTTGCATAGCAAAAAGCCGCCCAAATATGAAAATTATTCTGGAATATATCGTGCCCGGTTTTTGTCTGTTTCAAAAACGTCAACCTTGCTTATTCTTCGGTTCGAGTTTTTTGAAAGATCCAGGCCTTTTTCAGAGAGGACTTTGAGCATATTTTTGTAAATGTAAACGGCGATTCTTTCTGCACTCGGATTCTGGTCAAAGATTGCAATGTCGTTTAGGTTTGTGTGGTCGATTTTTGACAGAACTTCCTTGAGTGCGGTTTTTAGAAGTGTAAAGTCCAAAAGCATTCCGCCTTCGTCAAGTTCGTTTCCTTCTACGTGGACGTAAACCTTGTAGTTGTGTCCGTGAAGGTTTTCGCATTTTCCGTTGTAGTCGCGCAAAAAATGGGCCGCGGCAAAATCGTCAGTTATTCGTACTTCAAACATTTTTTTCTCCGCCTGCGTTTTCTTTTTGTTCAAATTTTGCTTCTTCGGCTTTCCAGTCGTAATTATCAATCCAGCGGATTATCGGATCTCTCCAGTCGTCTGCGGCAACTCCTTCGAGCAGGTAGCGTTCGTACATAAAAGAAATGTGTTCCTTTATTGCAGAAACGTCTTCTGGTTTTATAAGTTCTGTGCTCAAAAACATATCGTTTATAAAATTTGTTGCGTCGTTTGGCGAAAAAAGCGAAGGAAAAAGTTTTGTAATCATGTAAAGTGCTGCCGGAATGCAGTTTACAGAATGTTGCTTCATATACAGGACAGATTCTGCAATTTCGATTGCTTCGTTGTAAAGTTCTGTGTTTTTTTGGAAACATTCTGCGTCGCTCAAACCGATATTCTTAAATTCGCGCTTAAAAAAGACTTCTGCCAAGGCTATAAGCGCAATGTGCAGGCTTGGAACACACAGAAGATGGGGGTCGAAAGCGTGGATGATTCTAAAATGAAAATTTTCTTTGTAGAGAGGGCGCTCTGTTGTGGAAAGCGAGTGGCGGTACATCCTGCTTGCTTCACTATAAACTTTTGTTACTGAACTGAACCATGCGTTGCAAATTGGCGCGACTTTTTTTAAGCCAAAGCGTCTTATGAGCATTGTAAGCGGGCGCAGAAAAAGATAGATAAAATCCATATAGATGTAGACTTTTGACGGTGTAAAAGGAATTTTTTTGTCTAATGGAGAGTCGACCTTGACGATTGGAATATGGTAAAATCCCCACTTTTCTAGGAATTGTGTTCCCAAGTAGCTTTTTGTAACTGTGTACAGAAATTTCCACGAGACTTTTGCAGTTCTTGGCGACCACAAGAGCCGGAAATATGGATAGACACCGCTGAATGATTTTAATTCACGGTTTGCAAATTTCTGGTCGCGCTTTTCTTTTCTTGTGAGCTTTTTTTCAGCCATTAAAAACTTCCTTTGCTATTGCTACGGACTGCATTGCATCTTTTGAGTAATAGTCCGCTCCTATTTGTGTGGCATAATCGGCTGTTAGAACAGCACCGCCTACCATTATTTTAACAGATTTTCCTATTTCTTTTAAGGCTGAACGCAGTAAAAGAATTGTTTTTTCCATATTTGTAACTGTTGTCGTCATAAGGGCGCTCAAGCCTACGAGTTTTATGTCGTGTTCTATGACAGTCTGTATTATTGTTTCGGGCGGAACATTTTTTCCGAGATCGATTACTTCAAATCCGTAATTTTCGAGCATTGCCCTGACAATATTTTTTCCAATATCGTGAATATCGCCAAAGACTGTCGCAATTACAATTGTTCCTTTTGATTCTTCTGTCATTCCTGTTTCTTTGAGAAATGTTTTTATAACCTCAAAGGCGTAGCTTACCGTGTCTGCACTCAAAAGTAGTTGAGGCAAGAATTTCTGACCTTTTTCAAAATCTTTTCCGACCATATCGAGCGCAGGAACAATGCAGCGGTCAATTATCGAGACAGCCTTTACTCCTTCTTCGAGCATTTTTTTTGTAAGCGGAGCGGACTGGTCTTTAAAACCTTTGTATATTATGTCGATGAGATTTTTTTCGTTTTCATTCAAATCTTGTGGAAGCTGCGAATATTCGTTTTTCGGGCTTTTTGCTTCCTGGGCGGTTTTTGCAGGTGTTCCGGCGTTTATTGCAGAAAGTTGTTCCTGAGTTACGTTGTAAATTGGAGCTGTAGTTCCGTTGTATTTTTGAATGTAGTCAAGGCAGTTTTCGTCAAAATTTGCAAGCGCCCTGTAGCCGCAATAAGTTTCCATCATAGGCTGGCTCAGAGGATTTATTATGCAGGCGTCAAGGCCAGAGAAGAGAGCCATTGCAAAAAACCTTGAATTGATTATGTCGCGGCGTGGAAGTCCAAAACTTATGTTTGAAACTCCGAGAATGAATTTTAATCCGTCTTTTCCAAATTCATCTTTTAAAAGCGAAATCGCACGGCAGGTTTCCAGCGCCTCTTTTTGCTGCGAACTGACTGTTAAAGTCAATGTGTCTATTACGATATCGCGGGTTGGAATTCCGTATTTGTGCGCTTCGGAAATTATTTTTCTTGCGACATTTGCCCGTCCTTCTGCTGTCGGCGCAATTCCGTTTTCGTCAATGCACAGCGCAACGACTGAACCGCCGTAATGCTTTACAAGAGGAAAGATTTTGTCCATGACGTCTTTGCGGCCATTTACGGAATTTATAAGGGCTTTTCCGTTGTAGTAACGCAGGGCTTTTTCAATAACCGGGGCTTCCGAAGAGTCGATTTGCAGGGGAGTTGAAAAGGCGCTTTGAATTGTCTTGACCGCATCAACCATCGTCTGGGCTTCGTCAATTCCTGGAAGTCCTACATTTACGTCAAGAATTTGTGAACCTGCGTTTATCTGGCTTTCTGCTTCTTCAAGCACAAAATTCATATCATGCGCTTTTAAGGCTTCTTTTACTTTTTTCTTTCCGGTCGGATTGATTCTTTCTCCGACAATCATTGGACCTGCGCTTCCGCCAATTTGAACTGTTCTATTGTAAGAGCATATCAGGGTGCTGTCTTTGTCGTCCGGCATCTTTTGTTTTATAGAACCTGTTTTTTCGATTTTTTCAACAAGCGCTTTTATGTGTTCAGGCGTTGTTCCGCAGCAGCCTCCAAGAACGCAGGCTCCGTTCAGACGGTTTTTCTTTTGGCTTTCGGAGAATTCTTTTGGCTCAACAAGAAAAACTGTTTTTCCATTTTTTACGACAGGAATTCCTGCATTCACTTGAACAATTACCGGAGTGTGCGAATATTTCAGAAAATCAGAAGAAAGTTTTTCTCCGTCTTCGAGTGAGCCTCCGCAGTTAAAACCAAGAATATCAATGTGCAGAGATTCCAGATAAGTTACAACTGTTTGAACGTCGGCTCCAGTCAAGGTGCGCAGATTTTTTTGAAAAGTCATTGACGCGATAATTGGGAGCTTTGTGTTTTCTTGAACTGCAAGAACTGCGGCCTTAACTTCGTGCAAATCGGCCATTGTTTCAATCAAGGCAACGTCGTAACCGAGTTTTTCTGCAAGAATTGCAGTTTCTTTGTAAGTTGCGTATGCTTCGTCAAAAGTCAAATCGCCCATTGGCTCCAAAAGTCTTCCGATTTGAGAAGTGTTCCAGGCTTTGAAATGCGGACGGACAATTCCTTCAGCTTCGATTTCCGAAATTGCCTCTTCCATTATTTTTATAGAAGAAGACAAATATTTTTCCGTTGAATAGCGTGCGTTTTTTACTTTTAGCGGCAACGCGCCAAAAGTATTTGCTGTCAAAACATTTGAGCCGGCTTTTAAATACATTTTGTGAATATTTTTGATTATTTCTGGATGCTCAACAGAAACATCTTCTGGAATATCATAATCGCAAATTCCGGATGCCTGAATCATTGTGCCCATTGCACCGTCTAAAAAAACAGGCAGGCCGTTGGAAAACTGTTCGCTTAAAAAATCTCGGAAGTTTTTCTTCATATTCAGAAAAGTTTAATAAAATTTTTGATGACGTGCAATTATTGCCGCAAACGGAGTAGCAAACGGCGGATTTTTTTTCAAAAGTTCATAAAAAATGTGTGGTTTTTATCATTTGTTTACAATTATATTTATGTGGATAGAACAAAATTTTCAAAAACGCTCAGAACAAGAATCTCGTTCTTTTTTCTTTTTTTGATGAATTTTTTCCGACATGTTGAAGTTTTTTTTCTTGGTGGTGAAGAATGCCTGTGCTGCGGAAAAAACAGCGGAATAATTCCTGTTTGCAAAATTTGCCTTCAAAAACTGTTTGTTACGGACGGAGAGAGACGCTGTTCGGTCTGCGGAAAAACTCTCGTAAGCGAAATTGAACTTTGTTCGTCTTGCCGGAGCCAAAAAATTCTTTTTAGCGTGGATTCTTCTTTTTCTCTTTTTTCGTATCGGCTTTGGAAGAAAAATCTTCTTTTTGCCTGGAAAACTGAAGAAAAAAGAGTCCTTTCTCCGGTGTTTGCCTCGTTTGCTTTTAATAAAATTGCAGAAATTTCACAATCCTGGAATTCTAAAGGCTTGATTTTGCCTGTTGTGCCAGTTCCTCCTCGTCCTGGAAAAATTCGCCAGAAAGGCTGGGATCAAATTGACGAGCTTTGCTTCTATTTGCGGAATTTGTATGGAATTGAGACTTTGCCTTTTTTGAGGCGGCTTACTCGTTTTCAGCAGAAAAAACTGAATCGCCTGCATCGTCTTGAGCAGATAAAAAATGCCTTTGTTCTGCGTCCTCAAAAAGAAATTCAAAAATTATTAAAATCTCTTCCGGAAACTGTGATTCTTCTTGATGATGTTATGACCACAGGAAGCACTCTTGAAGCCTGTGCTTTTGAATTAAAAAAGGCTGGAATTAAAAATGTTATTGCGTTGACTTTGTTTATTGTTGATTAGGTTTGATTTTCTATTGGTTTGACAGTATAATTCTTGATAATTCGACTATAATGTTGACTATTACAATCTAAAAATAGAGGTACTTAATATTATGAAGGAAGAAATTCCAGGTTATACAGTAGCAGAAGCGGTAAAAGAAGCTCGCCGTTGTCTTAATTGTCCAAAACCGCTTTGCCGCACAGGCTGTCCAATTGAAAACGAAATTCCTCAGTTTAACCATGCGCTTGCACAGGGAAATATTGGCGAAGCCTACAGAATCATCTCTCAAAAGAGCAATCTTCCTGCAATTTGCGGAAGAGTTTGTCCTCACGAAAATCAGTGCGAAGGTCATTGTGTTCTTTATAAATCAGGAAAAGGAATAAAAATCGGTCGTATTGAAAAATTTATCGCAGATTTTTATTCAGAAAATCAGCTTTCTTCAGAAAAGTTAGTTCCAAAGACTAAAGGCAAGGTTGCGGTAATCGGTTCAGGTCCTGCAGGTCTTACTGTTGCTGGTGATTTGGCACGCAAAGGCTACAATGTTGTAGTTTATGAAGGCGAATCAGAACCGGGCGGTGTTTTGCTCTATGGAATTCCAGATTTCCGTCTTCCAAAAGAGGTTGTCCGTCGCGAAATTAAAAATATCGAGGCTCTTGGTGTAACTTTTGTGTGCAATACAAGGGTCGGAACAGATATTACAATCGACAAAATGTTTGAAGAAGGTTTTGAAGCCGTATTTATCGGTGCTGGAACATCTGTTGCAAAGGGTCTTGGAATTCCTGGCGAAAATTTGAAGGGTGTAATCCAGTCTTCATATTTCCTCAGAATGACACGTCTTTTCCTTGATGAAAAAGTTGACCGTACCGAAGTTCCTGTTGAAGAAGGCGACAGAGTTATCGTAATCGGAGCAGGAAATGTTGCAATGGACGCTTGCCGCACCGCTGTTATGATGAAGGCTTCTTCTGTTGTCGACTGCTACCGTCGTACAATTGAATTTATGAAGGCTGCGCATGCAGAATACGATGGCGCTGTAAAAGACGGAGTTGATTTTAGATGGGAATACACTCCTCTCGAAGTTGTCGGCGAAAACGGAAAAGTTACTGGTCTTAAGGTTTCAACTCCAGAAGGAGAAAAAATTCTTCCAGCAGACAAGATTTTGATTGCCGTTGGTTCAAAACCTGCTGGCATTGTAATTTCTTCGACAACTGGAATCGATGTAGATGAATCAGGATATGTAATTACAAAACAGACTCCTTACGGCATGACTACAAAAAATGGTGTTTTTGCTGGTGGCGACATTGTTCACAAACCTGCGACTGTTGTTCTTGCAATGCGCGAGGCGAAAAAAGTTGCACAAGGAATTGCGGATTATATCGAAGCAAGAAAACTTCTTGGAGTTTAAGTTTTAAATTCGCTTGGAAAATAAATTCTCAAAATAAAGAGGTTAAAAAATGGCAGAAGGAACTCAGATTCAACTTGTAACGTTTCAGCTTGGTGAGGAGCTTTATGGCGTTGATATTATGGACGTAAAAGAAATCGTAAAGGTCTGCGATGTACGCCAAATTCCGAATGCGCCTTATTATGTTGAAGGTATTTTTAACCTCCGAAGCGAGATTATTCCTGTAATGAACTTGCATAAGCGTTTTCAGATTAAAAAACTTGAAAGTTCCACAAATGAAGAAGAACTCGACGGCGGTTTTATTATTTTGAATATTGATAACAACAAGATTGGAATTATCATCGATAAAATCGCCAGAGTTGTAACCGTTGATATGTCGGAGGTAAAAGATCCTCCTCAGATGATTAGCGGAATTGGAACTGAGTATATTCAGGGTGTAATCCGTCAGGAAAATAATTATCTTATTATGCTCAATATCCGCAAACTGTTTAATCCAAAAGAACTTCAGAAAATTTTTGATTCAGAATAGATTGTTTTGGATAAAATCCGCGCCTTAAAAAAGGCAATAGATTAAAAAATAGGTTTCAGTAAAAAATGATTCAAACATTCAGTTCTACTATACGCAGAAAAGAGATGGATGCGGTTTTAACCTGTATGGTTGACGAAAAAACTGGTCCAGGAGAACTCAATTCAAAATTTATTCAGGCGTTAAAGGAATTTTCTGGTTGTGACGGTGCCGTTGCCTTTAGAAGTCCTTCAATTGCCCTTTCTTATGCGCTAAAAGCACTTGATTTGCCTGAAAATACTTCTGTTATGCTTAGCGCTCTGGCTCCTTTTTGGCAGTATGATGCAATTCAAAAACTTGGATATAAGCCGCTTGTTTTGGATGTTGAAGAGCAGACTGGTCTTGTAAATGCAGAAATTGTTCAAAAAGGAATAAGTGACGGCGGAAGACTCTTGATTTTGCACGAGACAATGGGAATCCTTCCTCAAATCGAAGAAATTATTTCGCTTGGAATTCCCGTAATCGAAGATATTTCTCATTCGTTTGGGGCGGTTTTGCCGGAAAAAACAGAAAATGCCGAAACTGAAGAAAATTCAGAAAAAAAATCTGGCAAAAAACTTGAGAGAAAAGCAGGTTCGTTTGGAATTTTTTCGATTCTTGGCCTTGAAGAATTTGATACTGTGACAGGTGGTGGTGGCGCTGTTTTGATGGCTCCTCAGCGCCGGGAATGGATTGTTTTAAAAAAATATACAGATTCTGCACCACGAACAGATATTTTGCCAGATATAAACAGTGCTCTTGCGTTTGTTCAGCTAAAGGAATTTAACAGAAATGAGCAGGCAAGAAAGGCTTTGTTTGCAATTTTTCAGCGTTCTTTGATGAGTGGAAAAAACAGAACTTTTGTGAGGGACAGTGACGAGGCTTCTACAATCTGGTCTTTTCCTGTTGTTTTGAGCGGAAGTGTAAAAGACGTGAGGCAGTATGCTTCTAAAAAAGAAATTGAAATTCAGCCTGCATATTCTGACTGCGTAATCGCCCATCTTGATGAGTCTCAGTTGAAGGAGTTAAAAACAGCAAAGGCTTTGAATTTAAGGACGGTTTTGTTTCCTTTGTATCCGCGGCTTGGTTCAGAATCTGCTACAAAAATTGCAAAAGTTTTGGGAACTCTGCCGTAATAAAAAATTACAATAAAAAGTCAGTCCTAAAGTTTAAGTTTTATCTTGACTTTTTATGGGAGAGAATATGGTTCGTTGCTTAATCATCGTTAACACATATAAAGAAGAATCTCAAAAAATGGGGGCAGAAATAAAGTCTTACCTTGAAAAATGTGGAATTCGGGGTGATGTTTTTCTGTTCAACGGTTTTTGCGAGCAATATCCTTTTAGCGGATACGATTTTGTAATAACTTTGGGTGGCGACGGAACAGTACTTTTTGCAGCCCGTGGTTGTGCGCCTGAAAAAATTCCGATTATTCCTGTAAATTTTGGAACTTTTGGTTTTATTGCCTCTGTTCAAAAAAATGAATGGAAAGAGCAGTTGCATCAATTTTTGGACGGAAAATCTTTGATTGTAAGCCGCAGTATGCTCGAAACAGAAATTATTCGTGGTGGAATGAAGCGTTTTTCGGCTGTAAGTTTGAATGATGTTGTTATCAGTGCAAAAAATTCTGCACATACAATCAATTTTGAAGTCGAATACGGAAAAACTCCTCTCGGCCGGTTTGTTGCCGACGGAATGATTCTTTCGACAGCAACAGGTTCGACGGCATATTCTGCAAGTGCAGGCGGTCCGATTATCGATCCTTATATCGATGCAATGTGTCTTACTTTAATAAATCCATTTAGTCTTTCGAGCAGACCTTTGGTTTTGAGCCCGGAAAATGGTCTTTCTGCAAAAATTCTTCCGAGCCGTGTAAGCGATGTGATAATTACGGTTGATGGACAGATTCCGAACGATTTGCATGTCGACGACATAATAAAAATTCACCAGTCACCACATAAAGCGCTTTTGGTTGGTTGTACTCAAGAAAAATTTTATAAATCTTTGCGCCAGAAATTAAACTGGTCTGGAGGTCCAAATGCTTGAGGATTTAAGAATCAAAAATTTTGCCCTTATCGACAATGCCAGCGTTGAGTTTAAAAACGGATTTACAGTTCTTTCTGGAGAAACTGGTGCTGGAAAATCGCTTTTAATCGGAGCACTGACTTTTTTGCTTGGCGGAAAAGGTGGCGTTGAACACATAAGAACTGGTTGCCAGACAGCACAGGTTTCTGGCACTTTTTACCTAAAAGGGCTTTCTGCTCCAGTTGATTCGTCAAAAATAAATGAAGACGACATAAAGACTCCTGCGCAATGGCTTTACGTGCATGGAATTGAGAGCGAAGATGACAGAATTCTGATTCGCCGTGCAGTTCGCGATACTGGAAAATCTGCCGCTTGGATAGGCGACACTCCGGTTACTCGGGCAGATTTGGCATCGTTTTGCAATTTTTTAATCGATATTCACGGTCAGCACGAACATCAGTCTTTGATGCGTGTCAGCGAACACCGAAAATTTCTTGATTCATTTGCCGGTTTGGACGAAAAGGTTGAAGAATTTACGGCTCTTTATTCAAATTTGGTCGCAAAACGCAGAAGTTTGGATGAACTTTTGTCTGACGATAAAACGCGCGCTCAAAAAATCGATGTTCTTACGTTTTCTATAAAAGAAATAGAAGATGCAAAACTAAAAAAAGGCGAAGACAGGGAGCTTGAGGACGAAGAAAAGAGGCTTTCTTCATTTGAAAAACTTTACGAAGATATAGATTCGATCTGCCAGGCTTTGGAAGGCGCAGAAAGTTCCAGCGGAGCGGTTTTGCTTTTAAAGAAAATCCGTTCTGTAACCCAGCATGCCTGTCAGCTTGATAAAAATCTTGAATCTCTGGATAACCGTCTTGAAAGCGCATTTTATGAACTTTCGGACATTGCAGGTGAATATTCTTCTTATAAAAATAGTCTTGTTTTTGATCCTGAGAGACTTGCTTTTGTTCAGGACAGGCTTACCTTGATTTATAATTTAAAGAAAAAATATGCTTCGTCGGTTAATGCGTCAGTTGAAGAAGTAATTCAATTCGGACTTGACGCACAAAAAAGGCTTGCAGAGCTTAGTGGCGGCGAAAAAAACAAGGATTCCTTAAAAGAGGAAATTACTGGGCTTGAAAAAAATGTCTATAAACAGGCAAAAGAGATTTCTGACAGCCGGAAAATTGCCGCTCAAAAAATGTCTGAGCAGGTTATGGCGATTTTAAAAACCTTGGGAATGAAAGACACCCGGTTTGCAGTTCAGGTTGCTGAAAAAAATGGTTCTCAAATTGAACAGAAATGCGGACCTTATGGAATGGACGATATTGAATTTTTGATTGCGGCCAATCCTGGAAATCCGCTTCAAAGTCTTGCAAAAATTGCTTCTGGCGGTGAATTGAGTCGCGTTATGCTTGCTCTAAAAACCGTTCTCGCGGAAACTGACAGTGTCGAAACCCTTGTTTTTGACGAAATCGATACTGGAATCGGAGGAGAAGTTGCGGTTTCTGTAGGACAGCATTTAAAAAGTCTTGCAAAAAAATGTCAAATTTTATGTATAACACATCTTGCCAGCATAGCAGTTTATGCCGATAATCAACTTAAGATTGCAAAGAGTGTTTCTGAAGGAATGACAAATACCGAAGTTGCTCCGATTGAAGGAGAGCAGAGGGTTGCCGAAATTGCGCGTATGCTTTCCGGCGATGCAGCGAGTCAGGAATCTTTGGAACACGCAAAAGCAATGCTTGCAAAATTTTCAAGTACTGGAGAAAGCTAATGGCAAAGATTTCAACAGAAAACAGAGAACTTTTTAATGCAAAAATTGTTCCATATAAAGATGAAATAAACGCTCATCTTGAAAAAGAAAAAGAAGTTCTTGCTCTAATCGAGAAAGAAAAAAACAATGTCGGTTATAAAAAACTTTTTCTTTGCGAAGACCAGATTTATATTGCAACAATGTGGATTGCAATAAATAATCTTTCTGTCGAAATTCTTGATACTAAAAATAATGATGCCCTCAACGACGCAAGAAAATGTCTTTACAAGGCGATAATTCAGCTTGAAGAAGTTGTTACTGCTGTTATAAATTGTCCTTACAGTGAAATCGAAGACAAGGTTGCTGAAATCGAAAATACTCCTCTGGAAAAAAGATTTTATATTGTAAAAAAACTTGGACTTGCAATCCAACTTTTGGTTGACGCTTTTGGAGAAAATACAAAGTGGAAGTGGTCTTTTGTCGAACTTAGAGGCCGATTTTGTACAGTTGCAAAAAACCTTATTCCAATGAAACAGGCCTGCAAAGATTATTTTGATCCTCGTTCTGCTGATTACGACAATACTGTTTATTATATTCGGCTAGTTCTAAAACTTTTAGATCAGTCTGCAACTCAATATCGCGACCGATATGAACTATCAACGCATCGCATTGACGATATGAATGCGGCAATAAACTATCTTCTTGCATTGCGCCGCCTTCAGATTTTGTTAAGCATGAAAGATGAAGCTGAAGAAACTAAAAAGAAAGCTGTGGTTTGGAAAGAAAAACTTGATGCAGACCATAAGTCAGGAATTGCCAGCTAAAAAATGCTTAATAAAAAATTTATTCTAAAATTATTTGAAGGTTTTTCTATTCAACGATGGAACGATTTGATCCGGCCTTTTGATCTTGTAGAAATGGACAAGGCGGCGGAACGCATGATTGTTGCGTACATAATTGGAAAGTACGAAGAAAAAGCCGGAAATAAAATTGACTGGGAATGGATTATAAACGCATCTCTTTTTGAGCTTCTAAAAAAAATTGCTTTGTGCGACATAAAAAGTCCTGTTCAGCAGATGATTCGCCGTCAGTTTCCGCAGGAATATCTAAAACTTAACGAATGGGTTCTAAAACAGTACAAAGACATAATTGAAGACGAAGCGCTTTATTCAGATTTTACACTTTATATTGCACGTACTGCTGGAAATTTTCCTATGCCAAAGGAACTTGAGCTTTCTGCGCGGGTTTTGCGTGCTGCTCATAAATTTGCCTCAATGCGCGAACTTCAGATGATTGAATGTGTAAACGAAGAAGAACGAATTGTAAAAATCAAAAAGGATTTAAATCAGGAAATTCAAAAATATCTGGATTTGCGCGGAATGCAGCTTCTTGTTACGAGACAGCGGCCGTTCGATTTCATTATGATGATTGAACAGTTACGTTTTCAAACAAGATGGAATCAAACTCCGAGAGTTCCAAAGACAAGCGTTCTTGGACACTGCTATTTTGTTGCGGCACTTACTGTTCTTTTGATGAGGGACACAAAAGTTAAAATGTGTCCAAAGCGTCTTTTTAACGACTTCTTTTCGGCTCTTTTTCATGATTTGCCGGAAGCCGTAACTCGAGATATTATTTCTCCTGTAAAGCAGGCAACTGACGCTCTTCCAGACATTGTAAAAAAAATCGAAGATGAAATAGTCAACCGCGAACTTGTTCCTCTTATGGATGATTTTTATGCTGACGAAATTATTTATTTTACAAATGACGAATTTTCAAATCGAATTCAGCAGAAGCAAAAAAACGGAAATACAAAGGTTATGAAAGTTGAATGGGAAGAGTTGAACGGAAAATACAATTCCGACGAATTTAATCCTGTTGACGGAAAAACTGTTCGTCTTGCCGACCATTTGAGCGCGCTGATAGAGGCTGACCGTTCAATAAAATATGGAATTACGAGTGCGCATCTCCGTGGCGGAAGAAAACACACTTTAAATGGCTACGCAAAAGGACTTGTCATAAACGGTATAGAAATTCGAAAAATTTTTGATGATGTTGTTTCTGACTAAAAAGCCGCAATTCGCTTTTTAATTGCATTTTTTTTATAAAAAACTGTAATTATATTTTTTTTGCCTTTAAAACATATATTTTTTTGCCGAAGATATAAGAGTTATGAAGTCTGTATTTTTTAAAAATGTAAAAACCGCAATTTTTTTTACTGGAGTAAGTATTTTTTGTTCGGGAGGGGTGTTTGCCGAATTGACTCACACTGTTCAAAAAGGCGAAACTCTTTATTCAATTTCAAAAAAATATAATGCAACGGTTCAGTCGATTGTATATGCAAACAAAATTGACGGTACAGATATAAAAATCGGACAAAAACTTGTAATTCCAGAAAAAAACGGAGCGGTTCAAGCGAAAACGAATGATTCTGCTTTAAAAACTGATTCAGAAAACGACTCTAAAAACGAAAAAAATATTCAGACCTACACTGTCAAAAAAGGCGACACCTGGTACGCAATTGCCAGAAATTTTTCGGTAAGCGTAAAGCAGCTTTACGAATTGAATGGAACTGACGAAAAATCAGGGCTTAAGGTCGGCCAGAAAATAAAAATTCCAGCAGTTTCTGCGGTTGCTTCTAATCAGAATGTAAAAAATACTGAAACTTCTAAAAATACGGCTTCAGCATCAAAAAATTCTGAACTAAAAAATCAGTTGCCGTCCGTGATTGTTGATACTCATAATTATTCTGAAAAAAAAGGCGACCCGAACCTTGTTTGGCCTGTTCAAAAACCTGAAGTTACTTACGTAAACGGAAAAGTTAGTGGCGTAACACTCAGTGCAAAAAAAGACGAGCCTGTCGATGCAATAAAGTCCGGAACTGTAATGTTTAGCGGAACCTATCGCGGTTTTGGAAATGTTGTCTTTATACAAAGCAAAACCGGTCATATTTACGCATACACTGGGCTTGGAAAAGTTTTGGTTTCTAAAGGCGATTATATCGATTTTAAAACTCAGATTGGTACGGCAGGAATTAACAGCTATTCTTCAAAAAGTCAAATAAGCCTTATGGTTTTTCAGAACGGACTTCCGATTGATCCTGCAAAAGCTCCTCGTGGCTAAGTTTTTCAGGAAAAATTTGTGGTTTGAGATTTTTTTTCGGTTTTAAGTGGAATAAGTGGATATTTATAATTCTTCTATTGAATCTGGATTTTTACTTTCTTCATAACCTTCGCTGTCTAAAGAAACAAATTTAACGTCTGCTTCCGACGTGATTTTTTCGCGGATGATTACCTTTATATTTTTACAGACAAGGGTTGTAAGGTTTAATGTTTGACCGAAACGGTTTGAATAAGTTGAGTCTGTCTGATCAATGTCATCTGTTTTTAGATAGATGTGGAGTTCACTTTTTATATATTCAATCATGTCGGAAAAATTTATCCGTTTGTTGAATTCCATGTCCCGCTGAATGTAATCGATTACTTCAAAATTCGAAGGATTGCTTTTTAGTTTTGTTTCCATTTTTGCCTGCCTTATAACAATGCCTGGACTGCAAGTGAAGATGTTTGCTCTGAGTAAATTCTGAGTCTTTGTCTTTTCTTTTTTTGTGGAACTGGCATTTTTATTAAAATCTTAAATATTTCGGCACAGACTTTTGCATCGTCAAAGGCGCGATGTGCATGCCCTTTATCTATGCTGAACTGGTCTGCAAGAAATGTTTGTTTCCAGCTTCTGTTTTCTGGCAGCATAATCCTGCTTAGTCTGAGCGTATCGACTGCGCTGTTTTGCAACGGCAAAAAACCGAGGCGTTGAGATTCTGCGTTCATAAAACGAAGGTCAAACTGTGCATTATGTGCTACTAAAATTGTTTCTTTGCAAAAATTTCTGAATTCTGGAATGATTTTTTCTGCCAAAGGAGCATTTTCCAGCATTTTGTCGTCGATTCCTGTCAAGCCAACAATGAACGGATTTAACGGAGATTGAACTTTTATTAAAGACGAAAATTTTTCAAGAATCCCGTCCTTTGTAAATTTTACTGCTCCGATTTCGATTATGCTTGAATTTTCTGGATTTTGACCGGAAGTTTCTGTGTCAAAGGCGCAAAAAACAGCACCTTGTTCATAAAGAGAAAGAATTTTTTTGTTTGACACAATTAAATGCAGGGTATTGTTCATAAATAAAACTTGGACTGCCGATTTTGCAATTTTTTTTGCCGGCAGTCCATTTTTTTAATTATTTTGCATTTTCAAGAAGATTTTTGATTTCTTTTGAAATTGAATCACAGCTTTCTGCCGATTCTTTTTTTGCTTCTTCAAGATTAGAAGTAACTTCTGTTCTTGAGTTGATGTAGAACTTGATTTTTGGTTCAGTTCCAGAAGGACGTGCGGAAACAACAGTTCCTCCTTCGAGAACAAACTGAAGTACATTTGACTTAGGAAGCGCAATTTCTGTTTTTGCAGAGGAATTTTCTGGATTGTAAGAAACGCTTTCCTGGATGTCGCGGATTTCAAGAACTTTTTTGCCACCGAGAGTTTTTAAGCCTTCTGAGCGGAGTTTTGACATAATTCCTGCCATAACTTCTTTTCCAGCAGAACCTGGGAAATACTGCGAAATTGCGCGGTCTTCAAAGAAACCGTATTCATTCCACATGTCGTCCAAGTGTTCGAGAATTGACTTGCCTTTTGAAGCCCAGTAAAGTGTCATTTCTGCACACATTGCAGCCGCAGAAACGCCGTCTTTATCCATTACTTCTTTTTCTACTTTGTAGCCGTAAGATTCTTCAAGGCCAAAAACGTAATTTTCTGAACCGTCTTTTTCAAATTCATCTTCAACAGCGGCAATCCACTTAAAACCTGTAAGGCATTCGTGCATTTTTACACCGAATTTTTTGCAGATGTAGTCGCAGAACGGAGATGTTACAATTGAGCGGATTGCTGCCGGTGCTACAGGCATTTTTCCGAGTTCTTTTCTTGAAAGAAGAACGTATTCGCACAACAGAGCGCCCATTTGGTTTCCTGAAACGAGGACGAATTTTCCGTCTTTGCCAGGAAATGCCGTTCCGAAGCGGTCTGCGTCAGGGTCTGTTGCCATTACACAGTCAGCCTTTTCTTTTTCTCCGAGTTCAACAGCGAGTTTGAGAGCTGGAGCCTCTTCTGGATTTGGTTTTTCTACGGTCGGGAATGCACCGTTTGGCTCTCTCTGCTGTGGAACTGTAATTACTTTTAGTCCAAGGTCTCCAAGAACTTTTTCTACGTGCATTGCGCCTGTTCCGTGGAGCGGAGTGTAGACGATTTTTACGCTCGAGGCCTTTTCTTTGATAAGTTCAGGGCGGAAAAGCTGAGCCTTGCACATTTTCCAGAATTTTTCATCAATTTCTTTGTCTATAAGAACGAGTTTTCCTGATTTCAGCGCTTCTTCTTTAGAAATTGATTTTACTTCTTTTACAGAGTTTACTTCTTCAATAATGCCAACGTCATGAGGTTCAATTACCTGAGCCCCGTTGTCCCAGTAAGCCTTGTAGCCGTTGTACTGAGGAGGGTTGTGAGAAGCGGTAACGACAACGCCTGTCTGAGCTCCAAGTTCGCGGATTGCAAAAGAAAGTTCTGGAGTAGGGCGAAGTCCTGTAAAAAGATAAGCCTTGATTCCGTTTGCAGCAAGGATAAGAGCCGTTGCTTCTGCAAAAACGTCCGAATTTTTGCGACTGTCATAGGCGATTACTGCGCTTAAAGTGCCGTCTTTTGCTTTCTGAGGAAATGCTTTAAGAACGTAGTTTGCAAGTCCCTGGGTTGCAAGATTTATTTCGAGAGTGTTCATGCGGTTTGTTCCGCCACCCATAACTCCGCGAAGACCTCCAGTTCCAAATTCAAGAGTCTGATAGAATCTGTCTTCCAGTTCTTTCATATCTTCTTTTGCAACGAGTTCTTCTACTTCTTTGCGGAATCGTTCATCTTTTTCTTCTTCGATGTACTTTTTTGCACGTTCAAGAATTACTGTTTTTTCCATAAATTTCTCCCATAAAAAGTTTTATGCTAGTGAATCTGCACGCAGAATCATTTTTGTTTCCCATTCAAGAAGTTTTTGTTCTTCTTTAAGTTTATTTCCTTTTACATCGCACATTACGCGGAAAACAGGCTCTGTACCGCTTCCGCGCATCCACATAAATGCAACAGGCTTTTCATTTTCATCGTAGAAAATGATTTTGAGTCCACCTTTGCCACTCTGTGAATAATCGTCAATGTTTTTAGTTTCAACGGTACCGTTTGTCCTGACAGCAACATAGCTTTCAAAACCGTACAGTTCCTTTAATTCATTTTTATGCAAATTCCACTGATTTTCAAATATTTTTTGAAAATTTGCTTTTAAAACTCCGTGATCCGTTGTTTTTATCTGAAGAACGGCTCTTTCTTCGCTTACGCCAGTGGTCGTGTAAACAGGCAGTGTTTCGATTATGTCGCGCAAAGTGTAGTTTTCTTTATATTTTTCCATCTGCCCGCTTGCTTCGCACCAAAGATGAAAAAGACCTTTTCTCAAAACTCCGTTGATTTGGTCGTCTTTTAAAATTAAAAGCTTTACAAGGGCAAAAATCGTGCAAAGAGGGTCACGCACTGCCGCTGGATGGGTAATGTTTCCGCCGTTTGAACCTTCGCCTAAAATGCGCACAGTCCAGCCTTCGCTTCGTTTTTCGCGCGCCAAATTTACGACATTTGCTTCGCCAACTTCACTTCTAAAAACTTCTGCCTTAAAAGCATGGGCGATTTCTTCGATTCTCATTGAGGTAGGACCGTTTACCGCAACTCCAACTTTTTGTCCGCCAAAAAAAGAGCCAGTCTGTCCGTTTTTTTCTGATAAAAAGAGTTCTGCCTTTTTTGCAAGTCCGCGCCCTTGAGAAAATTGAGCCTGATATGCAGAATATGCAAGTTCTGAAAGAACCGAAAGCGCGAATCCTTCCTGAGCTCTTAAAACCTTTGCTTTTTGCTCAATTTCGTCCCAGTAGACAATGTTTCCGCGGTCTCCGTCGCAGTCTGGCATGTAACCGAGAATGCAGTTTTTGTCGCCCGCGACCTGTCTTTTTTCGATTTCGCGCGCGCACCAAACCAGATTTTCTGGTTCAGGAATAATTTCGTGAACGATTTGTCCAGGAGCGCTGTTGATTGCCGTTAAAGAAATTCCACATTCGTTTAAAAACGTTTTGTCAATGGACATTGTGCGTGCAGAACCGTTCATATCTGCTACGACGCACAGGGGATTTTGAATCAGGTTTTGTCTTATTCTTGCAAATACCGCATTTTGCACGGCAGGTTCTTTTGAACCCGAAATTACTTCTTTTTCAAAACTTCTGTAAGTGTTTGCTGCCGAATGTTTTGTCGCGATTGATTCTGCAAAAACCCAATCCAAGTCAATGTCAGAACAGGAAGAGGCCAGTTTTTTAGCATATTCAGCAGCGTCAAGACGGGCACATTTTTTTTCAAATTCTGCAACGAGTTTTGCGTTTTCCTGTCCGTTTAAAACGCCTCCGTCATTCAGCCCAAATTTGATTCCGTTATAGCCAATCGGGTTGTGGCTTGCCGAAATATAGACAAAACCGTCCGCCGAATGCGCATAAACCATAATTTCTGGAGAAGCGATTATTCCCGTATACGAAACTGCAATTTTTTTTGCCAGAAAAACTCTGAGCATTGTTTCTGCAATTGCAGGACCTGTAGGACGAGTATCCATTCCAACTATAATTAAAGGGGATTTTTTTTGAGCAAGCATATAATCTGCAAAAGTTTCTGCTGCAAGCGCCGCGATTGTGCGGTTTAACTCTCCAATTTCGCCATTGTCGTCGTCTTTTTTTCCGGATTCAGCAAAAACTTTGCGCCAGCCAGACGCTGATGTAATCATCTTATGTTCCATAACAAAAATATTTTATCACCAAAAAAGACTAATCGCAATAAACTATAAAATTCTTGTTTTTAAATTTGGCACCGCAATCCATTTTCAAACCTGCTTTTCACGGTTCCGCTTCCGCTCCATCCGCCACAGGCGGACGCTTTGCGCCGTTTCAATCAGGGGTGCATTTTTTTTGTGCAGACTCAATATGCTTCTACAGAATATGTGAGAATTTTTTCTTTACCCAAAATATCTGCAACTGAAATCGTAATCCTGTTGTGTCCCTTAGGAATTGCAATTTCGCCCAAAAGCTGCCGTTTTTTGTCCGGATAAATTACAGAAGAAGGGTAGTTGCTCTTGTTGTTTGTGCAGAGTTTTCCGTCTATGCTTACCAGCGCATCGTATGTAATTGTGTCGGCAATTGCTCCGTTTACAAGAATTGTCGTTTTGTACGGCATAGAAACCGGCTGCTGCGAGCAGTAAATAAAATACGTTCCAGAAGCGATTCTTTTGTTTGTGTCAAAATTATACTCAGTTCCTTTTTTATTTATAGCCGTAAGATTGAAAATTTCAAGCGGAAGCTCGTTTCCAAAGCGCGGCATTAAAATCCGCGGATTTACGAGCGTTTTGGCCTTTAAATCGACAACTTGAAATTCCAAAAGAGCGTTTCCTTCCTGCCAGCCGGAGCTCCCGCAGGTTCCAAGCGGAGTTGCGTTTTCAACTTCTGAAAGTTCATATCGTTTTTCCTGATCGTCCGAATTCAAGTTTGCATAAACCGTCATCAGACTGTCGTCATGAAAGAGAAGCACTGCATTTCCGAGTGTGCTTTCAAAAAGAGAAGAATCTTCGTCATGTTCGCTCAAAACTGCGGTGACAGTTCCTTTGCTGGAAGTTTTAATTTCTCCGCTGTCGCTAAAAATCAGCGAAGGATTTATAACTCCGCCACGGGTGTGCGCAAAATATGTAAAAAAAGTGTCGGACATGATTTCTTCCTGCGGCCAGTCAAAACCAAAGGCGAAAAATGGAGCCAAAAACAATGCCGATAAAAAAAATATTTTTTTCATAAAAATGCCTCCGCTTTTACTTAAACTCAATGTCCACTCTCGAAAGTGAACTGTCGCGTCCGACAAAAAGCGAATTGTCTTTAACTGTTATGTAAGCATTTTCCGCTTTAAAGCTAAAACTTCCGGAATAGACCGAGTGTTTTTGGATTACAGAAACTGAATAAATTCCGTCATTTTTGCTAAGGACAAAGATATTTTTTTTGTCGCTTGTTTCTTCTATTGAAAGAATATTGCCTTTTACTGGAATATGCTTTGATTTTAAAGTTTTGCAGTTTACAACTCCAAGACAGTCTTTGTGCGCAAAATAGCAGTAATCACCGTCGCTTGAAAATTTTACGAGAACCTGTTTTGTTGTGTCTTCTTCCAGATATTCATGAAAGAAGATTTTTGTAATTCCATTTTCTCTCTTTGCAAGTGTTAATCTCTGCTGTTTTTGACCACTTACGCTCGCTGTCGTTAAACCGTCTTCCGAAACTGCAAGGCCTAAAATTACAGGATATTTGCTTCCGCCTGGTTCGTACTGACGTTCGATTTTTCCGTCCGCGTCAAAAATAAGAATTGAGCCGTCCGCGTAGCCTGCGGCAACTTTTTCGTTTGTAGAATCCAGAGCTGTAATGGGAACGTAATTTTCAAATTTCCATTTTGGCTCAAAATTTTCATTCAAAAAAACAAAACTTGTTCCGCCTGGCAGCATAAGAAATTTTCTGCCCTTTTGAAAAAACGGAAACCCCTGCATTTTTAGTTCTTTTTTTTGTATTCCTTCTTTCGATACAAGTTTTAGACTTTTGTCGCTTGTTCCGTAAATGCAGTAATCGTCTGGACTGATTGCAATTTTGTACGGAAATGTAAAAGCCTGCGCAATTTGACCATCTTCTGTAAAAAATCCCGCATTTTGTCCAAGCTTGAACGGAATATATTGTGAAGGTTCAATTTTGTTTGAATCAGGAGAAGGTTTGTTGCAGTCAACCGTCCATTTTGTTGCAAAATGAATTTCTTTGGAAAGAGGCTTTACTGCAAAAAAT
Source organism: Treponema berlinense (assembly GCF_052273165.1). Taxonomy (GTDB): domain Bacteria; phylum Spirochaetota; class Spirochaetia; order Treponematales; family Treponemataceae; genus Treponema_D; species Treponema_D berlinense_A. Next base: position 31,374 of record NZ_DAVZIU010000010.1, on the reverse strand, counting down.
GTATATGCGAGCACAATTGTTGTACATATCGTAGAAATTGGATTTAGTTTTTTTAGCATGATTATTTTTATGGTATAATGATTAAAAATTATGGTCAAGTTTGATAAAAAAATGTTTTTTTTATCAGTGCGGTCTTTTATTTTGCAATAAAGTTCGAGAGAATGTATTTACTTGACAAAATACCGTTCTAAATGCAAAATATGCAAAAGATTGTTAAGATTTTATAAAGAAATGGAGACAAAAAGTGGAAGACGATATCCTTACAATTGAAGAAGTTGCAAAATATCTGCGTGTTTCTGAACGCACTGTTTATGACTGGGCTCAAAAGGGCGAGATTCCTGCTGGAAAAATTGGAACGGTATGGCGTTTTAAAAAATCAGAAATTGAAAAATGGGTAAACGAACGTCTTTCTTCAAATATCAAAAAAGAAGAAAATAATCCTGAAATAATCGTAAAAAATATTCTTTCACCAGACCGCATTGTTTTTATAAATCATACTACCAAACGTGATGCTCTTGTTGAACTTGCAAACAATTTGAGCACAGCTCCGCAGGTGAAATACAGCGATGAGCTTGTTACAGAGATTTTAAAGCGCGAGGAACTTATGTCTACAGCAATAGGCCGTGGAATTGCAATTCCTCATGTGCGCCTGTCTTCCGTAACAGATCTTGTAATGAGCGTTGGAATCTGTAAAAAAGATATAATCGACTATCAGTCAATTGATGAAATTCCTGTAAGAATTTTGATTATGATTGCCGCAGCTTACAATCAGCACACATATTACCTTCAGACGCTGAGTTTTTTCAGTTCAAAATTAAAAGAAAAGGCTCTGCGCGACAAGCTTCTTGACGCTTCAACTCCAGAAGAAGCATACGCTCTTTTAACACAGGAGTAGTTTTTGCAAGGACAGGAAAAATTGTTTTTCTTTTAGGTTATTCATAAAGTTCTACAGGAATCCAGTTTTTTCTGTCCTGCATGTCTTTTGCAATCATTCCAAAAGTTAGATTTTTTGCCGTAGTTTCTCCAAAAAGATATTCTTTTCCGTCGAAACTGTAGGTTTGTCCCTGTTTTCCTGGCAAATTTATTCCCACCATAGCATGGCTGTATTGAGTGCTTATAAACATAATTGAATCCAGCCCAAGATTTTTATAAAGAAGCATTAAAAGCATTGAGCGACTGTCGCAGTCAGAGCCTGCTCCTTCGAGTACTGCCGGAATATTTGTAAAATCGGCGCGGTCAGCCGAAGAGGATTTTCTTTCGTAGTTAAAATTTTGCGTCCAGGTTAAAAGTTTTTGTGCGAGCACTGCTTCTGGAAAATCAGGGGATTCTTTTTGGCAATCTTCTGTGAGCGCGTTGGAAATGTCAAATGCCACTCTTTTTGTGCGGCTCATTCCGTCTTTTGCTATTATTCTGTAAAAACGCTGCCAGGCTTCTTTCCAACATTTTTGGTTTACGAACAGTTTAAAAACTGAAAATTCCCGGTCAACGACAAACTGGTTTGCTTCGGAATCATCTTTGTCCAAGATCGTGTTAATTTTTTTTCCGGCAATTGCAAGCGTTATGTTTTTTTGTTCGGTTTTTGGAAAGGCGAATGCGGTTATAAGTCCGCTTTCTTTAAAGCTTCCGCGGTCGACCATTATGCTGTCTAATATAGAAAGAATAAACTGCTCGCAGTTGTATGCCTTGTTTTCTGGAGCGAATGAGATAACTGTCAGAAAACTTTTTTTATCTGGAAGAGGGATTGAAGTTCCCCAGCCGCACATTTTTGTGCCAAGGGCTTTTTCGCTTATTGTAATCTGAGAAACGGCACATTCTCTGTTGCGCCATTTTGCCGTAGAAATTTCTCCACTTGCAGAAAGTTTTTCTAATGTTTTGTAAAGGGCTTGGGTGCTGTTTTGAAAATTTTCCTGCGGCCAGACTTTTATTGCGGTTTGAACTGGAAGAAGCTTGTGTGTAAAAAAAATTGAACTTTCGTCTTCTGTCATGTCTGAAATTTCTGACATTTCTGGAAAATCTATGCTGTAACCGTAAACCGAACTTGAAACTAGTTCTGAAAACGAATAAAAATTTGGAAAAATTAAAAAGAATGCTGCAAAAATCGAGCGGATAAAAGATTTGTGGAATTTTTTCATAGTTTTGGCACTTCCATAAAATACTAGTCTAAAAAATACTTTTTTTGTAATATAGGCAACTGGACAAGGGATTGTAAGGGCGTGCGAAGCGCGTTCCAAAAAATGTGATTGCGCTTTGCGGAATTACATTTTTTTGGAATGACAACCCTGAAAAGCCCGGTTTTTGCGCAGGCAAAAATGGCCCTAAAAATTCAAAAAAATACTTACAGATTGATAATCGGATGAAAAATATTCAAATTGTATATGAAAATGAAGAAATTCTTCTAATAAATAAAGAAGCTGGAATGAGTGTTCAGGGCGGTGCTGGAATTGCGCATCCTTTGGACGAAGAGCTTTCTAAGCAGCTTGGTTACAAGGTTTTTTTGGTTCACAGGCTCGATAAGGAAACGTCCGGGCTTATGGTTGTTGCAAAGTCGGCGGCCGCGGCAAATAAATGGATTGGTCTGATTGCAGGAAAACAGGTAAAAAAAGAATATACGGCTGTGTGTTTTGGTCTGCCTTGCGTAAATGGAAAAACGGCTTTGGCTGGAACTTTAAAAGACAATGTTGTAAAGTCTGGGCGTGAATTGAATGCTGTTACGGATTTTAAGGTTTTAAAATCTGGAAAAATAAAAATTGTTTCTGAGAGCGAAAATGTCGATAATAATATGGAAGGAGATTTTGAAAGTGAAGAAATTGACCTTTCTGTTTTGCATCTTACTCTTGGAACTGGAAGAATGCATCAGATAAGAATTCATCTTGCAAAGGCCGGCTGTCCGATTGTTCAGGATGATAAGCACGGAAATTTTAAATTGAATAAAAAGGCGCGGAAACTCGGCCTTAAAAGACTTTGTCTTGCTGCGACGACGATAACACTTCCTGTCGATGGAAAAAAAACTGTTTTTAACGTGGAATTGCCAGAACATATAAAAAAAGCGGTTGAACTTTTGTAGTTTTTTGTTATATAAGGAATTGCACTTGACACTTTTCTGTTAAAAGCGTAAATTATATTAACATTTTAATAGTAATATTTAAATGGATCCGCGCAAACGGGTCCTTTTTTATTGCCGGAGCAAAATTACAGAGATTATGGATTACATACCTTTAAATTCTTATCCGCATTATCAGGAATGTGAAAACGTTGCTTCTTCGCTTGGTTACCACCTTGTTGAATTGAAATTTTCTAAGCAGGGAAGCACAACTCATATTCTTGCCGTAATTACAGGAGATGATCCGACTGTGAATATCGGCGTAAATGACTGCTCGAAGGTGCATCATGCGCTTCTTCCAAAAATTGAAGAAATCCTTGGAACTGATGATACTTACATGGAACTTACTTCTCCTGGAATGGAGCGGAATATTAAAAATGCGACTGAATTTGCACTTTTTAAGGGACGCCAGGTTCGGGTTTGGGATAAAACAGTTACGGATTGGGTCGGTGGAAAAGTTGTTTCTTCTGACAATGCTTCGATAACGCTCGAAGTTGAAAATCCAGATGGTTCTGTTGAACAGAAAACTGTTTCTTATAAAGATATAGCAAAAGCAAAATTTATTCATTTGTAATTGCAGAATTGAATTTTTTGGGAAGCCTCTAAAAAATGGGGCGACCGTTAATTTTTTTTCTACTTCAAAAGGGAGAAATAATATGTCAGAAATGTCAGAAGCGATTCGTGAACTCATCGAAGAAAAGGGAGTTTCTGTAGAATCTGTTAAACAGACTGTGGAGTCTGCAATCAAGGCGGCTTACAAAAAAACTTTCGGAACAGCGGACAACTGCGAGGTTCACTTTGCAGATGATTTGTCGGATGTTTCGGTTTACTCGAAAAAAGTAATTGTAGACGGTGTTTATGATCCTGTGACAGAAATTGAACTTGAAGATGCGCTCAAAATGAGCGAGGAATGTGAAGTTGGAGACGAAATCCTTATTCTCGTAGATCCAAAAACTTTTGAGCGTTCTGCTGTTTCTACAGGAAAACAGGCTGCTCATCAGGGATTGAGCGAAAGTTTTAAAAACAATCTTCTGGCAGAAAATAAAGACAAAATCGGCGAAGTTATCATTGGATATTATCAGCGCGAACACAACGGAAATATTTACGTTGATCTTGGTAAAGTTGAGGGAGTTCTTCCTAAAAAATATCAGAGTTCACGCGAAATTTATCAGAAAAATGACAGAATTAAGGCTATTGTCGTTGACGTAAAACCTACTTCTTCGGGAGTTCAATTGGTTTTGAGTCGCACTGATCCTAAATTCGTACAGTCAATCATTGAGCTTGAAGTTCCTGAACTTGAAGATAAGACGATCGGAATTTACAAAATTGTTCGTGAAGCAGGTTACCGCACTAAGATTGCAGTTTTCTCTAACAAGGAAGATGTAGATCCTGTAGGTGCCTGTGTTGGTCTTAAGGGTGTTCGTATTCAGAATGTAATCCGCGAACTTGAAGGTGAAAAAATCGACGTTCTGCGCTATGACCAGAATCCTGTCGAATTCATTAAAAATGCACTCTCTCCTGCCGAAGTTGAGAAAGTTTTGATTACGGACGAAGAAAAAAAACAGGCTCTTGCAATTGTAAACGAAAGTCAGTTCTCTCTTGCTATCGGAAAATCGGGTATGAACGTTCGTCTTGCAAACCGCCTCTGCGACTGGTCAATCGACGTAAAAACCGAAGAACAGGCTGCGGAAATGGATTTGAGCCAGTTCTCTACGCGCAAGGCAGCAGAAAATCTTTTCAACAATTCTTCTGAAGAAAGCGAGCCAATTTCGACAATTTCTGAATTGCCTGGAGTTGATGTTGATGTTGCTTCAAAACTCAAGGCTGCTGGATTTGATGATATTCAGACTTTTGTTGATTCGTTCGATTCCGATTCAATCAAGGTTGAAGGTGTGACTCAGGAAGATCTTGAAAAAGTAAACTCAATCGTTCGCGATGTGGTTGAATTTGTTGAAGATGATTCTGAAAAAGCGGAAGAAGAAAAGCCTGAGCAGGAAGAAGAGGAAGAATATTTCTGTCCTGAATGTGGCGCAAAAATCACTTTGGATATGACAAAATGTCCAAAATGTGGCGTAGAATTTGAATTTGAGTAATAAAAAACGGTAAAATAAAAAGTCTTTGAAATTTTAATATCGAAGACTAAAAGAGTAGTGCGAGAAAAATTATAAGGGGAAAAACGAGAAAATATGGCTGAAGAAACAGAGAAAAAGCCCGGATTTGTATTGAATAAGAAAAAAACAGAACCAGCAGAAAATAAAGCGACTGTTGTGGCTTCTGCAAATTCAAGTACACCGGAAAAGAAAAAAATTGTAGTCGTAAAGAGAAAAGCGCCTGCACAGGCTCAGGAAAGTGTGGCTGAAAACGGGGAAAATAAAAAACGTCCGGTTCCAGTTGTAAAAAAATCTCCTGCACCGGTAGCAGCAGCTCCTTCTGCTCCTCGTCCTCAGCAACAGCGTCCTGCTGGACAGACTCGTACTACTTTTGAAATCGGCTCTGCAAGACCAAATGTAAAAGCCGGTAATCTTTCAACTCCAAATCGTCAGCGCAACGGCGGATACAACCGTGGTCAGAATGGTGGTTATGGCAATCGCGAAGGTGGCTATAACGGCGGTTATGGAAACAGAAATTATAACAATAACGGTCAGCGTTCTGGAGGTTTTTCTGGAGCACAGGCCCGCGAAAATTATCAGAACCGCGACAGAAACGGACAGGGCGGTGGATTTAACCGTCAGGGCGGATTCAACCGCGGTCCAAACGGACAGGGCGGTGGATTTAACCGTCAGGGCGGATTTAACCGCGGCCCAAACGGACAGGGCGGATTTAACCGTGGACCAAATCAGGGTGGAAGACCAGGATTTGGCAGCCGTCCGGGATTTGGCGGTGGAAGACCGGGATTTGGAGGAGCACCAGTTGCATCTGCAATTCCAGAACAGAAAGGACCTGGAAAAAAGGCATTTAAAGGCAAAAAACAGGTTTACAACAACCGCAAGGACAAAGAAGAGCTTTTTGACGAAGAGGAACTTTACAAGAAGAAGTCAGTTACTCCTGCAAGCGTAGTTCCAAAGTCAATCGATATTATGGAATCTGTTTCGATTTCTGATTTGGCAAAGAAAATGAACCTTAAAGCCAGCGAAATCATCGGAAAACTTATGTCGATGGGAATGATGGTTACAATCAACCAGAGCATTGACTCTGACACTGCAACCCTTCTTGCTGCCGAATACGGTTGTGATGTCCATCTTGTTTCTCTTTATGACGAAACCGTAATTGAAAGCGACAAGGGTGAAGAAGGAAATGAACTTCCTCGTCCGCCAATTGTTACTGTAATGGGACACGTTGACCATGGTAAGACAAAAACACTTGATGCAATCCGAAAGACAAATGTTGCGGCAGGCGAAGCCGGCGGAATTACACAGAAAATTGGTGCTTATCAGGTTAAGACTGAAAAGGGTGTGATTACATTCCTTGATACTCCTGGACACGAAGCCTTTACAATGATGCGTGCTCGCGGTGCTCAGATTACAGATGTCTGTGTTCTTGTTGTTGCCGCAGATGACGGTGTAATGCCACAGACTCTTGAAGCCTTAAGTCATGCAAAAGATGCAAAGGTTCCGATTATCGTTGCAGTTAATAAAATTGATAAACCAGATGCAAATCCTGACCGTGTAATGACGCAGCTTTCTGAACAGGGACTTACTCCTGAAGAATGGGGCGGCGACACTCAGTACGTAAAAATTTCTGCTCTTAAGGGCGAAGGAATCAACGAACTTCTCGACGCGATCCTTCTTCAGGCAGAGATGCTTGAGTTAAAGACTTATTGGGATACACGCGCAGAAGGAAAAGTTATCGAATCTCATGTTGACCAGGGACGCGGTGTTATTGCCGATGTTATGGTTCAGAGCGGTACATTGAAAGTTGGAGATCCGTTTGTTGCCGGAATTTATTCTGGAAAAGTACGTGCAATGTTCAACGATCGCGGAGAAAAAGTAAAAGAAGCTACTCCTTCAATGCCTGTTGAAGTTCTCGGTTTGGACGAAATGCCGAATGCTGGAGATCCGTTCCAGGTTACAGAAACAGAACGCGATGCCCGCGATATTTCAAACAAACGTCAGGAACTCAAGCGTTTTGAAGCAGCAAAGGCTGTTAAGAAAGTTACATTGGACAACCTCGTTTCTACAATCGAAGCAAGCGAAGTAAAAGAATTGAAAGTTATTATTAAGGCTGACCTCCAGGGATCTGCAGAGGCTTTAAAACAGTCTCTCGAAAAGCTTTCAACTCAGGAAATCCGCTTGAACGTAATTCATTCTTCTGCTGGAGCTATCAACGAAAGCGATGTTACTCTTGCAGCCGCAGACGAAAATGCAATCATTATTGGATTTAATGTTCGTCCAACGGCAAAAGCTAAGATGCTTGCTGATGAAGAAAAAGTAGAAATCAGAAAATACAACGTTATCTATAAGTGTGTTGAAGAAATTCAGCAGGCAATGGAAGGAATGCTCCGTCCAGATACAATTGAACAGAATATCGGTATGGTTGAAGTTCGCAATACATTCCGTGTTCCAAAAGTTGGAGTTATTGCAGGATGTTCAGTTACAGAAGGTCTTGTTAAAAAATCAGCAACTGTTAACCTTATCCGTGACGGAATTGTTAAATGGACAGGAAAAATTTCTTCACTCAAACGTTACAAGGACGATGCAAAAGAAGTTAAGGCTGGTTTTGAATGTGGTATCGGTCTTGAAAACTGGCAGGACATTCAGGTTGGCGACCAACTTGAAATTATTGAATACGTTGAAGTTGCAAGAAAACTTGGCGAATCTCTCGTAGACGAAAAAGCAGAAGCAGAAGCAAAAGCTAAAGAGAGAATTGCCGCTGCAAAAGCCGAAGCAGAAGCCACAGCAGCACAGATTGCCGCAGAAGAAGCAGAAGCAAAAGCTAAAGGAAAAGCAAAAAAAGCAGCTAAAGAAAAGTTAAATTCTTCATTCGTTCCGAAGGGAGATGCTGAATAATGGGTGAATTTAGACTTGCCAAACTGGGGGAGCAGATTCGCGGTGAAATTGCACTGCTTATCAGCACTCAGAAAATAAAAGATCCGCGTGTTTCAACTTTTTTGACGATAAACCGTGTGGAAGTTGCTGCTGATTTGGCTTATGCAAAAGTTTATGTTTCGAGTTTTTTGCCAGAAGGACAGATTTTAAAAGGAGTTGCTGGGCTTAACAGTGCGGCAGGATTCATTCAATCGTCAATCGCAAAAAAACTTACAATTCGAAAATTTCCAAAACTCAGCTTTATTGCTGACAGTTCAGTAAAGGAAGGCTTTGAGATGGTAAATAAATTGAACCGTCTTGAAGCTGAGGAAAATGAAATCCGCAGACAGCAGACAGACGGGCAATAGCGCAAACTCCGGAATTTTGCTTTTAAGCAAACAGTCCGGAGAAACTAGTTTTGCTTCTTTATCGGCAGTAAAAAAATCTCTTGGCACAAAAAAAGTCGGTCACACGGGAACTTTGGATTCCTTTGCAGATGGGCTTCTTGTCGTTCTTACCGGACATTTGACGCGTCTGGTTTCTCATATTACGAATTTTGGAAAAACTTACCTTGCATTGATTGAATTCGGCTCAGAAACCGATACCCTCGATCCGACTGGAAATATAATAAAAACAGGCAGAATTCCAGACGAAGAAGAAGTTCGCACGGTTTTGAAAAAGTTCAAGGGAGAAATTGATCAGGTTCCGCCAAAATTCAGCGCGCTTCACGTAAATGGAAAAAGGGCCAGCGACCTTATGCGAAGTGGCGAAGAAGTTGAACTTGCGCCAAGAAAAATCACAATTCATTCTATTATATTACTCGATTTTTTTGAAAAATATGCTCTTGTTGAAGTCAGCTGTTCAAAAGGAACTTATATCCGCTCTCTTGCCCGCGATATTGCAAAAGAATGTGGAACTGTCGCTCATTTAAAGGCTTTGCGTCGAACTGGGGTAGGACCTTTTTATCTGAAAAATGCAGCAGGCCATGAAGATTTGGAAGAGTTTACGATTTCAAACCTTGTATATGGCGAAAAAAAATCTCCAAAAAACAGAAAAGAAGATCCTGTTTTTGCAGAACAGGTAAAAAATTCAACTTATCCTATGACGGCAGAAATTGCGCGTTTATGCGGATTTTCTCCGGTCATGCTTTGCACAGGCTATGTTCAGGATTTTGCAAACGGACGTCTTTTGAGAAGACATTCGTTCTATTTTGAAGAAAAAACTCCGGAAAACTGTGAGCTTGCGGTTTTTTATCCTGATTTAAAGTTTGCAGGAACAGTAAAAAGAAACGGAAGAAAATTCAGTTACGGTTTTGTAATTCCGCTGGAAGAGCAAAAACTGAAAATATATTCCTGGGAGCAGGTTGTAAACGGAAAACCATTAAAGGATTTTGGAAATCAGGAAACAGCCCTTAGCATTGGAAGTTTTGATGGAATGCATATCGGGCACGATTCGATTTTTGATTCGATTCTTGAAAAAAAACAGCTTGTGCCGGGAATTGTCACTTTCAGGCATACTACACGGCTTGAGAAGTCTGGAAAAGATTTTAGTGGAGAGGTTTCATCGCTCTCTCAAAAGCTGGAATTCTTTATGCGAAAAGGATTTAAGTTTGTCGTTGTAATTGACTTTTCTGACGATTTTACTAAAATACAAGGGAATGATTTTCTGTCAATTTTAAAAAATAACTGCAATGTAAAATATCTTGCCGAAGGTGAGGATTTTAGATGCGGTTACAAAGGTTTGACCGATATTCCTGCTCTAAAAGAATTTTGTGCTAAAAATAAAATCGAGCTTAATGTTGTCAGTTTTGTTGATTATTCTGGCAAAAAGGTAAGTTCTTCAAGAATTCGGGAAGATGTTCTTGATAAAAAGTTTAATGAAATAAGCATAATGCTCAAAAATCCGTATACGATTGACTGTGCGGGTTTTGAATGGTACAGGGAAACAATAGATGGAAAAAATTATCTGACCGCAAAAAAACACGGAATTCAGATTTTTCCGCCTGACGGTGAATACACTGTCAAAATAAAAATGGTAATTTCTGGAAGCGAAGAGATTTCCGCCACAAAAACTGTAGCCTGTAAATTAGATTCCGGTTTACTTCGCGTGCTGGATTCTGATGGATCGCTCAGAGGCTTTGTGCGGGCAATTCAATTTGGTTACCCAGAGAAATAAATATTTTAAGGAGTAAGTAAAATGCTTACAAAAGAAGAATCAGCTGCAGTAGTCAGCAAATTTGGCAAAAACGAAGCCGACACAGGAAACACAAAAGTTCAGATCGCTCTCCTTACTGAACGCATCAAACAGCTTACAGTTCACTGCCAGCACTTCCCAAAAGACGCTGGCGCATCACGTGGATTGCTCAAAGTAATCGGACAGCGCCGCAAGTTGCTTAAATATCTTCAGAGAAAGGATTTGGAAGTTTACCGCCAGCTTATTAAAGAACTTGGTCTCCGCAAATAATAAACCGTGGAGGTGTAAGTAATGGCAGTAAATAGAGTAACTTACAAAATTGGTGATGAAGATTTAATTCTCGAAACTGGAAAAATCGGCAAACAGGCAAACGGATGTGTTTATGCGCAGTACGCAGGAACATCTGTAATTGCAACTGTATGTGCCTCTTCCGAAGTAAAAGAAGGATTGGACTTTGTCCCGGTTACTGTTGAATACAACGAAAAATATTATGCCGCAGGAAAAATTCCAGGGGGCTTTGTAAAACGTGAAGGTCGTCCAAAGGACAAGGAAATTTTGGTTTCTCGTCTTATTGACCGTCCTATGCGTCCTCTTTTTGAACCTGCATTTGGTCGTGAAATCCAGATTGTTCCGACTTGTGTTTCTGCCGATGGAATCAATCCACCGGACATTCTTGCAGTAATTGCCGCTTCTGCAGCAGTATCAATTTCTGATATTCCATTCCATGGACCTGTTGCAGCAGCAAGAGTTGCTTACATTGACGGACAGTATGTAATCAACCCGACTTTCTATCAGCAGGAAAAAGCTCAGCTCGAAATCGTTGTTGCTGGAACAAAAGACGGATTTACAATGGTTGAAGGCGGTGCAAACGAAGTCAGTGAAGAAGTAATGCTCGGCGCTCTTGAACAGGCTCAGGGCTTTATTACTGCTATGTGCGAACTTCAGGAACAGCTTGTTGCAAAATGTGGAAAAGAAAAACTTCCGCTTGCTCCGCTTAATGTTGAGCTTGCAAACAAAGAGCAGATCATTGCAGATGCAACACCTCTCCTTGAAAAAGCATGTTTCCAGGACGGAAAAATGACTCGCGGTAAGGCAATTGCCGCAGCAAAAGAGCAGGTTGCACAGAAATATGCTGAACAGTTGTCAGATGAAATTCAGAAAAAGCTTTTTGATTCTTGTTTTGATGATATTCAGTACAATTTGCTCAGAAAGAGCATTTTGGACAAAGGCTTGAGAATTGATGGCCGTAAATGTGACGAAATTCGTCCGATTACTTGTGAAGTAAACGTTCTTCCTCGTCCACACGGTTCTGCGCTTTTTACACGTGGAGAAACTCAGTCTTTGGCAGTTTGTACTCTCGGTACAACGCTCGATGCTCAGGTTTATGACGATATTGATGGAGAAAGAAGCGAAAACTTTATTCTTCATTACAATTTCCCTCCATATTCGGTTGGAGAAGTTGGACGTCTTACAACAGGTCGTCGCGAAATTGGACACGGAAACCTTGCCCGCCGTTCTTTGGCAGCCATGGTTCCACCAGTTACAGAATTTCCTTATACAGTTCGCGTAGTTTCTGAAATCATGGAATCTAACGGTTCTTCTTCTCAGGCTTCTACTTGTGGCGGTTGTCTTGCAATGCTCGCTGCTGGTGTTCCTATGAAGAAAATGGTTGCAGGAATTGCAATGGGTCTTATTACAGAACCAGAAGGCGACAATCCTTACGGAAATTACAAAATTCTTTCTGATATTCTTGGTGAAGAAGATCACCTCGGTGATATGGACTTTAAAGTAGCCGGAACAAAAGACGGAATTACTGGTTTCCAGATGGATATTAAGATTGCCGGTGTAACAACACAGATTATGAAAGAAGCTCTCGCTCAGGCAAAAGCTGGACGCTTGCATATTCTTTCAATCATGGAAAAATGCATCGATAAACCTCAGCCAATCAGTCCGTTTGCACCAAAAATCTTGACTATGAAAATTAGTCCTGATAAAATCGGCGCTTTGATTGGACCTGGCGGAAAGAACATTAAGGCTCTTTGCGCACAGTACGGTGTTACAATCAACACAGAAGATGACGGAACTGTTCAGATTTACGGAAAAACTGGAAAATCTGCAGAAGAAGCAAAACTTGCTGTAAAAGGCATTTGTGAAGATCCTGAGATCGGAACAATTTACAACGGCACTGTAAAACGCATAATGGATTTTGGTGCTTTTGTAGAAATCTTGCCAGGAAAAGAAGGATTGTGCCACATTTCTAAACTTTCAAGACAGAGAGTTGAAAAAGTGACGGACGTTCTTAAAGAAGGCCAGCAGATTCCTGTAAAACTTCTTGAAGTGGACAAAATGGGAAGATTGAATCTTTCTTATGTTGACGCGCTTGAAGAGCAAAAAAAATAATTAACGCTTAAGATGTTTAATTATTAAACGAAAAATGGCTGTTTGAAATTTTATTTTCAGACAGCCATTTTTTTTGTCAAAATTTCACTGTTACATATTTTCATGAGCACATATATTTATAGAAAAAAAAGTTCAAATCGTTTATACTTTTAAAGATATGAAAAAAGGTTTTGATAACGATAAATATTTGAAAATTCAGTCTGAACACATTAAAGAGCGTATTTCGCATTTTGGAAATAAGCTTTATTTGGAATTTGGCGGTAAACTTTTTGATGACTTTCATGCAAGTCGGGTTTTACCAGGGTTTGAGCCAGACAGTAAACTTAAAATGCTTTTGCAACTGGCTGATATGGCAGAAATTATAATCGTAATCAGCGCATTAGATATTGAAAAAAACAAAGTTCGTGGCGACTTGGGAATTACTTACGACAAAGATGTCCTTCGTCTACGTCAGGAATTTATGGACAGAGGGTTATTTGTAGGTTCTGTCGTTATTACGCATTATTGCGGACAGGAAGGAGCAAAGGCCTTTGCTAAACGTCTTAAAAAACTTGGAATAAAGTCTTATTTTCATTATTTGATAGAAGGTTATCCGAACAATGTTGCTCTTATCGACAGCGATAAAGGATATGGAAAAAATGATTATGTAGAAACCTCACGTCCGCTTGTTGTTGTTACAGCACCAGGACCTGGTTCTGGAAAAATGGCTGTCTGCTTAAGCCAGCTTTATAACGAAAATGTTCGCGGTGTAAAAGCAGGTTATGCCAAGTTTGAAACGTTCCCTATTTGGAATCTTCCTCTAAAACATCCTGTAAATCTTGCTTACGAAGCGGCAACTGCCGATTTAAACGATGTAAATATGATTGACCCATGGCATCTCGAAGCTTATGGAGTTACGACTGTAAACTACAACCGCGATATAGAAATTTATCCAGTATTGGATGCAATCTTTAAGGGAATTTTTGGAGAAAATCCATATAAATCGCCAACAGACATGGGCGTAAATATGGCTGGCAACTGTATCTTTGATGACGAAGCATGTTGCTATGCAAGCCGCCAGGAAATTATCAGACGCTACTATACCGCATTGTGCAACCTTGCTGATGGAAAGAGCGAAGAATCCGAAGTTAACAAACTTACTCTTTTAATGCAGCAGGCAAAAATAACTCCAGCCGACCGTCTTGTTACTGTTGCCGCAAACAAACGCGCAGAAAAATCTGGACTTCCAGCAGCCGCTATCGAACTGAACGACGGCACAATAATCACTTCAGAAACCTCTGATTTGCTTGGAACTTGCGCAGCCCTCGTATTAAACGCAATCAAACATCTTGCTGGAATCGACCACAGCGTAAAACTTATTCCTACTGCAATGATTGCGCCGATTCAAAATATGAAGGTGAACTATTTACAGGGAAACAATCCTCGTCTTCATACAGATGAAGTTCTCGTGGCACTTTCTATGCTTAGTCCAAACGACGAAAACTGCAAAAAGGCTCTTGAACAGTTGCCTGCTTTAAAAGGTTGTCAGGTTCATACGAGCGTAATGCTTAGCGAAGTAGACCGCAAGATTTTTAAAAAACTCGGCGTCGATTTAACAAGCGATCCTGTAAAAAAACGCTAGGCTTGCTGTCTTAAACGGTAAATGCACGGACAGATACGGAAAAGTTCTATGACCGATGTTGAAAATCTTGAAAAACTTATAAAAGACATTTTTAATGTTGAAAAAGTTGTAAAAAACAAGAAGAACACAAACAAATGCATTTCGCCGCTAAACAGTGAACCGAAAAATCTCTTTGCCGAAAACTTTATAAAGCGACTAAAACGCCTTCAAAAAAAGTATTCGGCGGACAGACAGACAATTATTCAGATTACAGAAAAAGTAAAGAACATAGCGGAAGCAAGAAACTCCAGATGGGCAGGACCTTATTCTGAACTTGTTGCCTTGGACTTTTATTCGCAGTTTTCGGAATTTTTTAATCTTAGTTACATCAATATTCTTCCTGTCGAAAAGCACAAAAGCGCGATTCCTTCGAAAATCGGGCATACTCAGACAATAGACATAGATTTGTGCCTGCACTTTAGACACTACGATATTTTTACTGACGTAAAGTCATTTAACTGTATTCATCAAAATATTCTCGAGGAAATTTTTGAACGTGTTGAAGAATATGCAATGTTTTCGCTAAAAAAATCTGTAATGATTGGAGCAGATAACCGCTCAGAAATCGATTATTCAGAAGTAAAGAAAAACCTTGGTGTTGAAAAAGTGCGGATTTTTCGGGCTTTGGTACAGGCTGTTTCGGAAAATAAGCGTGTTTTAAAATATACTTCTCGTTCAGGAATAGATTTTACATTCAGAATTCAGTATACCGACATTTTGACAACTGTTGCAGAATATTCACCATTTGCTATGGCAGAAGCTTACAAGTTTAAGTTTTTGGACTACGGTTCAAAACTTTTGGACAACGAATATTCGGTCATTACAATCGTAAAAAACCCGTGGTTTAACAGCGAAACGGTTGATTTTGGAGACTTTAACAATCTTTTTTACCGTTCACTCGCACGCCGTACATTTATCGAACTGAACAGAATTGACGAAAAAGCCTGTGAACATTCTGGGGCATATTGCTCAACACAACTTACGGTAAAAGAAGTTGCACAAAACCTCGCAGGAATTATTTTTATCGACGATAACAGCGCAACCGAAAAAATGCAGAAATCGCTATATAGCGCCTATTTTTATATGAACCCGAACTATAAAAATAAAATGCCTCTCACGATTCGCAAAATGGAAAAATATTTTAGAAACTCTCGCGAAATTCAAATTCAAGATTTTGACGACTTTAAATGGGACAACTATTAGCAAGAAAACGCCTGTTTGCACTAAATTGATTGCACGGCCATTAGACTGATTGTACTTTTCACAAGAGCGCAAATTCATTAAAATGTCAGAGATTCTTCTATATAAAAAGTTTTGTTTAGTAAGAGGTAATATATGTTAAAATTACAGGGTGCATTTACAGCCATGATTACACCGATGAAGTCTGACTGTTCTGTTGATTATGAAGGCTTTAGAAAAACTGTAAAATTCCAGCTTGATCAGGGCATTGACGGTCTTGTTCCACTTGGAACTACAGCAGAAACTCCAACTCTCGACGAACGTCCTGGACAGGAAGAAGACCAGCTTATTTCTATTGTAATGGAAGAAGTTAAAGCGTTTGAAAACGCAACTGGAAAGCATATTCCTGTAATTTTAGGAGCAGGCAGCAACAATACAAAAGATGCAGTTGCTTATTGTGAACGCGCAAAAAAAGCAGGTGCAGACGCTGCGCTTGTTGTTACCCCGTATTACAACAAACCTTCAAAAGAAGGCATTTACCAGCACTTTGCAGCTGTAAGCAAAGTTGGAATTCCAATCGTAGTATATAACATTGCCGGAAGAACTGGCGTAAATATTACAACAGATACACTTGCACGCATTGCAGAACTTCCGAATATTGTCGGCGTAAAAGAAGCAAGCGGCAATATCAATCAAATGATGGAAGTAATTGCCACAATCAAATCTAAAAAGCCAGATTTTGCAGTTTTGAGCGGAGATGATGCTCTTACACTTCCTTTAATTTCTGTCGGTGGCGACGGTATAATATCAGTAGTTTCTAACCTTGCTCCTGCCGCAGTCGTAGAAATGGCGCATAAGGCGCTCGAAGGTGATTTTGACGCTGCACGCAAGGCACATTATAAATTGCTTCCATTCTTTAAAGCTGCCTTTGTTGACGGAAATCCTACATCAATCAAATACGCAATGAGCGTAAAAGGCATGCCGTCTGGTCCATGCCGGCTTCCTCTTGCAGAAGTAAACGATGGCGCAAAAAAAGTGATAGAAGCTGCATTAAAAGAGTGCGGTCTGTAATCAAAATCACAAAAATACAACTAATGCTGAGTTTTTATTGGAGATAACAAAATGGAAAGAATAAATGTTGGTGTTTTGGGTGCAACTGGAATGGTTGGACAAAGATATATCAAATTGCTGGAAAATCACCCTTGGTTTAAGGTAACCTATGTTGCAGCAAGTCCTCGTTCAGCTGGAAAACTTTATCCTGAAGCTGTAAAAAACCGCTGGCTTATTGGAGCAGATATTCCTGATGACGTAAAAAATCTTACTGTTCAGGATGCAAATGAGCCTAAACTTGCGCTCGGAAAGTGCCGTTTTGTTTTTTCTGCGCTCGAAATGGGCAAGGACGAAATCAAGGCTTTGGAAGCGGCTTATGCGGCAGAAGGAATTCCTGTTGTTTCTAACGCAAGCGCAAACCGCTGGACAGAAGATGTTCCTATGCTTATTCCTGAAATCAATTATTCTCACCTCGATGTAATTGCCGAGCAGAAAAAGCACCACGGCTGGGACAAGGGGTTTGTTGCAGTAAAGCCGAACTGTTCTTTGCAGACATATATGATTCCAATTTTCGCCCTTATAAAGGCAGGCTACCCAGTAAAGAGAATGACAGTTACAACATTGCAGGCTGTTTCTGGAGCAGGTTATCCAGGAGTTTCTTCGTTCGATATGATTGATAATATCGTGCCGTTTATCGGAGGAGAAGAAGAAAAAACAGAAAAAGAATGTCTTAAAATTTTGGGAACAGTGCAGAACGGAAAGATTGAAAATGCTTCTGAACCAGTTGTATCTGCAACCTGTACACGCGTTCCTGTAATCGATGGACATACTGCAAGTGTAAACCTCGAATTTGACCTTCCAGAAGACAAAAAGCCTTCTATTGAACAAATCTTAAAAGTTTGGGAAGAATTTACTTCTCTTCCACAGAAATTAAAGCTTCCTTCTGCGCCGGAACACCCGATTGTATACCGCGAAGAAGAAAACCGTCCTCAGCCACGTCGCGACCGTGACACAGAAAAGGGCATGGCCTGCGTAATCGGAAGACTGCGCAAATGCAGCGTTTTTGACGTTAAGTTTGTAGCCCTCAGCCACAACACAAAGCGCGGAGCTGCCCTCGGCGGTATCTTGAATGCAGAACTCTTAAAAGCAAAGGGTTTTTTTGACTAACTAAATATAACAAAACAGGGGCTTTCTGCGTTTTGCGGATAAGCCTCTTTTTTTGGAGAAAATACTATGGAAAAAACTTTTCCGATCAATAGCGAAGAATTAAAAAAGCTTACACAAACATATCCGACTCCGTTCTATCTTTATGATGAAAAAGCGATCCGCGAAAATATGCGCAAATTTACAAAGGCGTTTTCGATTTTTCCGAAATTCCGCGAACACTTTGCCGTAAAGGCCTGTCCTAATCCTTACATTTTAAAGATTCTTGCGGAAGAGGGGTGCGGAGGCGACTGTTCGAGCCTGCCGGAACTTATGCTCTGTGAGATTGCAGGAATCAAAAAAGACAAGGTAATCTTTACCTCAAACGAGACTCCTGCTTCTGAGTTTAAGTATGCATTTGCAAATGGAAACATAATCAATCTTGACGACTTTACTCACATCAATTTTTTGGAAAAAGCTCTCGGAAAACTTCCAGAAACACTCTGCTTCCGGTACAATCCAGGCTCTGCAAAACACGGATGCAATTCAATAATAGGAAAGCCAGAAGAAGCAAAATACGGACTTACACGCGAACAGATGCTCGAAGCATACAAGGTTGCAAAAGCAAAGGGTGTAAAGCATTTTGGACTTCATACTATGGTGGCTTCGAACGAATTGAATCCAGACTTTTTTGTTGATACTGCAAAACTCGTCTTTGAACTTGCAGTAGAAGTAAAGGAAAAATGCGGTGTAAACATTGAATTTGTGGATTTGGGCGGAGGACTTGGAATTCCTTACAAACCAGAACAAAAGGCCGTAGACTACGATGAAGTAGCAAAAGGAATCCGCGCAGAATACGACAAAATTATTGTGCCTGCAGGACTTGATCCTCTCGGAATTTATTGGGAATGCGGACGTCCTGTTACAGGCCCTTACGGCTTGCTTGTTGCAAAGGCAATTCACGAAAAGCACATCTACAGGGAATACATAGGTCTTGATTCTTGCATGGCAGACTTGATGAGACCTGGCATGTACGGTTCTTACCACGAAGTTACTGTAAGCGGAAAAGAAAACGCACCAAAAGACCACGTATACGACGTAGTAGGCTCTCTCTGCGAAAACTGCGACAAGTTTGCAGTTCAGAGAGAACTTCCAAAAATCGATATAGGCGACCTTGTAATAATCCATGATGCAGGAGCACACGGTCGTGCAATGGGCTTTAATTACAATGGAAAACTAAGATGCGGCGAGCTTCTTTTGCGCACAGATGGCACTGTAAAAGAAATCCGCCGTCGCGAGACAATCAACGACCTTTTTGCAACACTTGACCTTGAAGGCGTTGAAAACTTTAAATAAAAACAGACAAAAATGCAAAGTCAGTTGGCTAAAAAACAGTCCGCTGGCTTTGCAAGTTTTTATTCTTCAATTGTTACGGCAATATACTTCTTACTTAAAAAATTTCCTCATACTCATACTTAAATTACAGCCTTAAGAATCCGTTTTTCGGTGTTTTATCTTTTTAATTTAATTTTTTTATAACTTTCCAAAAGCATTTTCAAATTCAACTTTTTTATTTTCATCAGTGGTAGAAAAAAACGGAAGTCCCATTAAAATGAATTTTTCGTTTTTTTCAATAAATGGTTTTTCTATTCCATATTTTTTTTCAATTTGAAGTAAAAAGTTTTCTTTCCATTCATCTTTTTCTAATAATTGTTTTCCTTTTGGTTCAATGAAAACTTGAAAATATAAATTCGCTTTTTCTGATTTTTTATCCTTCAACAAAAGCAAAAAGTCCGGGCAAAATCCTTCGCCACTTTCAAACGAAAAAATTTTATAAACTTCTTCGTTTCTTAAAAGGCAAACTTCATATTTTTCTTCTAAGTTTTTGACTCTTAATTTTATAAAATTTACTAACGCTCGCTCTTCATCTGTTCCCCAAAAAGAATTTAGTGCATACCAATTTAAATTTTTTAATTCATTTTCAAGTTTTAAATTTTCTTCTTTGTCTTTTGCATTTTCAATATTTAACATTTTAATTTTTTCTGAAGAAAAACATTTTTCAAAAGGAACAAATTTAAAATCTGTTCCAATAAATGGCTTATCGTATTGTTCAAGTTGATTTTGACAAAACTTAAAAAATTTAATGGCAACTTGCAAAAGAATTTTGTTTTCGATTTCTTTAATTGAATTAACGTGGCTTTGGATAAACAGATTTATTTTTACTTCATTTAAATAATCAAAAAAATCATTCAAAGAAGAAATTTCAAAACGTTTTTGCAGATTTTCAAAAGTAAAATAACAAAAATTGTCAGAATTTAAAATGTGAATTGCTTTTTGCAAAATATGAAGGGGAAAATCGTTTAAAGTTAAAAAAAGTGTTTTCCATTCCCCTGTTTCTTGAAAGAAAAATTTATTTTCTACAGTTTGATTTTCTTCGTTTAATTTTAATTCGTACACTTGTGAATTATGAGAATAAATTTTATCTTCAAAAATTAGATTTTTTAAATCGTCCGGCAAAGTTTTTAAACGGCGATTTGGATTTTCTTTTTTTTCGTTTACAAGTAGATTTAGTTTTTTAAGGATTTTTTGATTTTCTTCTTTGATACAAAACTTTTTTTGAATTCTTTTATCATCAATTAAACCTTTATTTTTTAATTCATTTGTTAATTCACTTAAATATTTTACATCGTTGTCTGAATGAAAATAAAATTCTTCTAAAACACGCACTTCATTATTTAAATCAGAATCAAATTTTCTTTTATTTTTTTGAAACTCGCCATATTCAAAAGGAAAATATCTTACACCTCGACCAATAAGTTGAACTTCACTTGTTGTGCTTGTTCCAGCTTTTTTATTTTTAAAATCTGTGTCGCGTCCTTTGTAAAGTCTGACACTATCGTAAAGATTTAAAACGTCCCAACCTTCCGTTAAACGCTGAACGGTAAAAACTGCGCGAATTGGATTTTGCGGATTTTCTAAACTATTTAAAAGCTTATCTTGCTCAGCGTCAGTTTTTTCTTTTTTTGTTTTATTTGTTTTGCTGTTTGTAATTAAACAAGTTCTGTCTGTGAAATTATCTTTTATAAAATCTACAATTCGGCTTAAAGGAATTTTATTTTTTTGAATATAAAATTTTATTTTTTCAAAAATATCATTTGTTCCATCGTAAGCTTGAGGGATTTCTGATTCTTCTTTGTTTGGAATTTGTGTATTTTTATTCTCTAAAAAGTTTAAATCTTCTTCTTTTAATTTTGAACAAAGTTTTAAAAATTCGGTTAAAGCTTGATTTGATTCTTCAATTGTTTTGCTTCTAAATAAAATTACAGGTTTAAAATTTGGAATATTGTATTTTAAGGCAATTTGACTTCTATACCAATTTAAAACTAACGCTTGTAAAATCCGTTCATTTTGATTTAAAGAAGAACGAACCAAGCGAATATGTTTTGTAAAACCTGCTTCAACAAATTTTTTTAAATCAAATTGAATTATAATTTTATCTTCGTATTTTTGTTTTGCTTCTGGCGTTTCTGGAATTGTTGCCGTAAATTCTAAAAGAGCATTTTTATTTTGAGATGAATTTTTATTTTCTTTATTTAAAATAAAATGGCAAATTGTTGTTTCCCAAGATTTTTCTAAATCTTCTTCTTTTGCGCCGTCTTTTAATTCATCTAAAAAAGTAAAATCTGAATTTTCTAAATCATTTGACAAATCTTTTTCTGAAATTTTATTTTTCTTTTTATTTGTTGTTGCGTTTAAATGATGAGCTTCGTCTGCAAGCAAAACTAAATTTCGTTTTTGTAAATCAGAAAGTAAAAGTGAAGATTCGCTTTCTTTGTAAATGTCGTTATGAAGTTTTTGAATTGTTGTAAATTTAATTTGAATATCGTTTGAAGAAGAAAATTGTTCAACTTCTTTAATATTTATTCTTTTTTCATCAATTATAATATTTTCTTTAAACAAATATTTTTGATGATTTTTATTTATAAAATTGTCTTGAGTTTTTCCTAAGATTGCGTTTTGATTTACAAAAAAAATAAAATTGTTGATTTTGTGTTCTTTGTAATAATACAAAATTAACGCCGCCATAACTAAAGTTTTTCCGCTTCCGGTTGCCATATTAAACATTAAATGATTTGGCGAAACTTCTTCACCTTTTTTTTGCCTTTTATTTCGAGTTCTTTCGTTAATTAAAAAATTTTCTAACGCTTCTCTTTGCCAGTCAAATAATTCATATTTTAAATTTTCTGTAATGTAAGAAGGAATTTCATAATCTTCAGAGTTTAAAACTTCTTTTTGGTTTTGAATTTTTTCGTATAACATTATTTTTCTTCCTTAAAGTGAACTGTAAAAATCTTGTGTAAAAGTAATGTCGTCTTTTGTTAAATTGTTAGTTTCGTCGTTTCTGTCAGAAAAATTTACGTAAAGCTGATTTAAATCTAACATTCGGCAAAACATTTCTTTTTGTTTTTCTAAAGGAAGTTCTTTAAAACGCGGAAGTTTAATTTCTTTTAAGAATTCATTTATTTTTACGTTGTAATGAAGAAAATATTTTTTAGAAAGTTCTTCAAAAAGATTAACCAATTCTTCGTAAGTTGAACAATTTTGAATTAACGCAATCGCCTTTTGATTTTTTTGAGCAAGTTCAAAATAAACAAAGGAACCGCCACCTTGCCACGAAACAGATTTTGAAATTCCGGTAGTATCGCCGTTAATAACATTTTTAAGTCTAACAACACTGTCATTTTTACCATAATCAAGTTGTTCAATTCCAATATATTGGCGATTCATTTTGTGAGCAACGGCAGCAGTTGTTCCGGAACCAAGATGAAAATCTAAAACAATATCATTTTCTTCTGAAAGCATTTCAATTATTCTTGAAAGAAGCATTTCAGGTTTTTTTGCATTTTTTAATGTAACTCCACCTTCTGGAGCTATGCCTGTAGTTTTTATATCACTCCATAAGGAGCCTAATTCTTTTAATATTGCCTTTTTACCATTTTTTGTAATTCCAATATTTTTTGAGTAAAATCTGACCATTCTACCACGATATGTGTAAATATCTTCTTTGTTTTCTCGATTATATATGTCCCATGAGTTGGATTTTTTAGAACGTTCCATTGCATTTTTTAAACCTTCTCCAGGTTCTTTTGGTCCTATTCCTTGAAAAATGCAGTCAGCATTTTCTATAACAAAGTCAGTAACATTTTCTTTTTCAATATTTCGTTCTTTTAATATTTCATTTACAGATTTTACTTCCCACTTATGAAAATCTTTTTCCTCTTTTTTATTTATAATAAATTTGTTATAAGCTGTATCATATTTTCGTTCTATCCATAAAGGTTTATATTTTCTACATCTATAATTTTTTGCATAAAGTAACCCATATTCACAATTTTTGGGCATAAATGGATTTTGAAATTCATTAGCTGCACCTTCATTCATTTTAATTGTTACAACTTGTATAAAGTCAAAAATTTCATTCATAAGAATTTGTAAATACGCTTGTTCGTTATCATCGCATTGCACAAAAATTGCACCGTCGTCTTTTAAAAGTTCTTTTGCAATTTCAAGACGGTTTTTCATAAAGGTTAGCCAGCTTGAATGATTAAAATTATCGTTATAAGAAAAACTATCGCTTCCTGTATTGTAGGGCGGATCGATATATACGAGCTTCACCTTTCCGGCAAATTCTTCTTTTAATGAATGAAGTGCTAAAAGATTGTTGCCTTTTATAATTAAATTGTCTGTAATTGTGTTTTCGTCAAGTCCGCGTTTTTTGTTAATTTCTGCGTCTCGATTTAATTTTGTGCAAGGTTTTTGTCCTGTTTTGTCGTAAACTTTTGCATTTGTAAAAGCTTTTGGACTAAAAAGGCTGTCAATTTCGTCTCGAGCTAAAATTTGGTTGTAAAAAATTTCTTTTCGTTTGCAAGTTGCGTCTTCATATTTACCAGTTTTTTCGTTAAATTTATAAAAAGTGTCTAAGCCGTCTTCTTTTGTTTGTCCGCCTTCTAAAACGCAATCTTTAAAAGGAAAATTTAGGACAACTTCTGTTTTGTCTGTTAATTCTTCGTCTGCAAAATAAAGTCCGATTTTTTTTCCTAAATATTTTGAATAAGAATTACAAGCAAAAGAAAAATCTAAAAATTCTTTAAATTCTCGAGTTTTAAAAATAAAACTGTCTAAAACCGGAGTAAAAAATTCTTTTTTAACTGTTTTATTTTTTAGCAAAACTTCTAAAAGTTGTGGATTTGCATTTTCAACTTCTTCTTTAATTTTATTTATTTTTAATTCTCCGTTTTCTGTTGCAAGATTTGGAATTGATTTTAAAAGATTTTCAATTGTAGCTTTTAAAGCGTTTGTTTCTGGCATTTTTTATTTCCTTAAAAGATTGTCACACGGATTGGAAATTGTTAACGCAATTTCTTTAAAAAAGTTATCTAAAAGATAGAATTAGATATTTAATTGTCGGAATTTTAATAAAAAACTTAATCTTTAAGAATTCCTAAGTATTCATTTTGAATTATTAAAATTACTATTTGATAGTTCTAAATATAAACAAATGGTTTACTTTTTAAATATGCTTTTAAATGAATTAAATCAAATATATGTTGATAATATAAAAAAATACAGAAATTTAAAAAAATTAAGTCAAGCAGAGCTTTCAGAAAAAGTAGAAATAACCGAAAAATATTTAAGTGCTATTGAGACTGGCAAAAAATGGGGTTCTTTTGAAACTTTAGTTTCTCTTGCAAATGCTTTAGAAGTTGAACCTTACGAGTTACTTTTGCCAAATTCTCAAAGCGCAAGTTACGACACAAAACGCACACGCTCTTTAATGAAGCGCCTTCGCTCAAATGTAGCAGATTTAATGGACACTTTAGAAGATTATTTAGGTGAGTAGAAATTTTGCAGTGTGTAAATAGATTATTTTGGGTGTGAAAACTTACTATTTTCTCACTGCAAAATGACTATTTGCACTGTGCATAATGATTATTTACATCGCGCAAACATACTATTTTCACTGTGCAAATAGACTATTTTTGTGATGCAAAATTTATTTTGTAATTCCAAATAAAGATTCTTTATTTTTTCCAAGTTTTAAAATTGTTGATTCTTTTATGATTTTTTTTGCTTCTTCTGAACATTTATCTTGCCCATCAACTGCAATAAAAATTTGTTTACCGTGTGAATATTCTTTGTAAAAAGAAAGAACTAAATTTAACCTGTTATCTTCCAATTCGTGAAAAATATATGAATCGTGAATTAAATATGGAATTTCTGTTTTTAATAAAACAGCTAAATCAAAAAGAATTAAATTTAAATGTTTTGTTCCTGTTCCCACATCGTTTTCTTTATAAAGTCTATAAGATTTTTGAGTGGGAAATTCAAAAACTAAAGCTCCGTTTTCTTTATTAAAAAGTTGCAAAGTTATTAAAATTTCATTAGCGATTTTAGAAAGTGCATTTTCTTGAATTAAAGAAAACTCTTTTTCTATTTTTGATTTTTCTTCGTTTAAAGAATTTTTTAAATCAAATTTTTTTAATTCCTCTTTTATTTGATTAATTCTAATAGACTTTTTTGCAAATTGTTCTAAAATCGTTTGAGAAATATCTTGAAATTCTGGTGAAATTTTATTTTCAAGTTCTTCTATTTTGTTTAACACTTGATTTAGTTTTTTTGTTAATTTTAAAACTTCGTCATCGCATTCTTTATTTACAATTTTACAAACATTACTGTGAAAACTTGAAATATCATTTATTTTTTGTAAATTAACTTGTGGAAAAAAACTTTGTAAAACTTTTAAATCTTGTTCAGAAGGATTTGCATTTGAATCAATTTTTTCAATGGCAGCAATTTCACTTTGTAATTTTGAACGAATAGAACGCAAAGATTTTAATTTGCTTTTTATTTCCATACATTCACTTGCAGATTTTTCTTCAAAAATAAATAAATCTTTTGCCTTTCCAAATTTTGTTTGTTCAAGTTCTGTTTCAAGATTTTTTAATTCTTCTTCTAACGTTTTTTTATCTTTTTGAGATTCAATTGAAATTTTTATAAAACCAAAGTTTTTTGCATTTTTAAAAGATGTTATTTTATTTTCTGCTTGTTCTAATTCTTGCGCTTTTGATTTTATAGTTTTATATACTTTAAAAAGTTTTTCAAATCGATTTATACTTTTTGACTGGCTTGTATCCCCTTCAATTTTTAAAGGATTATCAAAATCTGTTTCAAATCTTCCTGCAATATGAGAATATGGCGAAACTATTTCTCTAAAAGATAATTCACTTTCAATTTTATATAAACGTTTAAGAAAATTAGTAAAACCAGTTAAAGTAAATTCTTTTTCTTTTTCAAGAATTTGATAATTTTTATCACATTGAAAAATTTTTCCGGGATTTTCTGTTGAACGCAGAAAATAATAAATTTTATTTTCAAATTTATGAGCAAAATAAATTGTGTGATTTCCAAAAAGTTCAACAATTTTATTTTTTTTGTCTGTGTAAGAATTTCCGCCAAAGGCAAAATCAATTATTAAAAGAAATGTTGATTTTCCAATTGAATTTGCTTTGTCGTTTTCTCCTAAAACAATATTTAACCCAGTTTTAAAATTAATTTTTTTGGAATCGTCTTTAAATAAATTAGATTTTATTTCATAGAGCATAATTTTACTTCCTCGCTTATTTTATCAATTTGAATTTTATTTAAAGCAAAAAGACAATTTAAAACTTCTATGTAATTTTGAATTGATTCAAATTCTTTTTTATGTTTTTTATAAAGTTCGTGAATGTTTTGAGATTTTTTTTGAAGTTCAGTTAATACAACAGAAAATTTTGAAATTACAGAATCTGAATAAGGAATCATTTTATTTGGTAGTAACATCAAAAACCTCACACAATTGAACAAAATAAGCAACAATACATTTCATATAACGAAAATATGAATCAGAAAGTCCTGTTTTAGTTAAAAAATAATTCACCATTGAATCAAAAATTTCTTGTTTAGAAGTTATATTTTCTCTTAATTTTTTATAGTGATTATTTACACTTTTTAAAATAAAATCCGAAGGTATTGCACCTTCTTTTTGTTCTTCACAAAAAAATTGATTTATCTTTTTGTAAAATTTTGTAACATAGTTTTGAACTTCACAACAAAGAAAATAATCATCAGGAATTTTTCTTTCTATATAAGTTACAGACGAAATATATTCTTCAATATCATTTGCAGATTTTATATTACATAAAGTTTTTACAGTTTCTTTTAATTTTTTTTCAAAGTCTTTTTCATCTTCAAGAGAAATTAAATTTTCTGTTTTTTGATTTCGTCTATCTTTTTCTTGAATTCTTTTTCTAACAATTTGAAAAAATAATTTTGTTAATTCTTCTGCCAGATTTTTAAAAGTAACATTTTCATCATTTGGAAAAAATTCACAACACAAATCATTTACATTGTCTTCATTGTAATCATTTTCAAAAATTGATTTAAAATAATTTGTAAGTTTTTCTCGTGAAAAATTTTTTTTAATAAATCTTGCTTTTGGTTTTGGAAGTTTTTCTGAATTTAAATATCGTTTTAAATTATTCTTATTATCAGTGTTAAATGGATTTTCTATTCCATCGTTTAAGGAATTAGAAATTAATTCAATCATAAAATCTACGTCGCTTGTATCTTTTACAAGTATTTCATCTATCGTATTTATAAAATCTGCAAAATTCCATTTTAATTCTGAATAATTCTGATTTTTTTCCAAATTTTACTCTCTCTAATTCCGATTATTTCTGATTAGTCAACTTTTATGTTTTTTATAATTAAAACGTAAGATAAAAAAAGAAGTTTTCTTTTTCTTACAGAAGTTTCTAACTTCTTAAATTGTAACACGATACATTAATTTTGCAAAAAATAATGTATCTTAAGGAAATTTGTTATGGCAAATACCGAAAACAATTCATTCATTAAATTGCAGGAATCTGCAAACGGTCGTGTTTCTGTTAAATTGCAGAAAAATCATTTTTCTAAAGATGGAACAGAAAACTTTTTTGGCAAAGTTGAACGAGTTACTTTTTCAGCTCAAAATATTTTAGACGCAATGGCATCTGAAATTCCACTTGTAGATTTAGGAACTGTTACAAGCGTTTTAAATTGTTATACAAATACAGTTTTAAAAGTTCTTTCAAATGGAAATGCAGTAAAATTTGGTGAACTTGGACTTTTTTACATTGCCGGAAAAGGCGCTGTAGAAAACGACAAAACAAAACCAAATCTAACTGTAAAATTTTCACCATCTCAAACTTTGCGTGACGCTGTTCAAAATGTAGAAATTTCTTCTGTATCATTAAACAAGTTTGAAGGCGAAATTACAAAAATTCAAGACATTACAACCGGCAACACAGACGGCACTTTAACTTTAAAAGGTTCTGTTTTACTTGAAGGAACTGGCTTAAAAGTTGGTGGAGAAAATTCAGGAATTTATTTTGCTCCATTAAATGAAGACAAAAATGTTTTAACAGAAGCAGAATGGATAAAAGTTGAAACTACTCTTGTTTTTAATCAACCGTCAAAACTTTTATTTTCAATTCCAGAAAGTGTTATAAACGGAAGTTACAAAATCGTAATTAGAACACATATTTTTGGCCGTTCAAACTACGCGCGAAAAGAATTATTAGAAGTAATTTCTGATGTTGTAACTGTTGCGTAAAGGTTTTTGTAAAAATTTTCCTTTGGGCAGATTTTTTAATTTGCCCGGAGGAAGTTTTTATAGGAAATGAATAATGAAAGATAAGGATATATAAAAACTCGCTGTAGCAGTTATGCTGTGGTATTTTAACGACTCTCATTTTAACAGAAATCGTCGAAAACATTTCCCCCTGTCCATTCTTCTCCTAAGGCAATTGTATAATATTTGTCAACGCCATCTTCTGAAAAGAATGTGCCTAAATTTTTATGAATGTAAATGTTATTTTCATATGTTATTTCTGCAAGTTTCCATGGCTTTATAGATTCTTTTTCTGCATCTGTACATTTTATAATGATTGATGTTTTTTCTTTATTAAATTGAAATTTACAGATTTTAGATTTGTAATGAGGATTTTTGCAGAAGATTTTATTTTCTTGAAGATTGTTATAATAATCTTCAAGAGTATTTTTTATTGAATTTTTTGGACAGCATGGAAATTCATTTTTTGTCCACCAGTTATTTCTTTGCACAGCATTTTTATTTAACGATTTTACATCTTTAAATTCTGTATAATCATATTTTTCTTCAAATTTTAATTTTTTATAAAGTTCCGACGCCCTATTTACTTCTTCTTGTGAAATATTTTGCATCCAAAATAAATTTTGCGGAAGAATACTTTTTACATTTTCAAAATCTTCTAGAACCTCTTCGAACTTTTTCTTTTTACTGATAATTAGTAATTGCGATCGAACATTTGGCTGTAAAACATGGAATTGGAATTTTGTTACCCAAAGTAGATTTTCTGCTCTATTGTCTTTTTTGTTGTAATTTTTATGAAAAATAACATGTTGCTTTGTTTGCTGTTCACCACAGAAAGCTGTTGCTACTATAGCATGAACTTTATGAGTTCCAATATTGTAAAATCCTTTATCATCAATACTTGTGCCAAATGTCCAAATTTCATCGTCTTTTCTTGTTCTTTTTCCAAGTCGAGAATGACGAAGAATTTCTCCTGAGTTTTTTACTGAGTATGATTCTTCTTTATATGTTATTTCTTTTTGTAAAATCTCAGAAGACATTTTTTTCAAAAAACAGAATCTTGTTCATCTTCAATTTGGTCATAATTATTGAATTTGTATTCCAATAAAATAGCACCAATTTGTGGACCAATTTGAGCTTTTGCAGAAATTGCAATACCAGATAAATCGTCCGGCAGTTTTTTTTCATTTACGCCCCAAATTGCAGCTAGTGTTCTAGCTCCTTTTGACAGGGAATAAGTCCAATAATTTTCATCCTTATAAACTGAAGTTGGATCTATTTCGTCAATTATTTTAGGTATTCCATATGTTTTAGCAATTCTGTCTTTGATATTTTCAAAAGCAGTTTTTATCTCAGTCCCATAATCATTTACAGATATTTCATCGCTTAAAGCTTTGATGCCATAAAGTCCTGCTTTTTCATTTACGAAAGCAATATAAATTTTGAAAAAAGGATGACTTTTTGAGGGGAGAATAGAATACATATCTCCTTCAATATGTTCTAGCTCATTTCCATTACAAACTTCTGCAATTTGCTCTATTGTCATTCCTTTTTTTAACCCAAAAGGGGAAGCAAAAATTGTTACCGGTAAAATTATCAATAAAAAAAATGTAAATAACTTCTTCATCTTTTTCTCCTTGCTTTTACTCATAAAATCGTGCCCGCCTGCACTGCTTCACCTTTGTATATAAGAATCCGCCTAATTATTATACAGTTCCTTACAAAATATTTGAACTGCAAAATCTGCCCCTTTTCCTGCTCCGTTGTATTCTTCCTTCGATGCTTTTACAGCTTTTTATCTTTCTTCCGTATCTAGCAAAAAAAAACAACACCTGACTTCTGTCTTCTATTTTCTGCCTGTGATGTTCATTTTTTTTGATTTTTGAACGGTCAGTTTTCTGGTCAAAACAAATTTTACTTACAATTCAAAAAAGTATAAAATGACAAAAGGTGGATATTTTGGTAAAAAAAGTTCTAACGCAAAGCACACTAGCACAAGAACTATTAAATGTAAAAATTCTCCTTATGCCGAAGCAAAAAAGTTTTTTAAGAAACTTACACAAGGATACAAAGCGAAAGATTTAAATACAAAATATGGCAAAGGGAAAATTGTAAAATTTGATGATGGAACAGTAGTTACTTTTAGACCTGTTACTAGCAGTCCAAAAAGTCCTGCAGTTGATATACAAATAACTTCAGCAACATCAAAATTTCAAAAACAAAAAATTCATTTTTCTAAAAAGGTATAAAACAATGAAAACAATTCAACTTAAATTTACAAATAAAATGAAAACTGATTTAAAAAACTTGATCGGTAAAAAGATTAATTTTATAGAAATTCTACACGACGATTTTCCGCAAAAAAATGAAAACAAAACAACTTATTCATCTTTTCAAAATACATGGATAAATATACAAGGAAAAATTTTTAATCTCCATAATGAATGTGAAGAAAATATTTCTTTTCTAGATGATTTTGAAACTGAATACGCTTGTTTTTCTTTTGTAAATCGTTCTATAGAAGAAACTCCATATAATGCATTTGAAACTGAACGCGATATAATTCAAATTAACGAAATTATAAAAGAAATCAAAATCGTTACCGATGAATATGTTGCAACAAAAAAATCCGATGAAACAAAAGAAAAATTTTTTACTGACAATGCAATTATTTTTGTTTTAGAAAATTATACATTAATTTTTGAAAGACCAATTTTCTGGTCAGAACAAATTTTAGTTACAATTCAAGAAAATAGCACTCCTATAAAATTGCAACATCTTTCAAATGCAGTAGATTTTGATTGTGATGATTATGAAATAAAATTTTCAAGAATGAAAGAAAAATTATAAAAAGAGCACGAGTTATAATCAAAAGTTGTGGATTGCCTGAGAAGGCATAGAAAAAGAGGTCTAC
>NZ_DAVZIU010000009.1:0-75218 GCF_052273165.1 Treponema berlinense | reverse complement strand
TATACACCTTATTAGCTTTCCTGTTTTAGTCCAAGTTGCGGTTAGGCATTACAAAAGCAAGAATTCAGATTCAGAAATTATTTCTGACAAGCTTGGAATTTATGAAAAGAAACTCGAAGTTTATGAGAAAAATCTCAAAGATGAATTTGCATTGAATCGTAAGGAAACTTCGGAATCTACAGCAGCTTCACGAAAAGAAAATACAGAAACACTGATGAAGTTCCAGGATTCCATTAATGGTAAATTCGACACTTTGACAAAGAATACACAGGACTCTATGACTAACAGTCTTACCAAGTTCATGGAAACTCTGTCTACTCGCCTTGATACATTAACAAAGACAACACAGGATACACTGAATCATCAGCAGCAGACTGTACAGACAAGTTTGAAAAGCATCCAGGATAACAACGAAAAGAAGCTCGAAGAAATGCGTATTACGGTAGATGAAAAACTTCAGTCTACATTGGAAAAACGCCTTACAGGTTCTTTTGAAATTGTAACAAAACAGCTTGAAGCACTTGGTGAGATGCAGAATCTTGCCAGTGATGTTGGTGGATTAAAGCGTGCACTTACGAATGTTAAGACGGCTGTATTTCTCGTCAACGATGTAGTGCTTTAGTTTCCGTGCCAGAGCCGTGTCGAGCATGATTTTCGGAATCATTCCCCGGTTTGCATTCCGCTCGTTCGCTATGTTTTGTGCATATTCTGCATTGTATTCAAATATAGTGCTAAGGTCGCTTTGCAGATGTTCTACTGTACCTCGCTTTATTTCGTTGTAAATTGTCTTTCGGTCGCACTTGAAAATTTCGGCGAGTTGTGTCCTGTTGGTGATTTTCGGAAAGCCTGTCTTTCCCAAAAGATAGCCTTCCAAAATCATTCGCTTGTTGTTGTCAAAGCAGCTGTTTTCTTTTCTCTCCTTTCGTGGTAAAGTTTCCATAGGTTTCTTTCCTCCTGTTTTTTGGTATGTTGCAATTTCATTATAACAGATGGTTGGAAACCTTTTTTATGGGGAATTATATTTTACTGCTTACCAGTAACAAGAGCGTTGGCAAAACTTGTTGAAAATGGAATTATCAAGAGTGTTGGTTCAGACAAAACCGGCCATTGGAAAATTGTAAAATAATAAGGAGATATCGTTATGATAAAACTGATTATTATACTTGTCATTTCTTTTTTACTTGCACTTACAGTTTCTTTTGTTCTTGCGAAAAAATTTTCTGCACCTAAATATAAAAACTCAAATATAGAAATGTGGTGCACTGTTTTTACAAAATTACGCCTGTGCTTACTGTAAATATTTTTAAACCAATATTTGATTTATTAGATAATACTGATAATGAACATCGTGAAATTCATAAACATTTATTTGCATCATATATGAATAAAAATTCCTTTGAGGCCTATTTAACTACCAGGCGGGAAAAACAGGATATTCCTAAAACATTAGAAGAACTTATTGAGTTGAGTTATTAAAATCTTCCCAAGAAAAGTGTAATAAGAATAGAAGTTCTGTGTTTCAACTTTAAATTCTTCTTTAGTTATAACTACTTATTCTTTTTTTTACATGCATGCGCTTTTTATCTTACGTGATTTTTTTCATGTAATTTTATATAATTTGACAATGAATAAAGAAAACTATTTTAACAAATTTTTTTTAGTTGTTTTTTCTTTGTTTTTGTTTTCTTGTAGCGATAATTTATTAGATCCACCTAAAAGCAAAGGGGACAATGACTCGGCAAAGGTTGCTGATTTTATCGCCTCGCCTGTGAATTTAACGGCCACGAACGGCGGTTTTAAGGTTATTGATTTAAGCTGGAAGTCGGTAAGCGGCGCTAAAAGTTATTTGATTTTTGCTGCGGATTCGCCTTTTGATGAATATGTGCAGATTTGGGAAACGGACGAAATTTCTTATTCGGTTCCTGTTCCAGCGGGAAAATCTCAATTCTATAAAGTTCAAGCCAAAAATTATAAGAATGTTCTTTCGTCTTTTAGCAATGTGGCTTCTGGTTCAAGTTTGGCAAGCCCTGTTATAACCGCGATTGAACAGAATGATGACGTAAATTCTGTGACTGTAAATTGGTGGATGGAAAATTGTACTAATTCAACTTACGCAAATTTGATTCGTTATACGGTAAAAGTCTATTCAGTTGACGGCTCAACTGTTTTAAAAGAAGTTTCTGTGGTTGGAAACGTAACTCAGGCAATAATAGACGGTTTAGAGCCAAAGACAAAATATAATTTTTCGGTAGAAGCCTATATCATTTCTGCTCAGACAAATGTTGAATCCTCTGGCATGATTGATTCAGAAACCGCAAGAAAACTGATTCCCGAACCGCCTTCCAATCTCGAAGTTGAACAGGGCGTTTCTGCTGAAGAAATTTGCCTTAGCTGGAATTGTCCTCAATATGTTGATGTTAATGCTGGAAACGGAATTTTTGAACAAAGACCAGTTTATTTTAAAATATACAGAAAAAAGACAGATTCGACTGAAGATTATGTCGAAATTGTTCATTATATCGGTTCTGTTTTGCAAGGCGACAGTTCAAAAAATATCTTTAATTTTGACTGTCTTACACAAACTTGCAGTGACGAAAGGCTTAGAGTTGAAAAATCAACTGAAGATGGAGCCGTTGCTTGCGAAAATTACAAATATGTCGGTAAATCTAAAATTTTTTGGACAGACAAAACTGAACTTGAGCGCGGAATTAAATATTCATATAAAGTTCAAGCTTTTGTTGACGATGTAAAAAAATCAATCAGTTCTGACAAATGTGCGGCAGAAGAAAATGGCTGGCTTATTTCGGTTCCAGTGCTGAGTGTTAAGGACAGCTACAAAATTGACGATTCTGGCTCAAAATATTCAAAAATAGTTTTTGGCTTTAAAGGCGAATTTGAAAATTTCGGAAAAGATTATTCATATATTTTGCTAGAAACAAAAACTGACTTTTCGGGCGAAAATCCTGAAGAAACGCAGTTTGATTTTGAAAATTTTGAAGAATTTCTTAAAAATGAGCGCATTTTTGAAAATCCGAAGGAACAAAGCGGATATTACAACTACAAAATTTTTATTGTTCCAACAGAAAATAAAAATCTGGAAAGTGCATATACCTGGGCGAATATTCCCGGAAAATTTGTTGTGACAGATGATTCAATGTTAGTTCCAAAAATTACAACTTTTGAAGTGGCGGACGGTTTTTCTGACAGATTTGAAATTCAGTTCAATTATATGGAAGAATATGTATATTATCTTTGCTGGATTCCTGTTGTGGATGGAGTTGAACAGGAACAACAGTATCTTTTGCTTAAAAAAGACAGCCTTAACATAACCGATTATGAAAATGGCGAAAAAATTGCAAAATTTATTCACGAAGCGCCTGCTGGCGAAAAAAGAACCTATATTCTCGAAGTAGAGAATAACAAAATAACTGTGAACAGAGTCTGTCAAAATGTTTCTGAAACTCTCGGTAAAGCAAAACTTTCTAATAAAGAAAAATCCTATGATAAAATTCAGGTAGAATGGCAAAAAGTTCAAAAAGCCGATGAATATTCTGTAGAAGCGTTTTTTACCGAAAATCCGGAGAATAAAATTTCTGTCGGAGAAGATTCAATTTTGAGCGAAGACGGAAAAACTTTTATTTGTACGATAAATGAACCTTTCGGCTGGAACAATGCGGAAATTTCTGGACAATCTGTCACCGTAAAAATTATTTCAAAAAACACTGGAACAGGAAATTCAACTGAAAGCACGATTGAAACCTCGACGATGGGACCTGCTCTTGTTGAATTGAAGGCTGAAAATGCGAACAGAGATTCAATGAGCGTAAGCTGGAAAAAAATTGACGGTGCTAAAGGTTATGTCGTAGGACGAGGAAAATGTTCAGATGGCTTGAGTGGACTTGTAGAATCTGCGGATTCGTACTTTGTAAGTGCTGACGGAACAACTGTAAATATCGAAGGTTCTTTGGTCGAAAAAGAGCGTGTTGAAGTAGCTTTAGAAAACGGAATTTTTACTTTGACGGACAAATATGTTGATACGGCCGAAAACGAAACTAATCAGATTGCCTACAAAAAGAATCAGTCGGAAATTGTTTGGGGATTGGAATACAAATATTCGGTAATTCCTGTTTTGGAGGAAGAAGATTTTGTTTTCGAGGCTGAAAATTCAAAAATTGTTCTTACGCAACAGTCAAAAGTTGTATACGAAAATCTTGATTTTGTAAGCAACGGAACAGCTGGTTATGGACTTGATTTAAAAGCCAGCAAAGCTACAGACAATGAAAAGATAGAAATTACATGGAAACAGCCATTTGGCTGCAAGTCAAAAACACCGTCGCTTTATATTCGCGAAAGCAAAAAGTCTGGCGGTTCCTGGAAATATTATGATAAAGGAAATCTTGTAAGTTCTGACAAAGAACTTTATCAAACTCAGATTATTCCAGAAAATTCTTTAGAAGCATACGATTTTCTTGTCGTTTACGAAAGTGCGAGTTCAGAAATTTCGGAAATTCCAGATTCATTTGAAAAAAAATTAAAAAAAACAATGGCGGAAGAAAGTCCTTTGGAGCAGCAGAATAAAGGATATATTCTTTCGTTAGATAAAATTTACGCAAATTATATTTCGGGTTCGGGCTATACCGAACAAATAAAATGGACCGATTACGGTTTCGACAAGCGAAAACTTGGACCTGATTATTATGAACTTCAGATTTTTAATCTGGATAAAGCTTGTGGCTGGACGACAATCGGAAAAATTGATGTTACAAACAAAATCGATATTTCTGCATACGAAGAGTTTGCAAAAATCAAACTTGTTAAAGCTAACCAAAATTCGGCTTTGGTCGAAATTGAACCAGTTTTTGACTTGCAAGACGGACAGAATGTTGGCTTTGGCGGAACTAATACGTCTGGAATGTTAAAAGTCTTGCGAAATTTTAAGCATTATTACCGGCTTGTCGCATATAGAAAACTTAACGAAGAAAAGACCGTAACTGCAACTGTCGGAAGCGATTTTTCGGTTTATGGATACAGAAATATTACGAACGAGGAATTTGCAAAGAGCGTTTCCCTTATTCTTGCGGATGCAATATTTCAGTGTGGAATTAGCTCTGGAGGAGAAAAATCTGTTTCTGGAAAACTTGGAAAATTTACAATCGCTCACAAAGGTGGAACTAAAACTGTATATTGGGGAACAGACGGAGAGAATTATCAGCATATTTTTCAGGGCGGAAGTCCTTCTGGCAATGAGCCTTTTGCAAGTTGTTTTATATTGAATTTTAAGAAAGTTGAGCAAAGGTCAGCAGTTGACGGAAATGAACTTTATCATCTTCCGGAAACGGAAATTACTGTAACGACAGAAAACGGCGACAAGACTTATCCAGCTTCTTATTCTGGTAAGTTTTCTATTTCTGTCGGAGCCGCAGGTTATAAAGGTTTGACAGCGCTAAGTGACGGAGTAAAAACTTCATGGATTTTAACAATCAAAAAAGATGGTGAAGTTGTAAAAAGCATTACAGAAAAAAATGAAGAAAAATTTCTTGAATGGTTTCCTTACGATATTGGAACAAGTCATGGCTCAGAAGAAAAGACATTCAACAGCGCAATTCCAGTTTACAAAAGTCCGTGGTGGGAGAGTTTATGAAACGAAAATTCTTTATTCTAAAAAAAATCTCGCCGGTTTTTGGTATTTTAACTGTTTTTTGCTTTTTTTCGTGTTCGGCATGGTTTCAGGACAAGGTTTCTATGCAGACGGACGGAAAATTTGTCAATCTTGGTGAACTTTTTAAAACCGAAACAAAAATCGAAAGACTTGATTCTCCTGCACAGGTTTTTGCAAGTCAGGGATTGTATCCGGATTCAATTAAACTTTCCTGGACAGAAGTCGAAAACGCTACAAGTTACAGAATCGAGCGTGCGGTTGTAAAAACAGTCGATCCGAGCGGAAATTGGAATGTTCCTGACGAAGCCGAATTCAATTCTTTGGAAATTTACAGCGTAAATAATTCGTATACTGACGTGATCTTAAAAGACCAGATTGAAGAAGACGAATATTTTTATCACTACTTTTATAAAATCTATGCAGAAAATAAAGAAAAAGGTCTTATCAGCGAAGGAACTGACAACGTTTTATCGCAAACCCGCGCAGAAGGCTGGCTCTTTGCTCCTCCGTTAAATCTGAATGCGTCAAAAGGAAAATCAACCTCAAAAATCAAATTGAACTGGGATTCGGTAAGCGGTGCTTCAAGATACAAAATTTACCGTGGCGAAAACGAAAACAACGTCAGTTTTATAAAAACCGTCTATGGAAATTTAACGTCGTTCGATGATTCAATTTCTTCAAAAGACCAGGGAACAGAATTTTATTACAAGGTTACGGCGGTAAATTCCTTGGGAATTGAATCTGCTTTTAGTAAATCGAACATGGGATATTCTTTGGTAGAAGGTGCTCCAGCTGTTAGCGAAAAAGTTGAAGTTGTCGACGGTTTTGGAACAAGTCTCTCAGAATTGAAAATAAAATGGAAAGAAGTCGAAAAAACTTCAGAAACTGCGGTTATAAGATACAATTTGTACAGAACTAGTTCAAAAGATTCGGTTTATAAAAAAATCGGTTCAAATTTGACAGCGACATCTTACACCGACAAAAGTGTTTCTGCTGGTTTGATTTATTATTATTTTGTGCAGACAGTTTGTCTTGACGAAGGACTGGAAATAAAAAGCGCCTTTACAGAAAATTCAAATGAAAATTTTGGATTTTTGCTCAGTGCTCCTGCCGAACTCGAAGTTGGCGATGGCTTTAGCTCTGAAAAAGTTATTCTCGTTTGGTCAAAGGCAATTGGCTCTCAGCACAAAAACTTTACTTATAAAATTTTTGTGAGCAACAGGCAGGAAAATTTGTATTCTGAACTTATGAGCGGAATAGAAGGAATTGAAAACGAAAATGGTTATCTTGAATACGAAATTGACAAATATCCGTATTTTAAAATTTCGACCGTAAATTCCGAAGGGCTTGAAAGTTCGCAGAGTTTTGCCGCGGCTCCAATGCCGGCTGCGCCTCAAAATGTAACGGCTTCAAAGACAAGTTTTATGAATTCGGATTTAGTTCCAAATTCAAACAATATTTATCCTGTAAAAATAACCTGGGAAAAACCTCTTCAAGACGAGCCTGCCGGTTATTACGTTTATCGTTCTGCAAAAACCGACAGCGGTTTTAGAAAGTTGAATGACAATCCTGTAACAGAAACAGAATTTATTGACGACAGCAGCGAAAGTCTTACAAAGGTGGGAGTTCCGTATTTTTATAAAGTTGTTTCGATAAATTCACTTGGACAGGGAAAAAAGAGCAACAATCCACAGGTTGAATACGAGGATGCGGTTTTAGAGGGTGGGGACGCGTTCAAAAATATAAAATGTCTTGGTTATGGAGCATTGACGCGCGATCAATGGTTTAGAGAATACAATAAAACCTGTATGAGCAGCCAAAAAAAACTTACTTTAATGCACAAACCAAACGATACGGACAAACTCGGAAGTGAAAGCGTAGAAGGAACAATTTCTGGAACTCTCAAATATACAGCAAAAATTGCGGGGCTTGGTGCGGAAATAAAAATGCCTTATACAAATTACGCAGATTTTTGGATAAACGACAATGAAAAACTTGGAGTTTACTTCTGTTTTGAAAGCGGAAGTACGGATACAACTTCTAATATGAGCGGAAACGGCAAAATGTCTGGAACAGTAAAATGCAGCGGAATGTATCCTGGCGAAGCTTACTATGGAAATTTGGAAATTAAGAGCGGTGCTGCGGGTGGCGGAACTTACGGAGTTAAAACCTTTGATCTGGAAGGAAACGAAATTCTTTCATCGGGAGCAGTCGACTGGCTGGTAGGCGAGGAAGGAAGATAAAACTTTGGAAACAGATATTTTTTTTACGAAAAATGTTAATATGCTAAATACAGAAATGAAAAATATAAAAAAAACACTTAAATGGCTTATTTTTTCAGAATTGATTTTGCTTTTTGCAGGTTGTTATGTTCCATCTCCTTTATATGGAACCTGGGCGGACAACAACGGAAATAAAATTTCTTTTGTTTCTGACGGAACCTTTGTTGCTGCGATAACTGATTTAAACACGAAAGAAAAAACTGTAACTCAGGGCGATTATACGGTAATCGACAATGTAATCTGTTTTTCGACGACAGACGGAGTTTCGATAAACACAGAATGGGATATTCGCGGTTCAATGCTTTATATAACCTGGACAAAGGGTGGTGTTACAAACGTAATGACACTTTACCACATATCAAAATAAGGCGGACAAAATGAAAAAAATCCTGTTTGCCTTTATATTGATTTTTAGTGCGTGCAGTTTATTTTCTCAAACAAATGCAGAAAACGAAATAACCGAAAGTGAAGAAAATGAAAATTCTTTAGTTGGAGAAAATACAAAAGAAAAAGTTGAAAAAATTCTTTTAGATGAAGAATTTTATTTTTCGTTTGACAATGGATTTGCACTTTTAAACGTACACAGAATTCAAAAAGAAAGCAAAAATAGCAATTTTGTCTGGCAAGATTCTCTGGCAGGATTGTATTTTACGGTAAAGACAAAAAATTTATCATTATGCAATTTAAAACTCAGAATAGAAGGACTTTATCCGTTTTTGCATCAATTTAATGGAATGAAGCAATTTGCCAAGCAGACGATTTTGTATGGATTTGATTTCTTTTTAGGACCGTACGAAGAATGGAAGCCGTTTAAATATTTGACATTCAATTTTGCGCCTGGAATACATTATATGTACCAGTTGAGCGATGAATATCACTTAAATTATTTAGGAATTGCCTTGAACGCAGGAGTGGAATTTCCAGTTTTTGAACGCTGGACATTTTTGCTTGACGGCACATTTAGCTGGGATAACGCAAATTTGGGCACAAACAAAGATATTCAGCCCTTTGACTACAGCTGGCAATGGCAGACAACTCTTGGCGTAAGATATTCAAAAAAGCATTTGAACGGCTTGAACAGATAGAACTATATTTTTATTGCCAAATTTTGCCACGGCTTTTTTTGATTTCGGAACGGATTTTTTTGAGCTTTAATTTGCGCTCTTTGCTGGCTTTTGTTGGTTTAGTTTTTATTCGTTTTTTTTGAATTGCAAGAGCTTGAATTATACGGTTTTCTATTCGAGCCAGAGCAATTTGCCGGTTTCGTTCCTGATAGCGTTCTTCATCAACATCTAAAAAAAGGCAAAAATCTTTGTTAATTATAGAAGAAAGTTTGCTTTTAAGGCGATTTCGTTCGTTTTCGTTTATTCCTTCGAGCAATTCCAATGGTAAAACCAAATGAACTTTAGTATTCACTTTATTAACATTTTGCCCGCCTTTTCCACCGCTACGAGAAAACGAAAATTGAGAATTATTTATTATAGAATTGTGAAGATCAGCCCTGTTCATTTTTAACTATCATAAAACATTATAGAAGAAGTTTAAGAAATTGCAATTTGGCGCATTATTGGAGGAAAACGATTGCGTTTGGGCATAAAAAATCAACGCACATAGAAACTAAAACAACCCTATATGCGTTGATATAACAAACTTTTATGATAAAAATATTAGATTTTTTTGTTTTTTGACTTGAAGTAGTCTGTCTGACGTTTTCCAGAACCCGCAAGTTTTTTCAAATTAGAAGCTATGCTGTAAAAAGCGAAAGTGGCAGAGGCGTGGTCTTTCAAATCTTCGCTTGTGTCATAAACTCCGTAGCGATGACGTATTTTTACATTAAGCTCAAAAAATATAGCTGAAACTGCAATACAAATAGGCGAAATGAGGAATATAGTAGCAATAAAAAGCGTTGAACCTTTATCAAAATCGAAAAGGGCGATTATAAAAGACAGTAGTATGAAAGAGGAAATAACCAATAACGGAGCAGCAGCGTTAAGCAAGTCGTCGTGAAGATTCTGTGCCAGTCTTACTGACTCAACTTCCTCCTCTGTTTCGGCAGTTTCTCTAAGGTACTGTATATTTTTTCTCATTTCTGATTTAAATGCTACTACAGCATATATGGTGTAAAGGAAAAGTGCGATAACAGCAATCCAAGCCAATCCTACAACAAATCCAAGTGGGTTATTCATATTAACACCTCTTTTATTAAGTTATTT
Organism: Treponema berlinense; assembly: GCF_052273165.1. GTDB lineage: Bacteria > Spirochaetota > Spirochaetia > Treponematales > Treponemataceae > Treponema_D > Treponema_D berlinense_A. The sequence goes on along the minus strand of NZ_DAVZIU010000009.1, from coordinate 65,064 downwards.
TTTTTATAAACTCTCTCCGAAAAACATCAGTTAGTTGTTTTTTTTACAAATCAGCTGATTTTTGACAAATCAAGTGATTGTCCAGTTAGTGTTTTATATACATTAGGCTTATCCTGCTCTGCGACCAGATAGCCGTAGAAAAAATCTTTGGCTATTATTGGTGGCAAATGGCAAGCCTCTCCGATACGCTTTATCTTTTGTACATATCGAGTCGTTTTCCATCGATTTGCCTTATCGGAATTTTGTATGCCATATTTTCTATTCTCCTTGCAGTTATATTAAACTGCCAAGCAGGACATATATTGTCCTTTCTAAATAAAGAATAAAAATAAAGAGAATTTTAGAAACAAGGTTTATGAAAGTTGAGATGGAATTGTTTATTTTTGTTGGAATTTATTTTGCAAGGAGTATTTTGTGTGAGAGAAAGTTTTTACTGTTTTATTATTTATATCAGAAGTTAGCCTGTAGCAAAGTCTGAGGAGGCGTTTATGTCTAAAAAACATAAGCGAAAACTGTTAATCAGTAAAAAGTTAAAAGTCTTTTTGCTGGACTTACTGAGAGAAGCCAGCATAGCCATTATTGTGCAACTCTTAGTAACAGTTATTTAGGCTATTAAGATAATCTCCTTCTTTTTTTGCATTTTTTGCAAACCAATTCGCAAATTGCCAATTTCGACAAGTTTTATAAAGTCTGTGCTGTGCAAATGGATTTTTCCAATCTATCCACTTTTCTGAAATTTCAATTTTCTCCGCATTTATTACGTGAACTTCCGTATCTCGAAATTTATATGAAAATTCTTTTCCTTCCGCTTTTTTGAAAACACAATGAAAATTATCAGCCCAAATCCAAGAATAAACGACCCCACACAAATAAAAATATTCCGAATCAGATTTATCTAAGGTTATTGTTCCTTTCATAAACGAGGGGGTTACTTTTTTTGATTTTACTCCTGTAAATGCGAATGAAGTAAAGGCGGGCAGTAAGTTTTAATCCCTTAAATCAGGTCTATGTTTTTAATCTTGCAAGAATTCCCTCCGAAAAATATAACAACTCAAATTATAAATCGGTTTTTGTTTTTTGAAAAATTTATAATCTACTCAGCAACTGTTTTTCCGAACCTGCGCTTAAACTTTGCCTTTTGTCGAAGGAATTTCTCCGTTTCTTCTTGGGTCGATTGCTACTGCTTGGCGTAAGGCTCTTGCTGCGGCTTTAAAAAGGCCTTCTATTTTGTGATGGTCGGAGCGACCTCGGATTGTGTCCAAATGAATGTTGCATTTTGCGTTTGCTGCAAATCCCTGCCAAAAGTCTTCAAAGCAATCTGTCTGGAAAAGGTAGTCGTTCCCGTCTTCGTCGCGACTTAAAAGTGGAATTCCTGTCAGCTGGGCGTTACATACGCAGTATGGGCGTCCTCCAAAGTCAACTGCTACTTGAGAAGTTGCATCTTTTCGTTCTTCGGTTGAGGCGGATTCAATTAAATCAAAATCAACTCCGCATCTTAAAAGGCTTTCGTCCATAGGGTAGATAAAATAGCCTGTCCTAAAAATTCCTGCACAGTTTCCAAGCGCTTTTGCAAAAGCCATTCCTAGCGCAATCCCTGTATCTTCTATTAAATGATGCTGGTCTACGTCCAAATCTCCAGATATTTCTCCAGAAAGGTCAAAAAGACCGTGTTTACAGAAAGAATTGAGCATATGATTAAAAAAGCCGATTGGATTTTTTACAGAATATTTTCCGCTTCCATCGAGATTAAGAGTCAATTTTATTTGAGTTTCTTTAGTATTTCGTTCAATTTCTGCAATTCTTTCCATAAAAATAGTTCCTTAAGTGGTTTTATAGCGAGTATTTTTTTATTACTGCATAACCTTTCTCAGTTCGTATTCGAGAATATCGGTTGCTCCAAGTTGATGCAGTTTTGGGAGGAGGGTTGGAACCTCGCTTTTTTTTACGGCAATTTTTACTGCATAACCGTTGTCTCCAAAAAGTGGTGAAACGGTCGGGCTTTTCATTGATGGAATTCCCTTAATAAGTGCATCGAAATTGTCTTTTGAAACGTTCATTTCGAGCATTACGCGACTGCGTGCTGCAAGAACTGCTTCGAAAAGCATTTTTAGTTCCATGATTTTTTGTTTTTTCTCAGGATCTTTCAATGCCTCTTTAGAAGCGTACATTCTTGTCGAAGATTCCATGATTGTGTCGCAAATTTTAAGGTGATTTGCGCGTAAACTTGAACCTGTCGAAGTATTGTCAATCAAAATCTGGGCAAGAGCCTGTTCGTTGTCCTGAACAAATCCTTCTGAAGTTCCCCAGGTGCGGAAAATTTTTCCATCAACGTTCTTTCCTTTTGCCCAAAAACGGCTCAAATTCTGGTATTCGGTTGCAATTGTAACCGGTTTTTTGAGAAGCGCGTCGAAATCTACGGTTTCTGGAACTGCAACGACAATGCGCACTGGATCAAAACCCAAGTCCATGATTTCTTCAACCTGATCTTGAACTCCGTTTTCAAAAACCCAGTCTTTTCCCGAAAAAGCAACATCGGCACGGTTGTCGGCAAGCAGGGCGCTGGAAATTTGCGGTTTTACAACCTGAAAAGCCAGGTCGTCTTGATTTGTAATCGGATAATATGTGCGGTCTGGCAGATAAATTGAAATGCCGACATCTTTTAAAAGTTCAACAACAGATTCGTAAATTCTTCCTTTAGCCAAAAGAATACTCAGTTTTTTCATAAAAAATCCTTTCGGGATAAACCCAATAAATCTTCTAATATAATAAAGAAATATAACGCAAAATTCAACTTTGAAGGCACTTTGAAGAAAAAATACTGAAGCATTGAATTTTTTCTTTTCAATCGCAATCACTTGCAGAACGCAATTTTTTTCTTAAAAATATTTCAAATTGGTTTTAAAATATTCAAAAAGTCGTTTTTCTGTGCTAAAATTGCATATATTTATTTTTTCGAGGTAAAAAAATGGACGGAAAGGAAGAAATTCTTGAACTTTTGCGTGAAAATGCGCGTCTTTCTGTTGAAGACATTTCCGCAATGACGAAAAAAACTCCAGATGAGGTTAAAAAAATTATTGCCGAACTGGAAAGCGAAGGTGTTATCTTAAAATACGCCGCCATTATAAACCCTGAAAAAGACGAAGCGAATAAAGATAAGGTTGTTGCCGAGATTGAAATTCAGTGCCAGCCTGAACGCGAACACGGTTTTGACGCGCTCGCCGAACGAATTTACAGGTTTCCGCAGGTTAAGTCGCTTTATTTGATGAGCGGTGGCTATGACTTAAAAGTTGTAATCGAAGGCGATAATTTAAAAGAAGTTGCAGGTTTTGTTTCGAGCAAACTTTCTACTTTGAACGGTGTGCGTTCGACAAAAACTCATTTTCTTCTAAAAAAATACAAAGAAAATGACGTTCTCTACGTTGAAGACGAAACTGATCGTCGCGAAGGAGTCATGGCATAAAAATGAACAACAGACCCGATAAATTTTCTAAATCAATGATGAACATACCGCCGTCAGGAATCCGCAAATTTTTTGAAATGCTGATTGGGCATGATGACGTAATATCTCTTTCTGTCGGCGAACCGGATTTTCCAACTCCGTGGGTTATGCGCGAAGAAGCGTTTTATCATCTTGAAAAAGGACATACTTCTTATACTTCTAACTGGGGTTTGATTGAACTTCGTGAAGAAATTTCAAAATATATGGAACGGTATGAACTTTACTACAATCCAAAAAATGAAATTCTCGTTACGGTTGGTGCCAGCGAAGGAGTTGATGCTTCTTTGCGTGCAATTCTCAACCCTGGTGACGAACTGATTGTCGTTCAGCCTTGTTATGTAAACTATGTTCCTTTGGCAGAACTGTGCCAGGTTAAGGTAATTCCAATTGATTCTAGTGTAAACGGTTATTATCCGACGGCTCAGCAGATCAAAGATGCAATTACTCCAAAAACAAAAGCTGTCATGATTTGTTCTCCGAATAATCCGACTGGAACTATGATTCCTGCAGAAGAACTTGAAAAAATCGCAAAAGTTATTGTAGAAAATCAACTTTGGTGTATTTCGGACGAAATTTATTGTGAGCTTCGTTACGAAGATGCAAAGCATGTTTCTATTGGTTCATTCCCGGAAATGAAAGATTACACGATTATTTTGAACGGTTTTTCTAAATCTTTTGCTATGACAGGTTGGCGAATCGGTTATATTGCTGCTCCTGCCGACCTTTTGCAGCAAATTGTAAAACTTCACGGTTACAATACAATTTGCGCGCCGATTTTTTCTCAATATGCGGCTGTAGAAGGTTTGCGCCACGGCTGGAAAGATGTTGAAAAAATGCGCATAAGTTATCAGCAGAGAAGAAATTTAATGTACAAGGCTTTTTGCGACATGGGGTTGCCTGTTCCTGAGCCAAAAGGAGCATTTTATATGTTCCCAGATATTTCTTCGACAGGCCTTTCTTCGGAAGAATTTGCAACTAAACTTTTTCAAAAGCATAACGTTGCGGTTGTTCCAGGAAGCGTTTTTGGTCTTGGCGGTGAAGGACATATTCGATGTTGCTATGCAACTGGAATCGAAAAAATGAAAATTGCCCTCGACAGAATTGCAGATTTTGTAAGGGAATTAAAAGATACTAAAAACTAAATCTTTTCGTTAAGTTTATATGCTGAACGTCTTATGATTTTTTAAGGCGTTCAGCATTTTTTTTTATGACGCATCAACTTTCTTTAATAATTTTATAAGTCCCTCTTTTGTGATCAAGTCAATCGGCCGACCTTCCGAATATTTTTGTGCTTCGTCGGTGTATGTTCCAGCCGTAAAGCAGATTCCCCGGTCAGCCTTGCTTTCGCTTACCTTTGCCTGAAAATCGCGGATAAAAAGTTCACCAATTGAGCCAGTTGTCCTGTAAAAACGGAAAATTTCGGTATCTTCCCAGCGGTTTGTATCCACTGTAAGTTGAATTTCTACATGGTCTGGTTCAACCGAAATATCCTGAATTTTTACGAGTGCCCGCGGATAATAAGTCATTACTACTTTGCGACAAAGTGCAACAAAGTCTGAAGTGCTACTCATAAGATAAATTTGAAGGTTCTTGTTCTGGTTTAATTCTGCATATCGGCTTAAAAGCTGGGCAACGTCTTTGTAGGAAGGTGTCATTGCCTGAATCTCGCGCAAAAGTGAAATTCCTGTTGCAATGTTTTTCGTTGCAAAACAGGCTTGAGCATAGCGGTAACGGAGTTCAAGAGCGGTTTCTGGAGGAATATTCTGATGTTTTATGCCGATTTCAAAGTCCTGAAGGGCTTTTTCGTACTGAGCCGCTTTTGAATGCATAAGTCCTGCTGAAAGACAGGAACGCGCTCCATATTCTGGATCTGGACGCAAGTGAAGAAATACTTTCATAGCTTTGTCGCCGTATCCGCATTCCTGCATTGCATCTGCCATGCTAAAAAGAGCTTCTTTGTTGTCAGGGTTTTCGTCGAGTGCGCGTCTTAAAAACGGCAAAGATTCCTTGAAATGATGGGCGTTGTACAAAGACATTCCCAACGGTGCATTTACGTTTAGAGCGTCTGGTTTTGCAATGAGCGCCTTTTTCAAGCAGGCAGTTGCCTTGTCATAATCTTTGTTTGCGTAGAGTGCGAGTCCGAGGTTGTAGCTTACGTCAAAATTTGAAGAATTTATTTGAAAAGCCGCCGAGAGTCCACGGAACGAATCTTGAATTTTATTTAATTTAAGAGCGCAAATTCCCTGTCGTAAAGCGGCAAGAAATGGGTCAATCTGCGTATGGGCTGGCGCAATGTTTAGCATAGTGTCGTAAATTTGATATGCTTTTTCCCAGGAGTGCTCGTTAAAATAAATATTTCCTAATGCAATCAGACCGTCGGGATTATGAGGATCCTGAGCAAGTTTTCGGCTTGCTTCACGTACAATTTGAGCGCGGTTCTTTGTTTTGCCTTTTTTGCTTCCGGTTTTTCTGGTTCCAAAGGCGACCAAAATTGCTGCAAAACCGATTGCAATGGCGATTGCTATAACAAGGGCTAATGAATCCATACTATCTATTATCGGCAAAAAAGGTCTAAAACTCAAGTTTTTACGAAAATCTTGAGTCTTTAGCGCATAGTTTTTGCAAAAAAACGAATACTATTCTTTTACGATGATCTTGTACATCGGTTTTTCGTTTGGGCACAGTTCCAAAATATGTTTTTCGGCTTCGAGAACTTCTGTCGGATCATGGGTTACGTGCAAAAGAGTTGTCGTTCCAGAATTTGCAACTGTTTCGAGAAGATCGAGAATTTTTTGTCGATATTGTTCGTCAAGACCGTGGCAAGGTTCATCAAGAATCATAATTTTTGGAGATTTTACCGCTGCACGGATTATAAGAATTGCACGTTGTTCTCCATAACTCAAGTTTCCGAAAGATTCGTGTTCGCGTCCTTCAAAACCTGCCAGTTTTAACCATTTTTTTGCCGCAGTGATTTCCAGGTCGGTCTTTTTTTCGTACAAACCGATTGAATCGTGAAAACCTGAAATTATTACGTTTTCAAGTTCTGTACCGCCCACCATTCTGTATTCAACATGAAGACGATAACTTACGATTCCGAGATTTTTTTTGATGTCCCAAATTGATTCTCCAGTTCCGCGTTTTCGTCCAAAAAGCCAGACATCGTTGCAGAAAACCTGCTTGTTGTCGCCGGTAATGAGTTCGAGGAGGGTTGTTTTTCCTGAACCGTTCGGACCTCGAATAAACCAGTGCTCGCCAGGAAGAACTTCCCATGAAAAATCTTTTAAAACCTCATGTCCGTCCCAGCCGACATTTACCTGATTCATATATACAAGAGAATCTTCTGCAGAAACTGCATTTTGCTGAGAAACCGCATTTTGCGCTTCGGAAAGTTCGCTCAAAAATGCCTCTTTTTCTGACTTTCGGTTTGCATTTTTTTGGATATTGCGCTGTTCTACGATTTTTTCGTATTCAGCCTTTGTTCCGCAGAATGAAATTTTTTTGTCCGTAAATTCCAGGACGTTCGTGATTGTCTGCGGAATTTCGTGGTAACGCTCCATTGCCATGATGATGGAAGTTCCGTTCAAACTGCCACCGTTCTGTCTGCCTACCATTGTCTGGAAAAATTCCAAAAGGATTGAACGGCTCTGTGCGTCAAGACCTGCAAACGGGTCGCTCAAAATTAACAGTTTTTTGCCAGAAAGCAGTGCGCGGCACAAAAGGGTACGGCGAATTTCTCCCGTCGACATAAATTTTAGTCCACGATCAAGAATTTTTTCGACTCCGCAAAGTTTTACTTCTGGCAAAGTTTCCAGCCGGTCGGCAATTGGCGGCAAAGGAAGATGTCTGTGTTTTGCGTCAGGTCCGCCTAAAACCTCGCAGATAAAACGTCTTCCAGAACGGCCTTCATCAATTTTATCAATATATTCAGATTCATCCAAATCGCGTTCTTCTTGAATCAAAAGAGCCGCACGTTCAAGGGAAACCGTTTCTGTCGATTTTTCAAAAATCGTGTATTCGACTTTATTTGTCTTGTTGTTTATAAACTGTTTTTCGCCGGCAAGAGCCTGTAAAAAATCCGCTTTTCCACCACCATTTGGTCCAATAACAAGCCAGGCTTCTCCAGCTTGCATTTGCCAGTCAAGAGATTCAATTTTTGTTCCGCGCAAATCCTGAACACGCACGTCTTTTAGCGAAATAAGATTGTCATTCATAAAATAAAATTATAATGAAACGCAAAAAAATAGAAAAGTTGAACAAAAAATGTTGCAGGCAAAAAACTCTGGCGGACAATTTTTTTTTTATTTGCTAGAATGAGGTTATGAGTGCAATTGATTTTTATGGCAACGAACCAGGAAACAGTAAATCTGTCGTATTTTTGTGCAGTTCTCCTTTTGGTCGCTTTTTGTATAATTTGACGCTTTTTTTGCAGTTTCCTAAAATTATGGGAGCATTTTTGCGTTCACCTTTGAGCAAGTTTTTTATAAAAGGCTTTGTCAAAAAGAATAATATTGATATGTCGGCTTTTGCGGGCGTAAAATTCAAGTCGTTTAATGATTTTTTTACGAGAAAAGATAATTCCCGTAAGCCGGATTTGTCGTCAGAAACTGTGATTTCGCCTTGTGACAGCGCTCTTAGCGTATTTAATATAGAAGAAAATTCAACTTTTAAAATAAAAGGCTTTGACTATACGCTTAAAGATTTTTTTGAAACAGATGAATTTGATAAGACTTTTTCTGGCGGAAATGCGCTTATTTTTCGGCTGGCTGCAACTGATTATCACCGTTATTGCTACATTGATTCCGGCTCGCTTGAAAAAAATCACTTTTTAAAAGGAAAGTTGTATTCGGTTCAGCCAGTTTGTTGTCGGACTTTTAAGGTTTATACAAAAAACAGACGCAGTTGGACGATTTTGCATACGCAGAATTTTGGAGATGTTGCTCAGGTTGAAGTCGGTGCATTTAGTGTCGGTGGAATAAAAAATCATCACGAAAATTCCAGTTTTTCCAAAGGTGAAGAAAAAGGTTATTTTGATCTTCACGGTTCAACAATTGTTATGCTTTTTAGAAAAAACGCGATAAAACTTGATGAAGAAATTTTGGCTCAGACTGCAAATGGTAAAGAAATATCCGTAAAATATGGTCAGCCAATCGGTAAAAAAGCGTAATATTTTTAGCATATTTTATATATTTGTGTTCAAAATTTCGCAGTATTCTTTAAAAGTGAATTTTTGAAATTCGCAGAAATTCTAAAAAAATTGCGGAATCTTTCGCATGGAGGTTCGCTTGAAAAGACTTCTAAAAAAATCATTTTTTGCAGTATTTGCTATTTTTTTTGCATTCAGTGCGTTTGCAAAAGGGAGTAAAGAGTACGTGACTCAGGAAATAAATGCTTCGGAGCGCTGCCTGCCTGTTTTTTATGAGAACATAAAATCTCGCTGGACTTTTAAAATGGGTTACAAAGACGGCGTTGATTTTAACCAGTGGAAAAAAGACGGACTCGAAAAGGCCCGCGAGCTTATTATTCAGGAAGATGACAAAACGCCGTTTGATATGGTTGTTTTGGAATCGGAAAAACGTGACGGCTATACTGCTCAGAAAGTAGTTTTTAATATTTCTCAGGATAGTCGTGTTCTTGCATATCTTTTGGTTCCTAATGGAAAAAAAGGACAGACTTTTCCTGCCGCACTTATGCTCCACGACCATGGTTCAAATTTTGCCATTGGTAAAGAAAAAATGGTAAGGGCGTTTTCTTCAGACAAAGCTGTAGAAAAAATTCTAAAAATTAAGAGCAACAAGGAAGCTAGCATTGAAGCCGCAAAACTTTCTCCAGAAAGCAGGGGGTTGTACGAAAAAATCAAGAATTCTAAGGCCTGGGCAAATCAATATTTTTCTGATCTTTATCCTGGCGACGAACTTGCAAAACGCGGTTATGTTGTTTTGAGTTTTGATGCGCTTGGCTGGGGCGATCGCTCAGTTAAAAATTTCAGCACAGGAAGCCAGCAGTCTTTAGCTTCGAATATGTTCAACATGGGAACAAGTTTTGCTGGACTTATTGCTCAGGAAGACTGTCGGGCTGCAAAATTTTTGGCAAGCCTGCCTCAGGTAGATAAAGAGCGCGTTGCCTGCATAGGTTTTAGTATGGGCGGTTTCCGTTCTTGGCAACTTGCCGCAATCAGCGACGACATTAAGGCTGGAGTTTCTGTTTGCTGGTTTGGCACGATGAAAGGTCATATCGTAGAAAAAGATGGACAGTTGAAGGGAAATTCCGCATATTCAATGCTGCATCCGACAATGGCAAAATTCCTGGATTATCCAGACATTGCTGGTCTTGCTGCTCCAAAACCAATGTATTTTATTGGCGGAGACAAGGACGCTGTAAATCCAAATGCAGGAACTGAAGAAGCATACGCAAAAGTTCATAAAATTTGGACTGCTGCAAATGCTGGCGACAAGGTAAAGACCGAAATTGTGCCTGGAATGGAACATGCTTTCCCTGCAGAACAGCAAAAAGCTGCTTTTGACTGGCTTGATAAGCAGTTTAAGTAGTCACTCATGTAAAATTTTATTGATGGCCTGCCGCATCTTTTTGTAAGATTCGCTTCCGGAATACTGCATTTTTTGAATAAAACCGACTTCGTAAGAGCCGAGTGCGTTTCCGGCAGCGTGGCAGGTAAATCCTTTTTCGTAAGGCCCATTTGTAAGCACTATGTGAGGCACAAGACCAATTCCCAGTCCAAGTTGAACTAATGCCATAATTGCTTCGTTTCCTTCGGTTTCGGCGGCAATTTGAGGTTTGACGTTGCGTGATTCTATCCAGCGGTCAAACCGTTCGCGGGCCAACCCTGTTTTTGGCAAAATCAGCGGTACTGAAGAGACAATGTCCTGAGGACTGCCACTCACTTTTTCGTACGGACCTCCAGTGCTTGCTGCAAAGACAAGAGGCGTGCTTCTTACAGGAAGACAATCTATTCCGCTCAAACCTGTTTCTGGGATTGCCGCAACGGCTACATCGGCTTCTCCGTTTTTTACAGCCTGGATTGCACCAGCAGGATCTCCCGTCTGAACATTTAAATGCAAGTCTGGAAAACGCTCCGCAACTTTTTGTAAAAACGGTGGCATGATTGAATAGCAGGCCGTTACAGAAGCATAAACCTTTAAGGTGCCGGTTATGAGAGATTTTGATGAATTCAATTTTGCAAAAACATCTTCCTTCTGTTGCAGGCACTTTTCCGCAAATTCGGCAAATTCCTTTCCTTTTTCTGTTAAGGTGGCTTCGCGGTTATTGCGTTCAAAAAGCTGACAGGAAGTTTCGTCTTCTAGCCGTGTAATCAAACGGCTGAGGGCAGAAGGACTTAAATTTATTTTTTCGGCGGTTTTTGCAAAGTGAAGGGTTTTTGAAAGAGTCAAAAAAGCATTCAGTTCAAAAAAATCCATAATTCAACCTCAAAACCTTAAAATTGAAATTTTTAAAGGTTTTTTATACAATTAATTACAATAATATATAAAAATTGCCGATAATTAAACAGAATCCGGAGGAATTAAAAATGAAAAAAACATTTATCGCTATGACAGTTGCTGCTTTATCATTCAATATTTATGCTTTTGATCCTGCCGCTACTGTTTCTCTTTCTGCACCTGTTAAGGATTATACAAAAACCACTTATACGATTACAGAAAAATTTGGTGAGTATTATCGTTCTCCAAAGGCGAAATACCTTCATGTTTTTGACGCAAACGGAAGACAGACAGAAACTTCTGAATTTACGGCAAAAGGCGCAGTTGTTGACCGCTTGGTTTTTGCTTACGATGCTGCTGGAAACTTGACTTCAACGACAGGTTTTGATTCTGACGGAAAAATAAGTTGGAAAACAGTTACAGTTTACGATTCAAACGGAAATAAAACTGAAGAATCCGAATACAATGCAAGTGATATGCTCGTTAACAAAAGCATCTGGAAAATAAGCCCAGAAAAACAGAGCGAAGAAGCATATTACAATGCAGATGGTGCACTTCTCGGAAAAACAATTGTAAAATTTGACGATGAAGGACGTGACAGCGAAGTTTGTTCTTACAATGCAGACGGCTCTTTGCAGCAAAAGCGCGTTTACACTTACAACGATGCTGGAAAACTTTCTGAAATCTCATATCCTCTTTCTGACGGAACTGTTACGCAGAAAGTAGTGTTCCGCTTTGACGAAAGGTATTCGGTTACAGAAGAACAGACTTACAACGAATCAAACAAACTTATAAAGAGAATTATTTATAAATACGACGACAAAGGAAACGTTACAAGAACTACAACTTATGCCGTTTCTCAGAAATTCGGAACAACTGTAAACGAGCTTATCGACATAAATGAATATTCCTACACTTACAGAAATTCATCTTCTGCAAATTCGGACGCAAAATAATTTTTTTTGTTTGTACAAAAAACGCAGGGTTGGTTTTTAACTGCTAACTTAGCAAATAAAAAAAATGCTGGAATCAGAACAAAAGTTCATTTTTCCAGCATTTTTTTTGCTTTTTTAAATTTTTGAATTTTTATTATTGCAGGCGTTGTATTATTCGATTGTACGGCTTATCACTCCACCGCCACGGATTACACCGTCAATATAAAGAACTGCCGACTGTCCTGGAGCAACTGCGCGCTGTGGTTCCTTAAAAGTGATTTTCCACGGAGTTCCAGAATAAAACGTTTTGTCGTCCTCAGAAGGAACATATTTTTCAACAATTGCAGCGGCGGGTCTGCTTGCAAGCCGAATTTTTACCAGTGCTTCGACAGGCTCTGACGGTTCAATTCCTGCCGGCCAAACAAAATCGTCTGCAATCAGGGCATTTGAATTTAAGTCGTCATTTTTTGCAAGAACAACCAAATTATTTTTTGCGTCAATGTGCTGAACGTAAGCCGGATAATTCAATGCAACGCCAAGTCCTTTTCTCTGACCGATTGTATAGTGTTCAATCCCTTTGTGCCGTCCAAGAATATGACCGTCCAAATCGATAATGTCGCCAGGAACGCTCGGTTTGTCGTTAAAAAGCATTTCAAAATATTCAGGCGGAATAAAATCCTGGCTTTCTTCGCGTTTTGCAGCTTCAAGTTTTGCCTGTTTTGCAAGCTCAAAAACCTCTTTTTTCTGCATTAATGCGAGAGGAAACCTTACTTTTTCGAGAAGTTCTGACGGCAGGCGGTAAAGAAAATAAGTCTGATCTTTTGTTGAATCGGCAGCTCCCGCAATCATTGCAGGTTTTGCGTCTGTTCCAAAAATTCCAGTTTCTGGACGAACAACGCGCGCATAATGACCAGTACAAAAATAGTCAAAATCAATTTTAAGTTCTTTTAAGCCGGCAAGCAGCGCATCAAATTTTATAAAACGATTGCAGCGAATACACGGATTTGGAGTGCGACCAGCGCGATATTCGCTTTTAAAATATTCAAGAACGACTTTTCTGTAAGTTTCTTTTACATCGATAACGTGATACTCAATATCGTGTTCTTTGCAGAATTTTTCGCATTCGGCAATGTTTTCTTCTTCGCCAGGACCATAGCAGGCTTCCCGAATCGGTTTGTCAGACTTTACTTCCGGCAATCTGCCATCCCAAATGGACATTGTTGCTCCGATTACTCTGCAACCCTTGTTCTTAAGCAAAAGAGCGGTCAAAGTTGAATCAACACCGCCCGACATTCCGACAACAACAGTATCGCCGGCTTTTGGCATATCAAGATTTATATAATTCATAAAAACTCCAAAAATTCAGATAGCAAAAATTAAACGATATAAAAAAAATAATCAAGGATTTTTATATTTTGGAGCACATTTTTTGCAAAAGAAATATTTTTCGGCCAAAAACGTCCAGTTGTCGCAAAAACCGGCTTTCCAGGGTTCCGCTTTCGCTACATCCGCTAACGCGGATGCTCCGCACCCTTCCAAACCGGGCTACAAGCCCGGACGTGCGCAAGTGCGCCCTAGTTTTTTTGGGAAAATTGCTCGTCAATTGTCTTTGCAACAGCTTTTAAGTGTTCGCGAGTCATATCTTCTTTGTGTTTGAGCATTTCCGCAGGAATTTGATACGCTTTTTCCAAATCTTTCGGTGTCAAAATTTCTTCCGGCGTTCCAAAAGCCATTTCTCTTCCAGGATAGAACAGCAAAACGTAGTCGGAATATTTTTTAGAAAGGTCGAGCTCGTGCATGGAACAATAAATTGTAGTTCCTGTCTTTTTTACAAATTCTTTAAGATAGGCGAGAGCGGTTTCTTTTTGGTGATCTTCCATTGCAAACATTGGCTCGTCCATAAAAACGGAGGCGCTTCCGTATAGCAAACTGAATGCAAGAATTACGCGCTGTTTTTCGCCTTTGCTCAAATGTGTAAGCGGACGTTCCAAAAGAGAGTCGAGTTCAAAAATTCCGATGATTTCTGCAAGTAAATCGCCGTCAGAACGTATTGCCTTTGCGTTATTTTTTAAAGCTCCTGTAGAATAAACCTGAGCAAGTAGTTCTCCGGTTTTGTCTTCAGTGTCAAATTCAATATTCTGGTAGATAACGCTTGCAAGAAGATTTTTTTCTTCCTGATTAAGTTTTGCAGGATTTTTTCCCAAAAGTTTTATATTTCCGCTATCAGGTAAAAGTCTTCCGGACGCAAGCATTAAAAAAGTAGATTTTCCGCATCCGTTCTGACCTACAAGGCTTATAAAACCGCCACCCGGCAGACTTCCCGAAAAATGCTCAAAAACTGGCGCTGGAACAATCTGTTTTCCATTGGAATCAACATCGCCATCAACTGGCGGATAAGAAAATGTAACATCATCAAACTGTAAAAAATCCATACACCTATTTTAATAAAAAAATAAACTTGTATACAGTGGTTTTTGTTTATGGAAGCTGGAGATTTTAAAACGGTTTTTTCTCAAAAAAATAGCCCGATTTTTACAACCGGGCTATTTTTTTTAGTCTTTAAAAAGTTTTTTTATTTCAGAAGCGTAAATTGCGTTTATTTTATAACGGCTTATTTCCTGTTTGGCCGAAAGTTCAACGCCAACTTCAAATTCTTTTGGAAGAACTGCAATTTTGTTGATTCTTTCAAACATTTTAAAGCCGTTTTTGGAATTTACACGCTGGCTTATTTCGCTTTCAATCAGACGCTTTATTTCCAGACTTTTTGCCAAATCTTCATATTTTTTGTAAGAAATTTTTGCTTCCTGTGCAAACTGTTCGATTTCGGATTTTTCTGGAACTATAAGTGCTGCCAGATACCTCTGATCCTGACCTACGACAACCGCTGTTTTTATGTAACGCGATTCCTGGATTTTCATTTCGATAGGAACAGGTTCGATATTTTCGCCACCAAGCTGAACAATTGTGTCTTTTATGCGTCCGCACAAAACGATTTCGCCGTTTGCCGTAAGACGAGCCAAGTCACCTGTATTGAACCAGCCGTTTTCGTCAATAACTTCTTTTGTAAGGTCTGGTCGTTCGTAATAACCTTTCATTACTGTTGGACCTTTTACGAGCAATACGCCTTTTTTGCCACGAGGAACTTCTTTTCCTGTTGCAGGATCAACAACTTTTGCCGCAAGTTCACGAATCGGACGGCCAACATTGCCAAGAACAGGTCTGTTAAACGGACGAACCGAAATAATCGGTGAAGTTTCTGTAAGTCCGTAACCTTCTACGAGAGGAACTCCGATTGCCCAGAAGAATTTGTCGATTGCAGGAGGAAGCGCTCCGCCACCTGCAACTGCTCCGCGGAAGTGTTTTCCGAGCATTGCACGGATTTTGCGGAAAACGATTGCTCCGCCGAGTAATTTTATTGGATAGAGCAAAAGCCATGGAATAACAAATGCTGGCCACTGCAACCATCTCTTGTCCATTCCGTAGCGTGTAGTTCTGTCAAAAAGAACGCGGTCGAGTTTTGAGTGGAAAAGCGCAACTGTTACAAAGAAATTGAAAACTCTGAGGGTGATACCTCCTGTTTTTCGCATTTTTTTGTAAATTCCGTCATAAATTGCTTCGATTACGCGAGGAACTGCCGGTAAAACCTGCGGGTCGAGAGACTTAAAGTCCTGTAAAAGAACCTGACCGATTGGTTTTGAATAGCACAAGGTTGCCGCCTGAGAAAAAACTACATATTCAACAGAGCGTTCAAAAGCGTGCCAAACTGGAAGCACAAGAATTCCGCGGTCGCCTGGATTAAGCCAGATTCGCTCATCAATATCTTCGAGCTGCGACAAAAAGTTTCCGTGAGTGAGCATTACACCCTTTGGCTGTCCTGTTGTTCCCGAAGTAAAGATAATCGAAGCCAAGTCGTCCCACTGACCTTTGTTGATTTCTTCATCGACAGTTGCTGGATTTTTTTGATTGAATTCTTCACCTTTTTCTACAATCTGATTAAAAGTAAAAAGAGTAATTCCAGAGTTTTTGCATTCTTCAAAAACTTTTTCGTCCTGATCTTCAATCGCAATAAAAGTTTTTAAAAGCGGAAGTTTATCCGTAATTCCAAGGATTTTAGAAATCTGGGATTTATTTTCGACAATTACTGTCTGAGTTTTTGCAAATGACAGAATATATTCAAGATCGCCAATTGTCGCGTCGCAACCGCGAGGAACGTCAATTGCACCGATCGAAAGAAGGCCCATGTCTATTTGCTGCCATTCTTTTCGGTTGTCGGAAATCATACCGATGTGGTCGCCGCGTTTTATTCCAATCGAAAGAAGACCGCCGGCAAAATTTTTTGAGATTTCAAATGCGTTTTTATAAGAAATGCTGTCCCAAACGTCTTCGCTGATCCGCGACATTTGAGCAGTTAATTCAGGATATTTTTTTGCAGTTTCTCTGAACATCCTTGGCAGAGTTTTTTCCATATTGCCTCCAAATTGCAATAGCACCAAAATGACACAATTTGTTAAAATGTCATAGGATTGATTATATTACTAAAAAAAATTCTTTTCCACTGCTTGAAATTTAATTTTGATTTTTACAGGATTTTGCAGAATTCTTCTAAAAGAGGATCGACTCGGGTAAAATCTGGTTCAAATGGAAGCGCACTAAAAAGTTCTCCATCGCCTGACTGAGGATTTGAGCGGATGTAATTTTTCTTTTCTACAATATATTTATCAAGCAGGCTAAAAAGCATATTTGTAAAAATTTCCGCATGAACTGAAACAGTTTTTTTTGTAGACGGTGAAATTTTTTTTGCTTCGATCAAACTGTCTAAGGCGATTATTGTCTGGTTTAAAAGTTTTGATTTGGATTCTTTTGAAATTGCCGCCGCTTCCGGTGAAAAATATTTTTCGCTTTCGATAAAAGAATAAATCTGAAGAAGAGGTTCTTTTTCGTTTATTTTAATCCAACGATGAACAATTCCTTTTAAAACCGCTTCTGCCGTGTATTTTTGTGCGGTTGCTGCCATTTCCGAAGGAATTAGAGCCGTTTTTTTTAGATATTCGCCACAAAAATGAACCGTATCGTCGAGCATAGCTTCACGCGATTCGTAATGATTGTAAAGACTTGCTTTTTTGATTCCGAGTTTGCCAGCAATGTCCGCAAGTGAAGTTCCACCTACGCTTTTAATAAATGCACAGTCCAAAACCGCGTGAATAATTTTTTCATGGGTGATTTTTTCAGCTGGCATTAACTTTTCTCCATACAAAATCTGACAAACTAACAAATGTTAGTTTAATGAGCAGTTGGCGCTTTGTCAACTTTTTAGACTTCGTTGCTCATAAAAGCAGGCAGAGAGGTTTATTGTTTATACCAAATTATTTTTCTAAAACAAAAAGATACTCGCGGACGTGAATGTCGCGGTTTTTAAGGTTGCGGCTTCCTCGGAAAGCGTTGTATTTGATTTCTACGATTTTTAGGTTTCCGTATTTTTTTAGCATTCCGGACATTTCGTCAAAACTTATAAATCCTTCCGAATTGTATGAAATTATTACATATTTGCTTGAAATGCTTGAAATAATTTCTTTCATTGAATTTAAGGCGGCATAAGGCTTGTTAAAAACCGAACGGTTCCAGTTTTGAACGATTCCGCTCACTTTACTTATGTTTGCGTCAAGTTTGTTTTTTAAAATAAGGTTGAGCATAAAATAGTTTGAGCCGTAAGGATGCTGGTTGTAAGGCGGATCGAGATACGTTATGTCGAGATTTTTTAATTCTTTTGAGAGCGTGACTGCATCTTTTTGAAAAATTTCCAGGCTGGACTCAAAATTGCTAAAAACTGGCGTCTTTAATTCGATTTTTCCGAAAATTCTTGAAAGCGCGTTTTTTCCGCTTGCGCCAAAGCAACCGATTCCAGTGTTTTTGTCTTTATAAAAACCCTTAAAAACGCCGCTTGTGTTTACGTGAATTGACGCTTCGGTAATTAAAGGCGCAAGAAAGAATTTTTTTAATGGCTCTTCTTTTATAACGTCGTCGATGAGTTTTCGGTAGGTGTCGATTAAGAGCGCATTTTGCCGTGTGTAAAACACTCGTTCGCCTTTTTGAATATCTTTATCGTTTTGAGGAGCGTAATTTTGCGAAATTATGCCAGAAATTTTTTCTATAGAACAGAGTTCTTCGATTTTGCTTTTAAGAGCCGAATATTCCTGGACAGGAAAATCTTTTTTATTTATAAGATAGCAACCGTTTATGACCGCAGAATAATTTTCAAGGTCGTTTACGATTAAATTTGATGAATATTTTTTTAACATTCGGGCAACGATTCCAGAGCCTGAAAAAAGGTCGGCACAGACAAGTTTTTGACAGTTGAGTTTTTCCGCAATCAGAAGAATTTCTTTTTCGATGTGTTCAAGAAGGCGCCGTTTGTTTCCAAGATATGTGATTATTTGAGTAGTAAGAAATTCGGGATTTTCGACAAAATTTGCAGAGTCTGAATAATTCATAAAAACGTGAATAAAAGTTTATAACAAATTTTCAAATTTTTCTATAAAAAGAATCTAAAAAAGAAGGCTAGCTTGAGCAAAAAATGTCTGTTTTGCAAAAAAAACTTACCCTAGATGCGCAAGGCGTAGTCAACCGCAGGCTTGCCGAGGACGATGAGCGTGAGCGAACCTGGAGCAGCTAGTTTGACGGTGGATGCGGTCTGTAAAAATAAAATATTGATTTTTAGTGTTATTCAGATTATTATTGAATTGTGTCTACGCTATATATAGTTGGTACGCCGATTGGGAATTTGGGCGATATTACTTTTCGCGCTATTGAAACTTTTAAAAATGTTGATGTAATTGCGGCCGAAGATACAAGGCATACGTTGCAGCTTTTGAATCATTTTGAAATTCATAAGCCGTTGATTTCCTGTCGTTCGCAGAATGAAGCAATTGCTGGTCAGAAAATCATCAAGTTGCTTGATGAAGGACAGTCGGTTGCGTATGCTAGCGATGCAGGAACTCCTGGAATAAGTGATCCAGGTGCTGTTTTGGCAGGTCTTGCAAGAGAAAACGGGCACAATGTTGTTCCGATTCCAGGGCCTAGCGCTTTTGCCACTCTTGTAAGCGTTGCTGGTGCCGGTGGAAAAACGTTGATTTTTGAAGGTTTTCTTTCTCCTAAACCAGGAAGAAGGCGTTCAAGACTTAGAGAGCTTTTGGCAACTGGAGATGCTGTTGTTTTATACGAATCTCCGTTTAGAATTGTTAAACTTTTGACTGATATAGCCGATATTGATAGTACACGGCGCGTTGTTGTTGGTCGCGAGCTGACAAAAATGCACGAAGAAATTATTGGCGGTACAGCAGAAGAGCTTCGTGACGAATTTTCTTCAAGATCTAAGGTTTTGGGAGAATTTGCAGTTTTTATTTCGGGCAATAAAAATGCTCAACTTTCGGAAGACAATGCCGATAATTGAGAAGTAAGGTAGGTTTTAAATGATGGTACAGAACATTAATGGAATCAATCCAATCAACAATGTACAGAACTCTCGCCGTACTAATGGCATGGAAAGAACTTCTATTACAGATACTTCTGATTCAATCAACGTTTCTGACGAAGCAAAAGAAGCTGCAAGAGCATATTTTTTGAGCCAGGTTGCAGAAGAGACTCCAGATGTTCGTTCTGACCTTGTGGCCTCTGTTAAAGAAAAAATTAAAGATCCAAATTATTTAAATTCTGTAACAATTGGTTCAGCCGCAGATCGTATTTTGGATTCCTGGGGTTTTTAACTTAACTGTTTATTGATTACTTTGGAAGCAGAACATTTTGTTCTGCTTTTTTTGTTTAGTTTGGAGGAGTGGGCTGCGTATGACAGATTTTGTGTTTAGAGTTTCGCCGAATGTGATTATTTCTTCTTATGCTGCGAGCCGGCTTGGTCAGTTTGCCTGCGAGTTTGGAAAAAGGTTTATGCTTGTTTTGGATCCTGTTTTGCGTTCTGTGGGCGCTGCGGACAAGATTACGCAGGCTCTTTCTGACCGGGGAGTTGATTTTTTTATTTTTGACGAAATTGCGGAGTCGGCAGACACAAAGGCTGCGGCTTCTGCTCTCAAACTTGCAAAAAATTCTCATATTCAGGCGGTGATTGCAGTTGGCGGCGGAAAAACCATAGAAATTGCCCGCTGTGTTGCCGCATTTTTTTACGAAGAAAAAAGCATCTATGATTTTGTGGATGGCGAAGTTCCTGCAAAGTCTCCGCTTCCGCTTGTTGTTCTGAGCACGACTTGCAGGTGTCCTGGGGTTTTTACGGACAGGATTGCAATTTGTGATTCTCGAACGAACGGCTTAAAACTCTTAAAAGTCCAAAATGCTCTTTGTAAAACCACGGTTTTTGATCCTGCAATGTCTGTTACGCTGACTGAAAATCAGACTTTTTCAATGGCTGTCGAAAGCGTCTGTCTTGCCGCTGAAAGTTATTTTTCTCAAAAATCGAACTTTTTTAGCGATATGACCGCAGAAAAATCAGCGGAACTTTTGTGTCTGGCTCTCAATGGTTCGAATTCCCTGAATATTACGACGCCAAAAGAGGAATTGCTTTTTGAAGGAGGCTGTTTGGCAAGTCTTGCCTCCAGTGCCTCGTCTTTTGGCCCGGCAGGACTTCTTGCTCTTGCGGTAAATGCCAGATTTAAGATAAGCCGTCCGCTCGTTGCCTCGATTATTTTTCCGTACGTGATTGAATTTTGCGCAAAATTCAAGGCTGACCGAGTTGCAAAATTTGCGGATTTTTTTGGAATTGAAAAAAAAGCTTCTGAGACGGAGCAAGCTCAGGCTTTTGCGGATAATATTCGTGAAAGGCTTGCAAAAGAAAATCTGCCACTCCGCTTAAAAGAGCTTTCCATAACAATTGAACAACTTGCCACTGTTGCCGAAGATGCGGCCTCGACCGACTGGATAAATTTTATGCCGTGTTCGATGACAAGCGACACTCTTTTTGAAATCTTAAAGTCGGCTTACTGATTTTTTGGAAAATTTTGACAAAAAAATAAATTTATTCGCACAATAGGAAAAAAATGATTGATCCTGGAAAATTAACACAACTTGAAGGCGGACAAAAACGTAGAAAACTTGCGCTCACTCTCGGTGCGCTGGAACGTGACATTGATGGAGTTCCTGAGAAAGGTAACGAATATTCTTATAAGTCTATTGCCCGTGCAGACTACGTAAAAAAAATTGTCGAAATTTGCTTAAAAGATCCGCAAATGTCTTCCGATGACGCAAAAATTTTAAAAAATGTGCTCGAAGAAATTCCTTTTGATGAAAAACGCTCCTGCAATCTTGCCCGTAACACAATGCTTAAAATAATTGGAACTTTTCCGGCAGAGTGGGATTTGATTATTGCACCTCATCCAGAAGTTTTTGATGAAAATGGAATCGTAAAGCAGAGGGATTTTTTTGAGGGCGTGAGCGTTTATGCGGAAGATATCCGTTCTCCGTTCAACCTCGGTTCAATTTTTAGAACGGCAGAGGCGATGGGAGCGGAAAATGTTTTTGTAAGTCCAATGTGCGTTCCTCCTGATCATCCAAAAGCAGTGCGAAGTGGCATGGGCTGTATTGAAACCCTCGGCTGGCAAAAAAGAAGCCTTGATGAACTCGAAGAATATTCCAAAAAAAACGATATTCCGATTTTTGTTCTTGAAACAGGAGGGACTCCGCTCGAAGAATTTAAATTCCCCAAAAAAGGAATTTGCATAATCGGCTCGGAAGAACTCGGAGTAAGCCCGGAAGCGCTCAAAAAAGCATCGTACGGCCGAGTGACAATTCCAATGAAAGGACTTAAAGCTAGTTTGAATGTTGGAGTTGCTTTTGGAATCCTTATGCAAAAATGGGTCGAATCTCTGGAAAAAAATGATTTTTAGCTTAAGCGCGTTTTGTGCGCTGTAAAAACTTATTTTAAATTTCTAAAATTACAGCTCCGGATTTTTTGTCATATTCTGCATTTTCTAAAGATTTTGGTCGTTTTACAGAAAGTAAATCTCCGTTTTTTGGGTGGACATTTGTTTTATCAATCGCGAGAACAAGTCCAATTTCTGAACAGCAGTAATATGCGGATTTGTGCAATTCGGGGAGTTTTATAAAGTCCGAGGCAATTCTCAGTTTTAGATTTTCAGAATCGTTTTGGGACGGTTTTTCTTCTGTTTTTGCATTTTTTTCTTTGTTGACCAAAACATAACTCAAAGAAGCCCGCTCTTTTTGCAAATTCGCATTTTTAGAAAATTTTAAAAGCTCTTCCGGGGCATCTGCTGTATCAAAAGCAAAGTTGCACCATTTTCCGCTCGGATTGGAAGAAGTTCTTCCTGCCATTGGACACACGTGAATGTGTGGACATGGGCTTAAAGGCATAAAATTTTTTCGGATAAATGAATCGCGCATCAAGCTTACAAGTCTTGCCGAGTGCGGATCTCCTGGTTCAATAAGCAAAACTGTCTGAGCCGAATCTGTTTCTTTATCAAAATATTTTAGTATGTCGTTTGTATAATTTTTTGCAAGAAAATCTGATGGCATTTCGTTTGTCTGGGCAAGTTCGTTGAAGACGTTTGCGCAGGTTATAAGAGAAGGTTTTTGCTTTATTTGGGTTCCAATTGCGCCTTTGACGCGGACGATTTTCCACGGATTTTGTTCTTCTGTCAGGGTTTTTGCCGCAATCGAAAGAAAAATTTCTTCTCCAGCAGAAAGAGCTCCCTGGCTTAAATCCAAAACATAAAAAGTCAGTTTTTTTGAGCGCAGTTCTGGTCTTGCAAGCCAAAGCGCGCAAGGAACCGTCAGAGGTCCGGAACCGAGGTCGAGACAAACATCTTCTTCTTTTAGGTTAAAAGCGTTTTTTGGAAAATTTGCAAAAAGTCTTGTAAGGCGAATTAAATTCCACCACATAAAATAAGAAATGTACGCAGAAAGCTGAGAAGCGTCGTTCATGTAGCCGAGCCGGCGACTGTTTCTGTCATCGGTGAGCTGGTGGCTTAAATTTTTTATCTGTTTTGGTAGGAGAACCTGTTGTTTTGGCGAGAGATTTCTGGTGTCGGCAACGATTTTTCCGAAATTTTTAAGAATTTCTAGTGAATCTGCTGGAATATTTTTTAATTCAAACATTGGAACGGTTTTTGAACTTTTATTTTGAGAAGAAGTGTTTTTTCTGTAAGTTCCAGCATTCTCTTTTTTTTGCGGAGTTTTTTTATCTTCAATTTTTGGGTCGTTTTTCTGTGTTTTTTCTTCCTTGCGCTGTTTTTTCAATTCATTTTTTGCAGCGAGTTTTGCAGAATTTTCGGCTTTGTGCTGTTTTTTGCCGGAAGCCTTTTCGTACCATTTTGCTTCTTCTTTTTTCATAAAATCTTCCTGATTTTTTGCCCAGTTATTTTCGGTATTTTCGGATAATCATATACATTTGGCTTAATTCGGAGCGAATTTGCCGGATTGAATCCAGAAGTTCGGCTTTTGAGTCGTAATTCATCGTTTCCCGCAAAATTTCGTCCCGAGCGCCTTCAATCGTAAATTTCCGTTCGTTTATGAGATATTTTAACCGAAGAATCAAGTCAATGTCGCGTTCTGTGTAAATTCTTCGTCCGCCCAAATCTTTTTTTGGAGCAAATCCAGGAATTACTTCTTCCCAATAACGCAGAATATGAGACTTTATGCCTGTAAGTTCCTCAGCTTCGCCGATTGAATATGTCACAAACTTTCCTTTGATTTTTATTCAAAACGATTTTCCCAGCGTTTTCGGCTAGATTTCATTTCGAGTATGACTGGAATCTGGTCAAAACCTAAATCTTCACGAATCCTGTTTTTTAAGTAAGTTACGTAACTGTCTGGGACGTTATCTGGACTTGTTGCAAAAATTCTGAATGAAACCGGATTTGTTCCTGTTTGCGTCATATAGCGGATTTTAAAGTGGATTGCCTTGCTTGCCGGAGGCGGATAACGGAAAAGCCAGTCGTCCAAAGCCTTGTTTAAGGCAGAGGTTTCGATTTTTGTCGTAAGTTGCTTGTAAAGTCGGATTGTTGTTTCCATTAACTCTTTAATTCCATCGCCGTTTAAAGCGGAAAGACGCAGAATTGGAGCAAATTGCATTTGTCCGAACATATACTGAATGTAATCAACAGTGTCTTTGTAGACTTTTTTTGTCTGCTCCTTTAAGTCCCATTTATTCAAAACAAAGATGATTCCACGGCCGCGTTCGTATGCGAGCGAACAGATTTTTTTGTCCTGGTCGGCAAGTCCTTGTTCAGCGTCAATCATCAAAAAAACAATGTCGCATTCGTCCAGTGTTTTGATTGCGCGGTTTACAGAATAATATTCAACATTTTGCTTTACTTTTGCTTTTCTTCGGATTCCTGCTGTATCAAGAACTTCAAATTTTCGTTTGCCCCAGGTAAAACTTCCCTCAACAACGTCGCGTGTTGTTCCGGCATAGTCAGAAACGATTGAATTTTGAGTGTTCGTAAGACGGTTTGAAAGCGTTGATTTTCCAGTGTTTGGTTTTCCGACGATTGCAATTTTGATTACAGGTTCTTCAATTCCTTCTTTTACATCAGAAAAATCGAGGCGGCTTATAATTGCCTTTGCAAGTTCTGTTATGTGGTCGCCGTGGTCTGCCGAAATAAAAAGCAGTTCATTAAAACCGTACTGGAGATAATTCCAACTGATGTTTTCGCCAGAACCGCCTTCGCATTTGTTTACGGCAACTACAACTTTGTCCCAATACGGGCGCAAAAGGTGAATAAATTCCTCGTCTTCGCCCGTGATTTTTCCAGCTTCGAGTAAAAGAAGAATTAAGTCCGCGCGTTTAATTACAGAAAGCGATTTTTCAACGACAAGTTCGTCCATTTCGGATTCCCGGCTTTTTAAATCGCGGTCAAGCTTAAAACCTCCAGTATCAACAAGGTGAACAGGTTTTCCGCCGATAAAAGCAGTTCCCTCGACAGGATCACGAGTTACGCCTGGAGTTGGATCGACAATCGCAAGCCGTTTGCGCATAAAACGGTTAAATAGAGTCGATTTTCCAACATTTGGCCGTCCGGCAATAGCGACTGTTGGCAGGTTGATATACGATTTATCTGGAAAAAACTTTAATTCTTCGGTTGCATTTTCATCTTTTTGACCAAATTCATCGCCTGTTTCTGAATCCGAAAGTTCTTCGTTTTTTTGAACAGAGTTATTTTCCGATGAAGCAAAATCATCGGTTTCGTTAAAAAGTTGTTCATCGGACACAATTTTTTGAGGCTTTGGCTTTGAAAAGTCTGGCTTTGATTTTTTAGATTTTTTCATAGACCTTTATTTTACAACGAATTAAGTTGTTTTGACGAGATGCTTTTTAATTCTTTTATCGTATATTTTGAAAGAAGTTCTTTGATTTTGCAAATCATTGTCGGACTCATGCTCAAATTCCGGATTCCCATTCCTGCAAGAACGAGAGCGCTTGTTTTTCGGCTCGCCATTTCGCCACAAACAGAAACATCGATTCCGGCTTTTTCCGCTTCGCTTATTGTGTTTTGAATCATTCTGAGAACAGCAAGATGAAATTCATCATAAAGCGGAGCAACGGAAGCATTTTCGCGGTCAACGCCGATTGTGTATTGAGTAAGGTCATTTGTGCCGATTGAAAAAAAGGCGCTGACTTTTGCAAGACAGTCTGCTGTCAGAGCGGCAGCCGCGGTTTCGATCATAATTCCAATCGGAACGTCTGGGTTGAATTCAATTTTTTCGGAAACAAGTTCATTTCGGACGGATTCTGCAATTTCCAGAGTCTTTTTTACCTGTTCAACGTTCGTTATGAGCGGGAGCATAATTTTTAAATTTCCAAAAACGCTTGCTCTGTAAAGTGCACGCAACTGGGTTTTTAACTGCATTGGATTTTCAAGGCTAAGACGGATTGCCCGAAGTCCCATGAGCGGATTTTTTTCTTCGTTAATGTGAATTTCCGGTGAATTTATAAGCTTGTCGCCCCCTGCGTCCAAGGTGCGAATTGTAACTGGTTTGCCGTTCATTATCTGCAAAACCTGCTTGTACGCTTTGAACTGCTCTTCTTCGTCAAAAAGGCTTGAACGTCCGCCGTTTGTTTCGCTCATAAAAAGAAATTCTGTCCTAAAAAGACCAATACCGTCTGCGCCTTCTTCAACTGCGAGTTTTGCTTCTTCGACAGTTCCGATATTTGCGTAAATGTGAAATTTTACACCGTCTTTTGTCTGAGCTTCGACGTTGCGGAATTTTTCGAGCATAAGCCTATGAGCTTTTTCTTCGTCGATTTTTTTTTGAAAATTTTCAAGTGAAGTATTGTCTGGATCTGCAAAGACTTCCGCATTGTTGCCGTCAACAACGACAGTTTCGCCGTTTTCGATTTGAGAGGCAATGTTGTCTAGAGCAAAAACCGCAGGAATTCCGTAATTTCGTGCCAAAATTCCAACGTGGCTTGAGATTCCGCCTTCGGTCAGCGCAAGACCGGCAATTTTTCGTTTTGAAAGGATGATTGTATCGCTCGGATTTAATTGAGTTGCGACAATTACAACTCCATTTGGAACATTTTCGATATTGAAAGGATGAAAATCCAGCATATCGTCCAAAACTTTTCCAAAAATGTCGTAAATATCTAAGGCTCGTTCTGCCAGATAGTCGTTTCCGCTTGAGCGAAGTTGTTTTGCGTATTTTGCTGTCTGGCGATCGAGAACGAATTCAATATTAAGCGAATGAGAATAAAACGCTTTTTTTAGATCCTTGATGAATTCGGGATCGTTTAGCATTAAAAAATAAGTTTCGTAAAGTTGATTTTGAATTTTATTGTCTTTAGATTCGGCAATTTTTTCAGAAATGTCTGTCGAAACATTTACAAGCGATTTTTCAAAATGAGCCCATTGCTGGTCGTGCTCAGATTCTTCTATTTTTTTGCGCGGAATAACTCTCTTGACGGTTTCAGGAACAACAAAAGCCTTACCAATGCCAATTCCAGACGAAGCCGAAGTACCTAAAAAAACGTTCATACCTGTATTTTAACTTTCGGGATAAAGCCTGTCAAATGACGTTATTCCGATATTTGCGGCGAATTTTTTGAAAAAAAACTGAATGTAATTTTATCTGAAAATTTTAGCCCGTGCCGGAGCAGCGCACAGCGTCCGCCCTGGCGGATGGAGCTACAAGCGGAACTGCGCAGTGGACGGATTGACAGAGGTTTGCGCTCCAAAAAAATAGAAGAAACCTTAAAATCTCGACAGTGGCAGGGGATTTTTGGTATACTTTTATATATTTTAATTATTTTGCGCTGCATTTTTGTGGCGACGGAGTTTTTTAATGGCAGATAAAGATTTGTGCCCTTGTGGTTCTGGTAAAACTTATGAGGAATGTTGTGAGCCTATTATTAAAGGAAGTAAAGACGCTCCAACTGCTGAAAGTTTAATGCGCGCCCGCTATACTTCTTACGTAAAACACGAAATTGACTTTATTATCAATTCTTGCGAAGAAGGCGAAAAAATTGCTGAAATTGACCGCAAGGCTACCGAACAGTGGTCAAAAGAATCTACATGGCACGGTTTGAAAATCCTTAACACTCAGAAAGGTCAGGAAGCTGATGACGAAGGTCTTGTAGAATTTGAAGCTTCTTATACTGACAAAAATCACTTGAACGAAATTCATCACGAAAATGCTTACTTTAAAAAAGTAAATGGAAAATGGCTTTACGAAGTAGGCGATGTAAAACCGATGACTGTAGTCCGCGAAGGAAAAAAAATCGGTCGCAATGATCCGTGTCCATGCGGAAGCGGAAAAAAATATAAGAAATGTTGTGGTCGCTAAAACTGTCGCTCCTTTTGGGGAGCGTCTGTTTTGTTGTGGAAGGTAGATAGAATGACACAGATTGTTACGGGGTTTCATGCGATTGAAGAAAAAGTTCGCCGTGCTCTCGACAGCGGAAAAATCGACGGACTTTCTATTCAGCTTGCAAAGACTGGCCCACGCATAAAAAAAATTCTCGAAAGCGCAAAAAAAGCTGGAATTCCAGTTATAAATGCTGACAAAAATGCCCTCGATTCGCTGGTAAAAGTTTTACCGGAAGTTGCGCGTGATCATCGTGGAATCGTAATGGTTGTTGAAGGCGCTCCTGAAAAAGCTGAAAACGATGTTGATTTTGACCGCTGGATTGCTTCTTCAAAATCTCTGGAAAATAAAAAGCAGACTGTAATTGTTCTGGACAGCGTAACTGATCCGCACAATGTTGGCGCTATAATTCGTTCCTGCGACCAGTTTGGCGCAAGTCTTGTCGTAATGCCTGCTCGTCACAGCGCAAATGATTTTTCTGACAACGAAATTATTGCCCGTTCTTCTGCTGGTGCGAGTTCTTATGTTCCAGTCAGTGTTGTAACGAATCTTGTCCGCGCTGTACAGCAACTGAAAGACGCTGGATTTTGGGTTTACGGGGCAGATGCCGGCGGAGAAAATGTTACAAAATTAAATTTTCCTGCAAAAACCTGCATCGTAATGGGAAGTGAAGGAAAAGGAATTGCACGTCTTTTGGAAGAGCAGTGCGATTCAATTGTTTCGATTCCAACTTGCGGAAAAATTGACAGTCTAAATGTTTCTGTTGCGGCTGGCGTGCTTTTGTATGAAGTTTATCGTCAGAAAATTTAATGAATTGTTTTGAGTTAGAAAAAAACTGCATTATAATCAAAAATATGAGGCCTAACTTTTTATTTGAAGACGAAAAATCTTCCGACAACCTTACAAAACTTTATACGCGAGATGTAGTCGTTGATTACGTAAATTTTCTGGTTGCAGAGGGAATCCCTTTTTCTCTTGCAATCGTAGATATTGATAATTTTAAATACGTAAACGACACTTACGGTCATATTGCAGGCGACAAAGTTCTGATAGAAGTTGCAGAAAGAATTAAAAAAGTTATTGAAGATAAAGGTTTTGTAGGTCGCTTTGGCGGGGATGAATTTTTAATTGTTTTTCCAAAAATAACCGATTACAAGGAAGTTTGGGAAAATGCTCACAAACTCATGAAATTTATGAATTCAAACGAAATCAAAAATATTCTTGGGCTTTATGTGACAATAACTATGGGAATAAGTCGCTTTCCCGTAGATGATTCAACTTACGAAGGTTTGCTGGAAACTGCCGACAAGGCTTTGTATCGTGGAAAAAACAAAGGAAGAAATTGTTTTATAATCTATCTGCCGGAAAAACACGCGAATATTGAATTAAAAACCGAAAAAAACCGTTCTCAAAGTTCAATGTATTTGCATTTTAACGTGTTTAGGATGCTTACGAAAATCGAAAAACTGGATACAGGCATAAAAATGCTCTTTAATTTTTTGAGTTCGTACTTTATGGCTGACCATATTTGTATTCAAAAAGGCTACAAAATCTATTTTGAAAAAATTCATAAACTGTCGCGCACAAAAGATTTTTTGCCGATTGATTTGTCGCTTGTTGACCAGGCAATGAATGCTCCGACGGATTTTTTTTACGTTAACCAGCTCGAATCCCTCATTTCGTCTAACCAGTCTGAACTTGCAGGACAATATTCGGCTCAACGGATAAAGGCGGCCTTTGCCTGCAAAATTGCAAAGGCAGAAGATGGAGAGTTTATTATACTTCGTGTTGATTCTACAATAAAACGAATCTGGCAACACGGCGAAATGGACATTTACATTACGACAGCTAAGGTTTTGGAAATGCTCTATAACAGTGGCAGACTCGTTTTTGAATAATTTTATTTAGAAAATTGCTCGCTCAATTGGAATTCTTTGTATTTGTCGCATTATACGGAAAATCCCAGGTACCTTCAAAGTGAATGTTTCTGTCTCCAAAACCAGTTTTGAATATGTAAAGCCCGGCCATTGGATTTTCTTTGCGCTGTATTAACGTAAATTTCGTGCCATTTTTTTAATTCTTCAAAAAGTTTTGGACTTGAACAGTTGTAAATTAAAAAATCAATTTTTTCTTTGTAGGCACGGCGGATTGAATTTCTAGTCTGCTGTCTCATATTCATAAGAAGCCGTTCTGGCGGAAGCCTTAAATTTATTACGACTGAATCTGCTGGAAGAAAATTCCTAAATGCCTTGCGCAAATTGTGTGTCTGGGTACCGTAGTTCATTTTAAGTTCAAGTAGTTCTGGGCGAAGATTTTCAGGCTGTTCAAAACTGCTCCAGAGAAGGTCGTAGCGCAAAAAAACAATGTTTTTCGGAAGCTCTTTTTGTAAGGCAATGCGAGTTCTTCGAGAATCTGACTTTGCCTGTCTTTTGAAATTGAAAGTGAGGGTGCTTTTGGAATGTATGCGTAAGGGATTCCGTTGGTTTTTCTGAGCAAAACTAAAAGCGAAAAGTTGATTTCGTCGCTTTGTTCATTGCTTTTAAAAATTACGTTGAAATAAACTGGAGTTTGTCCAGTCAGGTCTTTTATCTTTCCCCAAAAATGTGTTTGAAAAAGATTGTCCGTTGTGGACAGGGTTGAAGGATCGGCTTTGTTGACGTAAATCATGCTTAAACAATAGAGTTCAAACTAAATGTCTGCAAGATTTACGTCTGTTTGCCGTCCTAGTAGGCTAGGTCTTAGTTTAAAAATTTCTTTACTGTTTCGGCGATTTTGTCATCTTTGCAGTCTTTGAAGAAGAGTTCGCTGAATTTTTCGCCAGCAAATGCTCCTTTTACGAGGTCTTTGTCGAGAGATTCGAGAATTTCTGTAAATGGTTTGAATGCAACTTCGCGTACTCCATCCAGAATTTTTTTGTTGCGCTGTTCTGGAACTGCGCGTTCTTTTGGATAACCGCCGCCGAAACTTTCTGAAAAGAGTTTTTCAAAAATATATTCGAGGTTTAAATCTCCGCCCCAGCCAAAACCGAGCGCAAATGGAAGTGAAATTGCGTTTCCGTCGTTAATCTGTGCAAAAGTGTAGGCATCGAGAGGGCTTGCAACATGTCCGCAGATTACGCCAGGAAAACTGTTAAGAGCGAGCATTGCTCCTTCGCCAGTGCCACAGCCTGTTACGACAAAATCAGCTGCCTTTGAGTTGAGGAGTGTTGCTGCCAGGATTCCGTTCTGAACGTAAGTGAGCTGTGCTTTGTCATCTGCACTGTACATTCCGTAGTTTACGACTTCAAAACCGTGTGTGTCGGCAACTTTTTTGAGCGCATTAAAAATAACTGCGTTTTTTGCAGCCTGAGAATTTTCGTTGATAAGAGCAATTTTCATATTGAACCTCACAATTTTTTTATAACAGATTGAGTTTAACAAAAAAAATGGAAAATTTCATCAAAAGGGCAGGAATTTTGTAATTTTAATTTTGAGGCAAAGGTTGGAGCTGCGAAAAGCGTCCGGCTTTGAACTGAACTCCAAAAGCCGCCCCCTATTTTAAAAATTTTTCTTTTATCTGCTCGAGATTTTCGCACTTTAGTTCCTGAGCACGAGCAAATTCTTGTTCGGCAAGGTCTTTTTGATTGTTTTTTAAATATGCTACTCCGAGATAGGCGTGGATTACGGCGATTTTTGGTGCGAATTCTGCGCCTTTTTTTAGGCTTTCGATCGATTTTTCGAGGGATTTTCCTTCTTCGAGGTAGAGCATGCCCAAACTTGCCCAGCCTTCGCCTTTTTGTTCATTCATTTTGATGGCGTTTTTGTAGGCTTCTTCGGCTTTTTGATAATTTTTTAAGGTTTGCCAATCCATTCCGAGTGTGACGTAATTCCGGTAATCTGGTTTTTTTTCGAGAGATTTTTCCATCCAGATTGCCGCGTTTTCAAAATCTTCTTGTGCCGAATAAATGTTTGAAATAAAGGCAAAAATCAGTTCGTCGGAATAGCGGGTCTGTTTTTCGAGAGCCTCGTTAAAAAGTTCGAGGGCCTGGTCGTATTTGCCGGCTCCGTAAGCGGTTACTGCCTGCTGTACGCTTGAATCTCCAGGTTTTGTGCACGAAAAAAATAAAACTGAACTTAAAAGAACAGTGCTTGAAACAAAAATCTTTCTTAATTTTTTTAACATAAGGTAAGAATAACAGTTTTGCAATTGTAAAATCAACATCAGCCATTTATAATTGAATAAAATGACTAATCTGTTACCAATTGCCAGTGGAAAAGGCGGTGTCGGAAAAAGTTCCTATGCTGTAAACCTTGCGACAGTTCTGGCTCAAAAAGGAAAAAATGTTATTCTTGCGGATTTGGATTTTGGCGGAGCGAATTTGCATACTTTGCTCGGCTTAAAAAACAATCACGCCGGTCTTGGCAATTTTATTTATCGTCAGACCGAAGACTTTTCTTCTCTTTTGCAAGAAACGCAGATTCCTGGTTTAAGTTTTATTGCTGGCGACTGCATGTATCCAGGAACTGCAAATATGGACAATTCGTCAAAACGCAGAATTATAAAGGCTCTTAACGCTCAGGATGCAGATTATGTAATTTTGGATTTGGGAGCCGGAACAACTTACAACACTTTGGACTTTTTCCTGCTTACATATAATTCGCTTTTGGTAACAACGCCTGAATTGACTTCAATTTTGAATGCGTACAGTTTTTTGAAGGCGGCGGTTTTCCGTTTCTTTATGAGGCAGTTTAAAGCAAAGAGTCCGGAAAGGGAATTTATAAACGGATATTTAAAAAGTGCGGAAACTGGAAGTGATGCGGAACTTGTTGAACTTGTCAAAAAAATCTGCAAAAATTTTCCAGAAACAGGAAAATCTGCAAAAACAGAACTTTTAAAATATAGACCGCAGATAATATTTAACCAAGGTCAAAATTCTGCCGATTTAGAAATGGCAAAGAGATTGCGCTCGCTTATTCAAAAAAAACTTGGTATAAATATGGATTTTGTCGGTTTTTTGCCAAAAGACGAACAGGTGAGTTTTTCGATTGCCTTGAGAAAGCCTCTGGCACTTGCAAATCCAGGTTCTGGTTTTGTGAGGGGAATTGAAACTTCTGCGGAAAGAATTATGATTCACTCTTACAGATACAACGAACTTAATGGGTTTGAAGCCGATGATATTTCTAAAGACAGGGATTTAAAGATTCTTGATAAAGAATTTACAACTGCACTAGCAGAAGAATAGATGCTGATGCGACAATTTTAATGGGAGTAAGACAAATGGATTTACAACTTATTTTGGATTCAGTAAAGGAAACCAGCGATTTATCTCAAAAATATTTTTTGGATCTGGGAAATCTATTTCCATCACTTTTGAACAAAGAAATAAGTCCGTCGCTTAGAAATTTACAGGCGGTTATTAAAAGACTAGGCGAAAATAACGAAAAATCAACTGCATCTGAAAAAGAAGTTTTTGACAATTCTCAAGATAAATATAAACCTTTTCTTGATCAGCTTAATAGCAAAATAGAAACGCTTTCGGAACTTGACAAATTTATTGCCGGCGTAAAAGAAGATTCTGAACAAATGGAACTTATTGCCTTGAATGCAATGGTAATTTCGATAAAATCTGGCGAAAAAGGTCAGGCATTCAGCCGTATTACCGAAAATTTGCAACGTCTTTCCAACGACATGTTCCAATATTCTGACCAGCTTTTAGCGGAAGAAAAACAGCTTATCGAACACATCAATAAACTTAAGGATATTTTTTCTGGAATTTTGACTTCGCAGGAAAATGTTTCGACGAGCGGAAATGCAGGTTCGCAGGGAATTGAATCAATCATCAGTTCGATTTCTGTTCCTCTTTCGACAATGGACGGTGACCTTGAGTTGATTTATCCTCCGATTCAAAAAGCAATGGAAAATTTGCAGCTTCAAGATATTATTCGCCAGGGACTTGAACACGTGACAGCCTGCCTTCAAGAAGTAAAAACTCAGACGGAAGTTTCTGGAAGCGATGAAGAACTTGATTCGGTTTGCTTTAATATTGCGCTTTACGAACTTTGCGTTGATGTTTTGAACGACATTATAAATTACGTTTCAAAAGGTTTTGTTGAGTTTGACGAAAACTGGAGCGATGTGACAGAAAAGCTTGAATCAATTAAATCTCAGAAAAACAATTTTTCAACGCGTTTTTTGGACGAAACTTCTGGCAGCGGAGAAAATGTTGCAATGCGACTTTCTGCGGTAGTCGGCAGGTTTAAGGAGATGATGGACGGGTTTAACAGTTATCATCTTGTTCAGAAAGATTTGCTCCATGTAACTCAGAGCATAAACGAAAAAGCGCGCACAATGTACACGGTTTTTGGAAACCTTCGTCCTGTTATGAGCAGGCTTCATCACGTGCGCATTTTGCAACAGATTGAAGTTGCCAAAAACGAAGCAATAAAACAGGTAAAAGATTCTGTAACGGACATGGATAACTTGATAAACTCTTCAAACTTGTCGCTCGACTCTATGGAAAAACTTTTATCTGTATTTATCCACGAAGCATCGAATCTTCTTGTTGAATTTAACAATTCGATTACAAAAGACAATCAGAGCATGTTGGATTTGCGCAGAGAAAAGGCTGAATTTTTTGATGAACTTCAGATTACGCAGAAAAATCTTTATGAAATAATTGCTCATTTTGACGTTTTCCCAGAAGGTTTTGACGAAAAATGCAGACTCGTGGCGGAAGATCTTTCTGGAATAAATAATCTGAACCTTAAATTAAAAAAATGTCGCGACGATTTGTCTGAACAGGTAAAAGACCTTTTGTCTGTACGTTCAAGACTCTTTGCAGCAAAAAATATTTCTGAATGGAATATAAAAAATTCAAAATTCAGCGAGATTATAAATCACTTTACGATTACGGCTCATAAAGAAGCAGCTGGAAAAATCGGCGGTTTTGAAATTGAACATGGAGCAGAGCAAGGAGAAATTACTTTCTTCTAATTTTACATGAATCGCTATTTTGATCTTCATTTTAATAGAAATATTGTTACTCTTTATCCAGGAGAATACTGGTCTTCGACAGGTCCTGAAATGATTTCCTCTGTTTTGGGGTCGTGTGTGAGCATTGCCCTTTTTGATCCGATTGCAAAAGTCGGTGGAATGAATCATTTTATGCTGGCAAGGGACACTAATCTGGATATTGACGGTTCTCAGGACAGACTTTTGGGTCGTTTTGGAGAATACGCGGTCGAAATGCTTGTTGCCGACATGGAAAGCAAAGGCGCGTCGTTAAAAAGGTGTTTTGCAAAAGTGTTTGGCGGTGGAAATATATTTAATTCTTCTGAACCTCAGAACGGAAAATCTCTTGTCGGAACTGCAAATGTTGATTTTGCATTCGAATACTTAAAATCTCACAATGTCAAAATAAAAAGTGCTGACACTGGCGGAACTTTGCCACGGAAGATTTTTTTTGATCCAATCAACGCAAAAGTATTTTTAAAACACATAGATTCGCATAATCCAGACGATGAAGATTTTATAAAATCCAAAGAGCAAAAATATCTGGAATATCTTGCAGAATTAAACCGGCTTTCAAAAGGCCTGTAGTTTTTAACTAAAAATTGGCTTTTTTTAAAACTTCTTCAAACGCTTTTTCGACGTCGGCTTCGATATATGAGAGAATTTTTTCCGGGTTTAAAATCAAAATAAAAGATTCTCCACGGCGCGCAACCGATTTTACAAAATCCTGACCTTCGTTTATTCCATAATCTTTTGAGTCGGCCTGAATTATGTTGAGTCTGCTTACAATATCAACTTTGTCGGCAAGAATTCCAAGCAAGACTGGTTTTTCGTTTTTTTGAGGAATTTCCATTATGATTACCTGCGTTCCCGTTAAATCGTCAGAAACTTCAAAACCGAATAATTTACGCAAATCGACAATTGAAACTACTCCGCCACGCACATTCATCACGCCTTTTAAATAAGGCAGGGAATTTGGAATTGAAGTGATTGTTTCAAATTCAAAAACTTCTTTTACATATTTGACTGGAAGCGAAAACATTTCATCTTTTAAATTGAACGAAAAAAAGGGCTCTGTAGAAAAATGGCTTTCATTCATAATTTGACGTCTCCTAAAACTGACGATAGAATTATTATACAAGAGAATTTACAAAATTTGAAATTTTTAAAATTCACTTTAAAATGACAGAAATTGCTTTTGGGGAACTTGGTTTGGCTGCAAAAAAAGAAAAAAAATCAAATATCATAAAATGGACGGAAACTGCTGGAATTGAATCTGCAGAAAAGCTTAAAGTTGAACTGCAAAAAGCAATTGATGAAAATCCACTTGTTTTAATCGATCTGAGCGAGCTTGAAGACATTGACCTTACGGGAATCCAGTTGATTTTGGCTGCAAAAAAAGAAGCCGACGCCCAGAAGAAAAATTTTTTGTTAAAGAGCGACATTCCTCCTGCAATTTTAGAATATGTTTGTGGTTGCGGAGTTTCTTTTGAAGATTTAATCGACAAAACAGAATCAAAATCGGAGGAAAGTAAAAATGCTTGAACAAATAAGCTCAGTTTTTCTTGAAGAAGCAAATGAACTTTTGGACAATCTCGAAGAACAACTTTTGACGCTTGAGGAAAATCCTACCGATTCAGAAACAGTCAGCGCTGTTTTTAGGGCGATGCACACGATAAAAGGCTCGTCGGCAATGTTCGGATTTAATGCAATTTCTGAATTTACGCACGAAGCCGAGTCTGCAATGGACCAGGTTCGAAACGGAATTGTTCCTGTTTCAAATGAACTTATAGATTTGCTTCTTAAAGCCCGCGATCATATCCGCTTTATGCTCGATGCCGGACAAGAAATTACGCCAGAAATAACGCAGACTTCGCAAACTTTAATTCTTGCTTTTAAAACCTATGTTGCCAGAAATGGCGGAACTGTTTCGGAAGACGCTGCAAATTTAACTGGAAATTCTTCTCAAAATCAAAATCCTGCCGCAAAAACAAAAGAACAAGATTCAACGTACAGAATAAAATTCAGACCAAGCAAAAAAATTTTGCAGAACGGAACGCGCCCTGAACTTTTGGTCAAAGAACTTTCAGAAATGGGAAATGCGACCGTGGTTTCTTTTTATGATTCTTTGCCAGAACTTTCAAAACTTAACGCAGAAGAATGTTATTTTTCTTGGGATATAATTCTTACAACGCAAAAAACGGAAAACGATATTAAAGATGTTTTTATTTTTTTGGACAATGAATCTTCATTCACCGTCGAAAAAATCGAATTAAATCCAGAAGAAAACCACAGAATCGGCGAAATTCTCATTGATAGAAACGATATTTCTAAAAACCAGATTGATTCGGTTATGCAGGAACACAAGCAGCTTGGGCAGATTCTCGTAGAAAAGCAGCTTGTTTCTAACCAGCAGATTAAGTCAGCTTTGGCAGAACAGCAGCATTTTAAGGCGATGAACGGCGAAACTCCTGTTTCAGGCTCATCATCTTCTCAGAGTTCAATCCGTGTAAGTTCTGAAAAACTGGATTCTCTCGTAGACTTGATCGGCGAACTTGTAACTTTTAATGCGCGACTTGAACAACTTGCAATAGAAAAAGATTTGCCTGTTTTAAAAAATTTGAGTGAACAGAGTTCTCGACTTGCGGTTTCTTTGCGCGACACTTCCCTCGAAATCCGGATGCTGCCGATTGGAACGCTTTTTACAAGATTCCGGCGTACAGTTCGAGATCTTGCAGAACAGCTCGGAAAACAGATCGATTTGGTTATTGAAGGAGCAGAAACTGAACTTGATAAGACTGTTGTCGAAAAACTCAATGATCCGCTTATTCATTTAATTCGAAATTCCGTAGATCACGGAATTGAACTTCCTGTTGAAAGAATTGCAAACAAAAAAGCTCCAAAAGGAACTGTAACTCTTTCGGCAAAGCATCAGACGGGAGCAGTTGTAATCACTGTTTCGGACGATGGAAAAGGCCTGGACAAGGATGCAATCAGAAAAAAAGCGATAGAAAAAAAACTGATTTTGGAAGACGAGAAAATTTCTGAATCGGAAATTTTTCATTTTATTTTTCAGCCAGGATTTTCGACTGCAAAACAGGTTTCAAATGTTTCTGGCCGTGGCGTTGGCCTTGACGTTGTAAAAAAAGACGTGCTTTCGCTTGGAGGTTCAATTTCGATTGAATCAGAACCGAACAAAGGTACAAGTTTTATTCTAAAAATTCCGCTTACGCTTGCAATTATCGACGGAATGCTCACTCAAGTAGGAAACACAAAGTACATAATTCCAGTGAATACGATTTCTGAGTGTCTTTTCTTTGAGCAGGCTGGCAAAAAAAACGAAACTCTCTTTCCTCATACTCTTGTTCACGGAAAAGACGTTCCTTGTATTGACTTGCGGAAATTTTTTAAGATTCCAGAATCTTATTTACAAAAAAAAGAAGTTGTCACAATAAATTCTCAGGAAGGGCAGGTTGGAATTATTGTCGATAAAATTTTGGGAAGCCACCAGACTGTAATCAAACCTCTTGGAAAACTTTATCAGAATTGTCTTGGAATAAGCAATTCTACGATTTTGGGAGACGGTTCTGTAGCTCTTATTCTCGATGTCTATAAACTGGCGGATTTAGTCAATTCAAAAGAAGCAGGAAAAAAATAATGTGTGAAATTGGTTTTTTTTCTCCTGCAGCGTTGACGGATTCTCAGTTCCACAAACTTTCTAGCTTTATTCACACAAATGTTGGAATAAAAATGCCGGACGAAAAACGGCTTATGGTTCAATCTCGCCTTACAAGTCGCTTAAAAAGCCTGAAAATGGACAATTTTGACGACTACTTAAAACTTGCATTTTCAAACACTCCGGAAGGAAGCGAAGAAATTGCTCGTATGATAAATGCGGTTACGACGAACCTTACAAATTTTTTTAGGGAAAATGTGCATTTTGAGTATTTAACGAATGTTGTTCTTCCTGAACTTGCCAAAAAAAACGAAAAAAAAATTGAATTGTGGTCGGCAGGCTGTTCAAGCGGACAGGAACCTTACACGCTTTCTATTGTTATGCAAGAATTTATGAGGAAAAATCCCGAAAAAATCGAAGATTATTCGATTCTTGCCACGGATATTTCGTCAAAAGTCTTGGATAAGGCGGTTGATGCGGTTTATCCAATGTCGGAAGTAGAAAGTTTGAGTTATGATTTAAAAAAACGATATTTTTTAAAAAGCAAAGATTTAACAAATCCTTGTGTGCGCTTAAAACCGCAAATTCGTGAAAAAGTTGTTTTTGAAAGGCTGAATTTTATGGATTCGGTTTATCCAAAAACTACTCAAAAAAACGCAATTTTCTGCCGGAATGTGTTGATTTATTTTGATAAAGCAACTCAGGAGAGCGTAATCCGCAAACTTTTGCAGCATTTGGTTCCGGGAGGATATTTATTTCTTGGACATTCGGAGACGATTTTTGGAATGGAATTGCCGTTAAAAACGGTTGGACCGACAATTTTTAAAAAAGAGTAAAAAAGACAGTCTTAAATTCGGTTCTGTGAATAAGTGCAGAATTTGAATTTTTGCCTGACAAAAAACGGACAAAAAAAATGATTATAAAAGTTTTGATAATTGATGACTCTTCGCTCGTACGACAGACATTATCGCAGGTTCTCGAAACAGACCCGGAAATTCGTGTAATTGGAACTGCCACAGATCCGATTGTTGCTGTTCACATGCTTCAAAATGAACGTCCTGACGTAATAATTTCTGACATTGAAATGGCCCGGATGGATGGACTTACTTTTTTGCGAAAGATGAATGAAACAATTGATCCGATACCAATCGTAATCTGTTCTGCTCTCGTAAAAAACAATTCTCCAGAAGAGTTAAAAGCCTATGATCTTGGCGCATGCGAAGTTATTCTAAAACCGTCTTTTCAAACAAAACAGTTTCTTGAAGAGTCAAAAATTCGTCTTTGCGATGCAGTCAAATCTGCGTACAGTTGCACTGGAAAAATTAAGCAACTGATTCCTTCGCAGGCCGTAGCACATTCTTTGGCAGCAAAAATTCCTTCTGTTCAAAAAAAAGAAGATTCTAGTCTTGCACAAAACGATATTCAAAGGCGGATTATTGAACCAAAATATACTGCCGACGTGATTATGAAAAAGCCCGATACTCAGATTGCAAATTCTCTTGGAATTTCTGAGCCCGTTGTCGTAGTTGGCGCGAGTACAGGTGGAACAGAAGCCTTAAAAGATTTTTTTGGCGCTTTGCCAGAAGATTGTCCGGGAATGGTCGTTGTCCAGCACATGCCTGAACATTTTACACAGGCTTTTGCCGAAAGACTGAACAGACTTTCTAAAGTCACCATAAAAGAAGCGGCAAACGGCGATGTTGTAAAAACTGGAACGGTTTTGATTGCCCCAGGAAACAGTCATCTGCTTTTAAAGCGTGAAGGAAATTCATATTTTGTGGAAATAAAAGCTGGTCCTCTCGTGACAAGGCACCGGCCTTCAGTCGATGTTCTTTTTCGTTCTGCTGCGCGATATGCTGGAAAAAATGCAATCGGAGTAATAATGACCGGAATGGGGGATGACGGTTCTCACGGAATGAAGGAAATGCACGACGCTGGAGCGTACAATATTGCCCAGGACGAAAAAACAAGCATTGTCTGGGGAATGCCAGGCGAAGCCGTAAAAGCGGGGGCTGTCGATAAGGTGTTACCTTTGGACAAAATTGCGGAAGAAGTCTGCACAAAAGCAAAAATTATGCAGATGAATTTTAACCATATAAAAACGTGTTATTAAAACAGAAAATGATAATTAAATGGTAAAATATAAATAATTTGTTTTACAACTTGGAGGAGAACTATCTATGCTGAAAAAAATTCTTGCTGTTGATGATTCAGTTTCTATAAGAAAGAGTATTTCTTTTATTTTGGGTCAAGAAGGCTATGAAATTGTAGAAGCCGAGGACGGAGTTGACGGACTGGCAAAAGCAAAGACTGATAAATTCAATTTAATCATTACAGATATAAATATGCCGAATATGGATGGAATTGAGTTTACAAAAGAACTCAGAAAGACCGATGGTTATAAGTTTACACCGATAATCGCCCTTACGACAGAAAATCAGTCGTCAAAAATGGAAGAAGGCAAGGCTGCGGGAGCGACTGGCTGGATTGTAAAACCATTTACTTCAGAAAAACTTATTGCCATTGTTAAAAAAATAATTGGATAGAAAATATCTTTTAGTGAGAGGTCTTTATGAAAAGTATTCGTCATGCAGTTACTGGATTTGTTGCGCTTGTTTCTTTGTTTTTAGGAATTTCGTTAGCTGGAATTTCAATATTTTTTGCCAGCGACGCAGTAGATATTACAACCAATCATGGAATAAGCAATCTTATTCATACGACAAAAGAACTTGCAGTTAAAGAGATTCAGGCAAATCTTGATGTTGTAAATGCGCTTGCAAGTCGCGAAGATTTACGCTCAAACCTCTCTATAAAAGAAAAGGCGCTTGTTTTAAAAGGCACTGAAAAGAATTTTTATGGAGCAAATTATTTTGTTCTGGCAGATAAAGACGGACACGGATACACATCGAACGGAAACAGATGCGAAATTCGTGAACGCGAATATTTTAAACAGGCAATAAACGGAAAATCTGCAGTTGACGGTCCTGTAATTGCAAAAACGACAGGAGCACTTGCGCTTTATTTTGCAGTTCCTCTGCGTGACGAAAATGACAATATTTCTGGAATCCTTGCAATGAAGACAGATACGAGTCTTTTGGACGATTTTACAGAAGATATGGATTTTGTTAATGGCACAGAGTCTTTTATAATTAGCAAAAAAGATGGAATTTTGATTGCAAATACAATTGCGGCGGCAAAAGGCAGAAATTCGACTTTTGAAGCGCTCTCAATGGAAAATAATATTTTTAAAAACCTTGCTGGTATTAGCAAAAAGATGATGAATGGTGAATCCCGCATTGAAAAAATAAAATTCTACGGACAAAAGTATTACACTGCATATTCTTCAATTGGAAATGAGGAAATTTCGACAGACTGGGCATTTGCGATTATGGTTCCAGAAAAAGCATTTATGAGTTCTGTCGACATGATGAAAATTCTTATGCTTGCAGTAACTTTGATTTTTATTGTAGGTTCAGTGATTATTTCATGGATTTATGCCTCATCAATTTCAAAACCTCTCAATAGCATACGTGACGCGCTTTCAAGCATTTCTGGCGGAGATCTTATAATAAAAAAAGAAGATTTAAAGCTTGTTGAAAAACTCAAAAAACGTAAAGATGAACTTGGCGATATGACCTTTGCGCTCTCAAACATGGTTACCTCGCTTATAAAAACGATTCAGTCTGTCCGTGAATCCGCAATGAATGTTCGTGCAGGCGGTGAACAGCTTTCTTCTTCGAGCCAGGCTGTTTCTTCCGGGGCAAGCGAACAGGCCGCTTCTACCGAAGAAATGAGCGCAACAATGGAGCAGATGACAAGCAATATCCGTCAGACAGCGGACAACGCGGCAAAAACAAGCCAGATTGCTGCAAAAACGAATGCAGACAGCGAGGCAGGTGGCCTTGCCGTAAATGAGGCTGTAGAAGCTGTAAAAACAATTTCTGAAAAAATCGGCGTAATCGAAGACATTGCCGGACAGACAAACATGCTTGCTCTTAACGCTGCAATCGAAGCTGCCAGAGCAGGAGATGCAGGTAAAGGATTTGCGGTTGTTGCAAGCGAAGTTAGAAAACTTGCAGAACGAACACAGGCATCTGCCGCAGAAATCAGTAAAATTTCTATTCATACATTGGCAACAGCAGAAAATGCAGGACAAATGATAGGCGGACTTGTTCCTTCAATCGAAGAAACTTCAATGCTTATTCAGGAAATTGCAACTGCAAGCCGTGAACAGGATAACGGAGCTCAGCAGGTTTCTACGGCAATTGTTCAGCTTGACAGCGTTGTTCAGCAAAATGCAAGTGCCGCCGAAGAAATGGCTGCTATGGCGGAAGAACTCAGTTCCGAAGCTCATAAACTTGTTCAGACAATTGCATTCTTTAAAACACCAGATGAATTTAATCAGAATGTGGCAGAAAACGAAGAAATGCTAAAAAATTCTTTAGAAAAACCAGAAGAAACAAAAAAACAGGAAAAAGAAGAAAAAACTGAACTTAAAAAGCCTGTTGAAAAAAAGGAAGTTGAAGAAAAAGTTCAAAAAAAAGAAGAAAAAACTTCTGAAAAACCGAAAAACAATCCGATTTCGGGAACTGTTGTTCGAAAAACAACTGCCGATTTAATTAAAGACGCAGATTTTGAGGAATTTTAAACGCAAATGAAAAATTCATTTTTAACGTTTTTGTTAGATTCAAATATTTGCGCAGTAGAAATTACAAATGTTCTCGAAGTTTTGAATTATGGAAATTTTACGATAATGCCTGGTGCAAAAAATTATATTGAAGGACTGATTTATTCTCGCGAACAGGGAATTTCAGTTATCAATTTGCGAAAAAAATTTAGTTTAAAAGAAAAAGAGCCGGACAAAAGCACAAAAATTATCGTTATTTCTGTAAAAAAGCAGGAAGGCGAGAGCGAAAAAATAACGCTTTACGGTTTGGTTGCCGACAAAGTTTTGGATGTACAGAATCTTGAAGAAGACGAGGAAGTTGAGACAAAGTGCAAATGTTCAATCCCTAGAGAAAATATAAAAAAAGTCTTGAAGTTTGAAGATAAAAATATTTTTGTTCTTGGTCTTGAAGATTTGTAAATAATTTGTCAGAATTCAACAGACGCTTTTTTAAAGCGAAATAATTTTGTTAAATATGACGGCGTAATTTTATTGACCTTACAAAGTCATTTTTATATCTTTAAAGTATTACTTATTGGAGGCTATAAAAAAATGGCAAAAGCATTTGAAATGAAAGACTTTGACCTTACTGGCAAAGTGGCTTGGGTTACAGGCGCTTCTTATGGCATCGGTTTTGCAATTGCAAAAGCATTCCATGCTGCTGGCGCAAAAATCGTTTTTAACGACCGTGGACAGGAACAGCTTGATAAAGGTTTTGCAAACTACAAAGAAAACGGAATGAAC
Organism: Treponema berlinense; assembly: GCF_052273165.1. GTDB lineage: Bacteria > Spirochaetota > Spirochaetia > Treponematales > Treponemataceae > Treponema_D > Treponema_D berlinense_A. Next base: position 21,281 of record NZ_DAVZIU010000009.1, on the reverse strand, counting down.
GATGTACACGGATATATCTGTGATGTTACAAAAGAAGATCAGGTTATCGAAACTGTTAAAAAAATCGAAAAAGATGTTGGCGTTGTAGATATTCTTGTAAACAATGCTGGTATCATCAAGAGAATTCCAATGACAGAAATGTCAGCAGAAGACTTCCGCGCTGTAATCGATGTAGACCTTAACGCTCCATTCATCGTTTCAAAAGCAGTAATTCCTGGAATGATTAAAAAGGGACACGGAAAAATCATCAATATCTGTTCAATGATGTCAGAACTTGGACGCGAAACTGTATCTGCTTATGCAGCTGCAAAGGGCGGACTTAAAATGCTTACAAAGAACATTTGTTCTGAATACGGTGCAGACAACATCCAGTGTAATGGAATTGGACCTGGATACATTGCAACTCCACAGACTGCACCACTTCGCGAAAAACAGGCAGACGGTTCACGTCATCCATTTGACCAGTTTATTTGCGGACGCACACCGGCAGGACGCTGGCTCGACCCAGAAGAACTTGCAGGTCCAGCAGTATTCTTGGCTTCTGATGCATCAAACGCAGTAAACGGACACATCTTGTACGTTGACGGCGGTATTCTTGCATATATCGGAAAACAGCCTAAATAAGCAATAATGCAATGATTTGAAAAAGCACTCCTTCAATTGGAGTGCTTTTTTTTATGAAAAACGAATACAAAACAGGCGTTTTATGCGTTAGCGATTGTAGTGGTTGCCTGCAAGTGCGCAGCACCGGAGGCGCGGTAGACGCCGTAGCCACGGAAAGCGCGGCCTGTGTGTTTTTTAGTGTGGGATTGTGTTTTTTTTATGTTTTTTGCCGCCACTTGCTGGCGGACAATGACGTTTTTGCTGTTTTTGTACGGCTGAAGGAAACGCCCAAAATAAAAAAAAGCGACAGATTTATTATCCATCGCTTTTTAGAAAAATTATGTTTTGTGTTTGCAGACAACTAGCGGCCAGCTAAACTTCTTCGGCGCTGCTTTTAAAGCAGGCAATGCCTTCCGCCATGTATTTTTCGCGGAGTTTTTGGCAGATTGCGATTATTTTTTCGGCCTCTTCTTCCTGGCAGTAAATTATGTACATTATGTTGAGCTGCGGCCAGATTGCGTCTCCGAGGCGTGGGTTTGAATAGCCGGCTCCCATTACGTTTGCAAGTTTTGTGTAACGGGCTGCGACTTTCTGCTCTTTAAATTCTTCCCTAAAGTCTTCTTCGAGCGCCTGGGAAGTAATTATTTCCAGCCGTGTCAATTTTCCGGCGTGTTTTCTGATATTTTCGATATATGACATTTTATTCTCCATAAAGACCTCCTCTCCGACTTTTTGTTTTATTTGTTGCCGGATTGTTTTTCTTCAATCGCCTTTTGCTTTGCGACTTTTTTTGCCGCTTTTTTAAGCCGGCGACTATTAAAGATATAGTAAATTGACGGCATTATAAAGAGCGTCATTAACGAACCGAATGTCATTCCTCCAAATACTGTGAGCGAGATTGGCTGCATTGAAGATGAACCTTCTCCTGGGAAGAACGCCATTGGAGCAAGCGAGATTACGGTTGTCAATGTTGACATAAGTATTGGACGCAGACGGTTGCGTGCAGCCTGAATACAAGCTTCTTCGAGTTCGTAGCCACGTTTTCTAAGAAGGTTTGTGTAGTCAACAAGAACGATACCGTTGTTTACGATTGTTCCGACAAGAACCAGAACGCCCATGATTGTAATTACGTTGAGCTGGTTTCCAGTGAGCGCATAAATTGTCATTACACCGATAAACGACAATGGAATTGTAAGAATTACAATGAACGGGTCGAGCATTGATTCAAACTGCGATGCCATTACAACGAATACGAGGAAGGCCGCGAGAATGATTACAAGTCCGAAGTTTACAACTGCTTCCATCATGTCTTCGAGGTCGCCGGAATAACTGATAATTACGCCGTCTTCTTTTGTAATGTTCTGTTCGATAAGTTTTACAACTTCTTTTTGAACGTCGCCGATTGAAAGTCCTTCGTTTGGTTTTGCTGTTACGTGAATGATTCGCGACTGGTTTTCGCGGAAAATTGTAACTGGAGCAGTTGATTCTTCATAATGCGCAAAACTTGAAAGAGGAATTCTCTTTCCGCTTGAAGTTACCATTGAAATTGAGTCGAGATCGCCAAGACGTTCGCGGTCTTTTTCCGAAACGCGGACAACAACATCAATATCGTCTCCGTTTTTTGTAAAGCGGCTTGCGGTTTTTCCGTTGATTACGCCTGCAATTTCAGAGCCGACTGTATAAACATTAAGACCGAATTCCTGCATTCTGTCGCGGTCAAAAATAATATTTGCCTGCGGAAGTCCATCTTCGAGGTCTGAATCTACTTCGCTTACCCAGTCTTTTCCTTTTTCTTCGAGAACTTTGCGAACTTGACGAGAAGTTTCCATTACAAGATCCAGGTCGTCTGATTTAATGTTTACAGATACACCAGAAGAACTTGAAGCGCTGTTTGCGTTTGCGGCAAAACTCAAGGTTGCTCCCGGGAACATTGTAAAGTATTTTCTGAGTTTTGCTTTTGCTGTTTTTTCGTTGTCGTATCCTGGCAGACGGTCTTTTGGTTCGTATAAACTGAATGTTACTGAACCTGTGTTTGTTTCTGATGATGAAGAAATCATGCTCGTTCCGCCGACTGTCACGCTTGAATATTTAATGCCTTTTAAGTCTTCGAGAGCCATTGTTTCGAATTCGCGGATAACATCTTCCGTAATTGAAAGTTTTGTTCCTTGTGCAAGTTTAAAATCTACTTCAACACTGTTTGCTGCAGATGGCGGCATAAAGACGAAGCCGACGAGTTTAATTGCGCCCATTGAAACAAAGAAGAGAACAACAATTGCTGCAATGAATGTTTTTCTGTGGTGAAGAACGAAGGCAACTCCTGCCGCATATTTTTCATCAAGTTTGTCGAAGAAGTTGTTAAAAGCTTTGTTTACCGCATAAGCAAAACCTCTTCCTTCGTTTCTTGTTCCGCCGACTTTTGATACATATTTTGAACACAAAACTGGAACCAAGGCAATGGCAACGATAAGAGAAGACATGAGTGAGAAAATGATTGTGTATGCCAAATCGTTGAACATCTGACCCATCATGCCCAATTTTTTCTGGAAAATGAGCATTGGAAGGAAGATACAAACTGAAGTCAAGGTTGAACCCATAATTGAAGTAACCATTTCCTGGGAACCGAGAATTGCCGCAACCTTTGGTTTTGCATCACGCTGAATATAAGAATAAATATTTTCGAGAACTACAATCGAGTTATCTACAAGCATACCGATACCGAGCAAAAGACCGGCCATCGAAATCATATTGATTGTAATTCCTTTTAAGTACATACAAACGAGTGTAATCAAAACTGAAAGCGGGATTGAAAGTCCTACAATCAAGGTTGATTTTAAGCTGCGAAGGAAGATGAAAAGAACTGCAATTGCGAGCAAAGCACCCTGAATTACCGAACTTACAACTTCGTTAATTGTCTGAGAGATGATGTCTACAGTGTTTGAAGTTTCGAGAATCTCAACGTCAGCAGGAAGTTCCGCCTGAATTTTTGAGAGCTGTTTGCGTACGTTTTTTGCAGCCTGAACAGAGTTTTTGCCTGACTGTTTTGTAAGCATAATCATTACACAAGGACTGCCGTCAAGGTAAGCAAGTGTAGATTCGTCTTTGTAGCCTTCGTAAACATCTGCAATGTCACGGAGGCGGATTGTACGAACTTCGTAGTCTGAGCCTGCTTTATAAGAGATTACAGTGTTTTTAAGGTCTTCGATACTTTTGTATTTACCGTCGTTTTTAATTGTGTAATTTATATCGCCAGAAGTGATTGTACCGCCGGAAGACTGAATGTTCTGAACTCCAATCATCTGCGCAACTGTGCTGATTGTAAGTCCATAGGCTTCGAGACGGTCGCGTGGAATGTCTACGTTGATTGATTCTTCCCGTCCGCCAGAAACTGTTGCGGAAGCAATTCCGTCAAGCTGTTCAAGGCGCGGTTTGATTACGTCTTCGGCCATTGTTCTCAATTCTTCTGGAGTACGGTTTCCACGAACTGCCAGATTCAAAATCGGCATCATTGAAGGATCCATTTTGATTGTAATAGGTGAATCGGCGTCATCTGGCAAATAACCGCGCACCATATCAATTTTATCCCGGACATCTCCACCTGCGGCGTCAAGGTTTGTGCCGTAATTGAATTCGAGGAATACGATAGAAAGTCCTGACATTGAGCGGGACTGCATCTTTTTTAAGCCCGAAAGACCGGAAAGGGAAGTTTCGAGGGTTGAGGTAACACTTTGTTCAACTTCTTCCGGACCTGCATTGTCGTAAGAAGTAAATACAATCATGTACGGCAAATCCATTTCTGGGAACATATCAATTGGAAGCTGTGTTGTACAGAAAATTCCAAGAATAACTGCCAGTACAAAAAGAAGCTGGGTTGTTACGGGTTTATTTACACACTTTTCAGAAAATGTCATATAAATCTCCAGATACTGTTTTTTTTCGGCTTAGTTTGAAGTTGAATTTGAAGTGATGTTTACTTTTACGCCATCATTCAAAAGCGACATGCCTTTTATTACGATTTCATCTCCGGCTTTAAGGCCTTTTGCAATTTCTGTTTTGTTATCGACAGTAAGTCCTGCTGTTACAGGAACAAGTTTTACAGTTGAGCGTTTGTCTGAATGAGGTTCAACTACGAAAACGTAATTTGTTGAATCGCGTGTTACAACTGCTGTCGAAGGAATTACGATTGCGTCTTTTACAGATTCGGTTACGAGTCTTACACGGCCGTACATTCCGACTTTTACGCGGCTGTCTTTTTTGTCAAAGTGAAGTTTTACGCCCATTGTACGTGTTGTTGTGTCGAGAACTGGGCTGATTTCAAAAACGGTTGCAGGAAATAGAACGTTTGGATAAGCGTCGAAAGTTACAGTCGCCTTCTGTTTGTCAGAAATTCTGCTGATAAAGCGTTCTGCAATGTTGATTTTGATTTCTAGGTCGTCAGTGCGCGCAACATTTGCAATTGGAGAAGACTGACTTACTGTCGAACCGATTGTGGTTGGAATAGAGGTGATTCTTCCTGTAATTGGTGAATGAACCGGACTGTCGTTGTAAACTGCTCCCGCGCGAAGCGGATTTACATACGCGATTACCTGACCTTTATTTACCATGTCGCCAACGTTTACGAGAATATTTGTAATTTTTCCGCCCTGATCCGGCAAAACGGCAACTGAGTTTACAGAACTGATGTCTCCGCCAAACTCAAGATAATCGTCGAGGTTTCCAGCTTCGGTTGTCAAAGTGCTTACTGCAAAAACCTGTTCAGCTTCTGAGTCTGCTTTCGCAGCAACGTCGTTTTTTTTGCCTCCGCAACTGATTGCCAAAGGTAATGTTATTGCAAGAGCACCAATTGTAAAAATCAATTTTTTAAGTTTCATAAGTTTCCTCCAGTTTTAGATATGATATTTATTTTGTTACGGCAGAATTAGATTCGCCTGTTAATTTTACATTCAGAGTATTTTCCAAATCCATGAGGGCGGAAATATACTGATATTTTTGGTTCAATTGACCAAGTTTTGCCTGGTTCAAAGAATTTTCAGAATCGCGCAAGTCCAGAAGTTCTGTAGTTCCGCTGCGGTAAGAGCGTAACTGCATGTCGTAGGCTTTTTGAGCAAGTTGAACTGAACGGTTCATGTTTTCAATTTGCTGTTTTGCCTGATTTAAAGTATCTACAGCTTTACGAACCTGAACTTTTTGATTTTCTTTAAGGCTTTCAACTGCAAGTTCAAGTTGGGCAAGCTGCTGACGGTAATCTTTTACCTGTTGTCTGTTTGAAGACCACGGAAGCATATTTGTAAGGTTCCAGGCAAGCGTTAAGGTTAAACTTCCTGAATCGTACCATTTGTCATTTTTCCCCAAATCGCCTGCAAAACCGAATGCCTTAGCGTTTTTTGCTGCAAGTCCCATAGAAGAACCGTCCGTGTACATTGGTGTCCAGCCATAACTTAATGCAAATGTCGGAATCCAAGTTGAAAGGTCGAGAGCGGTAATTCCCAATTTTGCAGTTTCCATATTTTTCTTCATTGACTGAATCTGAAGGTCGTTGTCTGCGTATTTATTAAGTAAGTCTTTTGTTGTTACATCAATATATTGTGGCTCGATGGAACTTGTAAGCTCAATTTTTGTGCCGACTGGAAGTCCGATTAAAAAAGCAAATGTATCAAACTGCTGGTTTAAAGTCTGTTCAGCAGAATCAACTGACGGTTTTGTATTTTCGTAGTTTACCTGAGTCTGCAAAAGGCTGATTTCTGGAACAAGACCGCTCTTAAAGTTTGCTTCCGCCTGAATCATTCTCTGGCGTGCATTTTCAAGAGTCGTTTTTTGAATTTTCAAACTTTCCTGCTGAAGAAGAAGTCCATAATAAATTTTTTTGATATTTATAAGTGTTTCATTCTGGCTTTTTTCCCAGCTTATTTTTCCAGCCTCGTAATTTGCCTTTGCAATTTGAATTTTTGCAATATAGGCAGGCGTAAAATTCCAGCTTACAGAAGCGCCTCCTATGACATCCCATCGAGACTCTTCATCTGGATAATCGGTGATTCCATATTGGGCATAAGAAGGGCTGATTTCATTTGAGCGTTTCATTGTTCCATTTAAGGAAACATCTGGCAAAAAAACGTTCCAGCTTACGTTCGAAGCGCGTTTTTTCATTTCTAAATCAATGTCGTTACTTTTTAAGGTGCGGCTGTTTTTTAATGCGTATTCAATAGCCTGGTCTATCGTTAGAGTAACGGTTTCTGTTTTTTCTTTTTGCTCCTGGGCAAATCCAGCAGAAATAAAAAGAGTTAAACTGAATGCAACAAGTAATTTTTTCATTTTGTTTCTTTACCTCCAATATTTTTTACTTTTATTTTAGGACTGTTAAAAATCAATATCCTGGTGTGGTTTCAATTTTTTAGTCCAAATTTCAGTTCCTTAGTTTAAAATTTTGCTCCGTACATTAAAAAATCAAACATATAATTTAAGGATTGGTTAGTTTCTTCGTCCGAAAATTTATGTTTTATTTTTAAAATTGTAAGCGAAATAGGCAAAAGTCCTGACCAAATCGTAATATGTTCTGGACGAACCGAAAATCCAAGATCAACTTTTTGGGCAATTTCGGTCATTCTCGTTTCCCAGACATTATTCGGCCCTAAAAATTCTTTTTCGTCGTTGACAGAGTTTTCTGCTCCATTTTGCAAAAGCCAGCCACAAAGTGACAAAATCGAAGGTCGAGCAGAAAAATATGAAATTTCGGTTTTCATATTGATATAGATGAATTCCGTGTAAGTTTTTGCTTCGGCGCAGTTTTCTTCGCAAATTGTTCCTAAGAGCGAAAGTTCCTTTGCAACTAGATGAAGAAGCATTTTGTTTTTGTTTTCAAAATAAAAATACAGGCTGCTTTTTGCTATGTTGAGTTCGTCGGCAATATGTTCGACTGTAACGTTATTTATTCCATATTTTGTAATTACAATTGAAAAAGCGGTAAAAATCTTGTCTTCTTCCGGCAAATCTTCTTTGTTAATTTTGCAAATCTCGTTGAGTTGTGCAAAACGCTCTTTTGAAATTTTTGAAGTTTGGCTAGATTCTCCGATTGTGCCGACAATTCCTTTTTGAATAAAAATGACCATTTTTTTTGAAAAATTGCCGACTGGATCTATTTTTTCTCCATATACAATTGCTTTTTCGCGCAGTTTAATAAAATATAAAATCGTAACTGCGCAAAAATAAATGCGTGAATACCTTGCTGGCTTGTTTTCTTGATAAAATTTGTCAAAATCGTTTGGCAGGCCTTTTGAACGAAGTTCAGCGCAAACTTTTTTTTCAAAATCGTTTACTTGTGCGTGAAGAGTTATAAAGTAGTTGATGTATTGAGAGTTTTCCGCAAAAAAACTGATGATTTTTATAATTTGTTCATTTAAGGCTTTTGAATCAAGATTTTTGTTTTGAATTTTCGAAAGTTGAGCGTAGAGAATATCAAAAAACTGTTCCCTCATATTTTCTACAACAGCGTCTTTGTTTTTAAAATGACGATAAATTGCCGTTTTTGAAATCCCGACTTTTGCTGCCAGTTGGCTCATCGAAAAATCCTTAAAACACGGATGTTTATAAAAAGAGAAGGCTGCGTCTAAAATAAGTTGTTTTGTTGAAGTTTTTTGAGTCACGACATCTTCCTTGTTAAAAAAAGGTTACCGAACAGTCGGTAACTAGAATATATCGAACAAACGGTAACTTTTCAAGGTTATAATTAAATTTTATGAGAAGAATCAGAGTTCTGGCAGGTCGGAAAAATTAAATTGAATATGAACCTTTTTTTTTGTAAAATAAAAAAACTATGGAATTTACACAAGAATCTATCGACGCCCTCGTTGTCAACGAAGTGGACATTATGAAAAAAATCGCGGAAGAACTTAATATCCGTGTAAGTCAGGTTAGTGCCGTTATAAGTTTGATTAACGAAGACTGTACAATTGCCTTTATTTCGCGTTATCGCAAGGACAAAACTGACAATCTTAACGAAGTTGAAGTTGCTGAATGTGATCACAAGTTTAAATCATATAAAAATCTTGAAGAACGCCGTCTGGAAATTGTCCGTGGAATTTTTGGTCAGGGAAAATTAACCGAAAGTCTTTACAATGCCGTTATGGGCGCAAAAACTTTGACAGAACTTGAAGATTTGTGGGCTCCTTTCAAGAAAAAGAAGAAGACCCGCGGAATGGCTGCAATCGAAAAAGGTCTTGAACCATTGGCAGATTTTATGGAAGGTCAGAACGATGATGCCGCAGTCGAAGCCGAAGCGCAGAAATTCATCAAGACTGATAACGAAGACTCCGCTTTGAATGTTGAATCGTTTATGGATGCGATTGCCGGAGCGCAAGATATTATTGCCGAAAGAACTTCTCAAAATCCTCAGAACCGCTCGGACGTTCACGATCTTTACATGGCAGAAGGTACAATCGAAACAAAAGGAATTGTTTCTGAAGGAGTTGATGCCGAAACTGCGGAAAAAACCTCTACTTATAAGATGTACTGGGATTATTCTGAAAGTTTGAATCAGGTTAAGCCACACAGAATTCTTGCAATGAACCGTGCAGAACGCGAAGGCGCGCTTTCTGTAAATATCAATGTGCCGGTTGACGGCGCAATCGCTCTTTTACAGAAAAAAGCAAAACCTTCTAATAAATACCACAATGATGCGATTGAAGATGGACTTGTTCGTCTTCTTTCTCCTGCCGTAGTCCGCGAAATTCGCAGCAACGAAACAGACGAAGCTGACGACCACGGAATTGAACTTTTCTCAGAAAACTTAAAAAACCTTCTTATGACACAGCCAATCAAGGGAAGCCGCGTTCTTGGCGTTGACCCTGGCTACAGAAACGGAACAAAATGCGCTGCTCTCGACGAAACTGGAAAATTCCTCGGATTTTTCAAAATTTTCCAGGAACAGAATCCACAGGACGCTTACGAGCAAATTAACAATGCAATCGACAAATACGACATTCAGGTAATTGCAGTTGGTAACGGAACCGGTTCTCAGGAAGTGCAGGCGATTGTTTCAAAAGTTCTTTCTGAAAACTATTCTGATTCTGACGTAAAATACACTGTTGTTGATGAAAGCGGAGCTTCTGTTTATTCTGCTTCTCCTGTTGCAACAGAAGAATTCCCAGAACTTGATGTTATGGTTCGTGGTGCAATTTCGATGGGCCGCCGTCTTCAGGATCCTCTTGCCGAACTTGTAAAAATCGACCCGAAAGCAATTGGCGTTGGTCTTTATCAGCACGACGTAAATCAGAAAAAACTTGCCGAACAGCTTGATGAAGTAGTTTCGTCAGTTGTAAACAATGTTGGCGTTAATCTGAACACTGCCTCTTATATGCTTTTAAAATATGTTTCTGGAATCAACCTTTCAACGGCAAAAAAAATCGTTGCTTATCGCGACGCAAACGGAAAAATCAAGAGCCGCGAAGAACTCAAAAAAGTTCCTGGAATTGGGCCAAAGGCTTTTGAACAGTGCGCCGGCTTCTTAAAAATTGCAGAAAGTTCAGATCCGCTCGATAATACTTGGGTTCACCCGGAAAACTACGAAGTTGCCCGCGAAGTATTGTCTTACGTTCAGCAGAAAAAGGCAGTTCCGGCAGATGTAAAAAAATCTCTCTGCGAAAAATACAGCGTCGGCGAAACAACTTTGAACGATATAATAGACGAACTTGGAAAACCAAACCGCGACCCTCGCGACGGCTATCCAGCTCCAATCATGCAGAAAGGCGTTGTAAATTTTGAAGATTTGACCGTCGGAATGAAAGTTACTGGAAAAATCAAAAACGTTGTTGACTTTGGTGCATTTGTTGATATTGGCTTGCACGAAACCGCTTTGATTCACGTTTCTGAATTGAGCGACAACTTTGTTTCTGATCCAATGGACGTTGTAAAAGTTGGCGATGTAAAAGAATTTACGATTATCGACCTGGACAAAGACCGCAAGCGCATTTCTCTTTCGCTAAAGAGCGATGCTCACACTCGTCTTGGTCAGACAAATGAAGGTAAAAAGCCAAAGTCTGTGGACGGAAGCGCTCCAAGACGTAAGGTTGTAGTTGTTAAAAAAGGTGGCGAAAAACCTCGCGAAGCTGCATTTGCGGGTTCTAAGCGTTCGAACGCAAATCGCGGAAGCGACGACGGTCTGTCATACAATCCGTTTGCAGCGTTCTTTAATAATCAGAAATAATCTAAAAAGCGTTATTTTATAGAAAAATAACACTGAATTATTGGATTTTGCCATTTTTGCTTTATACTTTTGGTATGAAACAGAAATGGCAATTTTTTTTAGTCCTTAGCGGACTTTTTGCAGGTTTTAATTTTTTCTCATGCGACTTGGAAACTCCCGAAAGAATTTCCATAAAGACGAGTGGAACAAATTACGAATTCCCGCTTGGAAGTGGCTCTTTTTTGATTCGCGACAAGATGAGTGCAAGTGAGTTACGCAAGAATTTTAGCGGAAATCTTTCAGAAGGCTCGGAAGAAATTAAAGTTTACGATTATAATCCGACTCAATGCGACGACGCTGTGCTTCAATATTTAATAAAATATCCGATAAAAGAAGTATCGCTTGGGCTTTCTGCAGACGGCACAAACGATATGAATTTTTTGACAAAGATTGAAATTTCAAATTTGAACGAAAATATCGGCCGAGTCCTAAAGATTGAAGAAAAATCTTATCCAATTATAGAAACTGGCAAGGATTCGGTAATTCCAGAAAATAAGGGAATCCCTTTTAATATTACAGCTCCGACTTTTTCAAGAATTAAACTTTCTGCAGGAAATTTTAAAATTTCTGTAAAACCAGAAGGAACAGTTTCTGAAGATTTTGAATTGAACGCAAGAGTAATTTTGTGTGACGGAAGCGGAAAAGAAATTGCTTCGAGCGAAGAGCGAAACCTTGCTTCTGGGACAGGAAATTCTCCTCTTGTGCTCGATTTGAGCGGAAAAATTCTGCAACCGGAAATGAGATTTAAACTTTCTGGAACAGTGAAGGGCGGAACGGCAGGTACTGTTCACCGTTTTAAGGTTTCTATGCAGGCAGATTCTTTCAAGATAAAGCAGGTTACTGGTTTAACCATGACTGCCGAAGAAATTGGAGATCTGGACAGTAATCCGGAAACTCCTGACGGTTGTGTTTCTTTTGAGAGCGACTTTGATTTTAGTGGCGTAAACGATTATTTAATCAGTGCCGAACTAGAATCTGGAAAATTGAACGTGTTTAGTACAATTCCAGAAGGATGGAGCGGAATTACTGCCGGCATTGAAAAAATAAATGTTTCGCAGGGAGATGGTTTTAAGGTTTCTGAAAATGAATTTTCTGACGAAACTCTATCTGCCGAAGAAGCTGCAAAATATCTTTTCAATAAAACGGCAGTTCTCAAAAATCAGACTATTAAACCTTCCAAGGTTGCAGGAAACGTCAAGGTAAGCGGACAGATTTCCGTCAGTTTTGAAAATGCGACTCTTGTTTTTGATGAAGCAACTGCCAATCCGGAAGTAGAAATCGGTGGTTCTTGTAAGATTGATAGAATAAAAAGCCTTAAAGTCAATATTTCCGCTTTGAGCGAGGCTTCAGATTTGACTGGCGAAGTTGACACTGGCTTGAATTTCTCTAATTTGTTAAAGGATAATCTTGGAGATGCGAGCGACCTTATAAAAAATATTCAGTTTTCCGGAGTTGAAGGCTATGTTTTTGCGATTCAGCCGGGAATTGAGGTTTTTAAAGGAGTCAATTATTCAAACTGTAAACTGGAAGCTATTTACGAAACAGGCGGAATTAGTAAACCTTCTGAGCTTGTAAACGGCAGTCTTGGTCTTAAAGAAACTCAAATTGATTTGGATGCGCTTGCCGACAAAGATTATATGATTACAGATTCTTCGATTCTTTCTCCAGAAAACTATTCTGTAAAGACTGAAGATTCTGCGGTTTGCAATCTTTTGAACGATATGCCGGACAACTTAAAAATCAAATACGAATTAAGCGGTTTTTCAAATGCGACAAATGAACTCGAATTAACTGGCGAAGATTTTGAAAAGTTGACTGAATTAAAGTCGGTTCAGATTTTTATTCTTCTTAAAGTTCCGCTACAGTTTACTTTGACAGACAAGTTTGATTTTCCACTTGATTCGCATGAAGCAGACGAATATGTGACGGTTTCCGATGTCCGCAGTCTTATAAATACAATAAACGGCAATGGCGATACCTTTAACGAAAATGAAGACCTCTTAAAACGCGACAGTCAAGAAGATTTTAAGGATGTCAAAAAATATTTTGACCTTGTAGATTCGGTTTCGATTTATTACAAGGCAACAAATTCTACTCAACTCGAAATTTCGGGAAGTGTAAAAGACGACGGTAATCTTATAGAAGAAAAAACTCTTTCGTTTGAACCAAGTGCTGACTTTAAAAAACTTGGACTGACTGGCGAAGAGATAAAAAATGTTTTTGACAATTATCCTTTTACTCCAAAAATCCAAGTAAAAATAAAGGCTGACGGACAGTTAATAGAAATTCCTCGCAATGCGGAGTTTGGAATGTCAGGATATGTTCAAATAAAACTTAACGGACAGGTTGAAATCTGGAACAAAAACGAAAAGGAGGAAAACTAAAATGAAAAAACTACTTATTTGTTTTTTAACTTTTATTTGCGCTTCTTTTTCGTTTGCAGAATTGAAACGTTACGACCGAAAGTTTGAATTTGGAATTGCAACAGAAGCTGGAGCGTCTAACAATTTTATCCGCTTAACGGATTTGCTTGTAAAAGACCTTGTTATTGACCTGGATGAAGTTTCAAATGAACTTTCCGAGGACGGTTTTATAATAGATTTTAATGCCAGTGTAAAAAACTGGTTTGCGCTTAATTTTAACGAAAAGTTCAGACTCAATTTTTTCTGGGGAATTGACGGCTCAGGATATACTGGCATTTCAAAAAACTTTTTTGATCTTTTTTGCAAAGGCTTTGAAGTAAATTCAAGCGAAACGATTGATATAAAGATTTTTAGCGATGTTTACGTTCAAACTGGAGCAACATTTAAGACAAAGATAAAAGATTACGGAGTTCATTTTACACCGACAATCTTTGCTCCTGTAATTCATGTTACGGAAACAAAGGGAACTGCAAAATACTCGTCGAACGAAGACGGTTTAATGCGCGCAGAAGCAGATTTGCCGTTAAATGTTTATTCAGTAATTGATTTGGAAGGAATTGGCGATAGAACAATAGATTCTGCGTTTATTCAGGAAACTCTTTCTGAACTTGTAAAAAGCGCTGGTTTTGACTTTTCGGGCGAAATTGAAAGATCGTTTGGAAAAAAACTTGACCTTGGACTTTTTACAAGAATACCAGTTGTTCCAGGACGTTTAAAATACAAGGCTTATAAACGTTTCTGGGGAGTTTTTGAACAGCAGAATGCCTTTGGTATTTTTAACGAAACAAATTCTTATACAAAGGATTATGGAGAAGATGATACCGTTTATAGCAAGGAAACAAAAACAGTACATAGACCGTTCATTCTCGGTCTGGAAGCTACCTGGAGACCGTTTGGAACGTGGTGCGAAATTTGTCCGAAAGTTGATCTTGCGGTGCGAAATCCTTATTCAAGCGATTGCATGGTTTACGGTGAATACAATTTATCCGCAGATTTTAGATTGCTTAACGTTGTCGGCTTAAAATTTGCAACAGCATACGAAAATCTTATTTTTAAACATTCGATGGGCTTTATGATAAATGCCCATGTTCTTGAAATCGACGCTGGAGTTCAAACTCGTGGCGCAGATTTTTCAAGAAGTTTCGGCGTAACAGGTTTTGCCGCCTACGTTGGATTAAAAGCAGGATTTTAATTTTAATGATACCGGTGTGCCCAGGCACGTGGGCTCATGCCGGTATTTTTTTTGAATACGGAACTAAAATAATTTTGATTCTGAAAACCAAGGCGCGAAGCAATTTCTGCAAGTTTTATAGATTCAACTTGCAGAAGATTTTTCGCCTGTTCAATTTTTAATTTTTCGTGCAATGTTTGAATTGTAAAGCCTGTCAATTCCTTTGCTCTGCGCACAAGATGAGATTTACTTACCATAAGTTCATCTGCCATTTTGTCGAGATTTGTCATTTCACTTAGATGTTCCACCAGATAATTTGTAATTTGCCGGACAGTAATTCCATTTCGATTTTCCTGTGAATTTTCGGATTTTAAATGCAAAATTCCGACAAGCTGATCGCTAGAAAGTAACATTGAACGCTCTTTTGTGCGACCTTCTTTTAAGTAAACTGAATGAAGTGCATTGCTCAAAAGCATTCGTACAGTGTCGTAGACAGAAATGTTTTGAGTACCAATTTCCAAAAAAGCATAGCCAAAATATCTGTCAGCGTGATAAAGAATTTCGAGCATAAGATTGTAGCGTCTGCCGTGCGGAAAAAAAGTTTTTGGAATACAGGCCGGGTCATAAACCTTAAAGGGCAGTTTTTCCTTTATGTCGAGAGGCGGTTCCGGCAAAATCAATTCGATGTTTGAAGAAGTCAAATCAATCGTCATATTGTCGGAAAGACAGAGCACAATTCCTGGAATTTCCATTTCTGAAAGCTGGTAGCGCAAAACATCCTGAATTTGTTTTCCAGTCGTTGCGCTTGCAAAATTCATGGCAATTTGAGACAAATTGTTCATTAAATAAGAATTTTCTCGGGTTGAGAGCGTATCGTATTCAATAAAAACAGAAACAAGAGAACGCAGTTGATGAAAAATATTTTCTATATGAGAAAACTGTTTGTCGTTGTCTTTTACCATTGGAAGAATGATTTTACGCAGGCTTGTAATATTTTGCTGGAGTTCGCTGTTTACAAGAACAGAATCTTTTCGGATATTTTGCAAGAGATTTTGAAACCATCGCAATATTGAGCTTGGATTTTTTTGTTCGTAAATATCATCAAAAATGGCATCAATAAGATTTTTAATTTCTATTTCTGGACGTCCTGAAAAAATATTTCGTGTTAATCTAAAAAGATAATTTCTAACTTCTTCTTCGGACAGATTTGCACCAGGCATAGAGTTTGATGTGTTTATTTTTTCTCCAGCATCTTCAATGCTTTGTTCAAAACAACCGCACGACTGGCGGATAAGGAGTGTTGTAGGAACAAGTCGTGTTTTGAATTTTTCTTCCGGAGACATAATTCTGTCGATTAAAAGTTCAACAGCAGCATAACCACGTTTAAAATATTCAAGATCCATCGTTGTAACTGGAGAACGTGCGGTAATTCCATTGTACTGGTTGTTAAAGCCTGTTACGGCAACATCTTTTGGAACGCAGATATTCTGTTTGTCTAGTTCTTCGATTACAGTGGCTGCAATAATGTCTGAAGATGTTATAATACAGTCGATTTCTGAGTGGTCTTTTAAATTGTAAGCAGAACAAAGTTTGTTGACTGCCATGGCAATGTCGATAGAATCCATCGTTTTTGTCATATAAATTGAATCAGGCAGTTCGGAAATTCCATATTTTTTAAGTTCGTTTTGAAAAGCATTCAGACGGCGGATATGTGGTTCTGAGATTTTTGAACCAATAAAGACAAAACGCTTGTAATCGTGCTTGTTTATAAGATGATCCATTATCAGCGCTATTGAAGAATTGTTGTCTATACGGATGCACGGAATTCCCTCAATGTCAAGATAACCGATGTCTACCATTGGAAGCGGTTTTAAAGCATTAAAAGTTTGAACTATGGTTTTTGTGTCTAAAAAAGAGCAGAGAGAAGAAGTCCAGGTTACAAGTCCGTCAACGAGAGGAGCTTTCATAAAACGGAAATTTTTCAGATAGTGCGAAATAAAATCAATGTCGTCAAAAAGCGAATATTTGATTGCTCCTGCAAAGTTGATGAAATTCAAGTCGTAATCAGAGGTGGCTTTCATCATACCGGCAATGTATTCTTGACCGATAAATGAACGGAAATCGGCAATACCTGTAAAACCGACAGTAACGCGGTTTCCCTGATTTTTGCGTTGAGTTAAAAAAGCACGGCGTTTTGCAATTCCTTGGTTCATAGTCTTTCTATTATAACACTACAATGAGAATTTTTTATAGAAAAATCTACAAAATAATGAACTAAATTTTTGCCAAAAACTAATTTAATCCCATAAAAAACGGAAGAATTATTACGGAAAGAACTCCGCAAACAGCAATGCTCAAGCCGCTCATTGCGCCTTCAACATCGCCCATTTCCAGAGCTTTTGAAGTTCCCATTGCGTGTCCACAAGTTCCGCAGGCAACACCACGGGCTACCGGTTCTGCGATTTTAAAAAGGCGACAGAGAATTAGGGCAAAAGTGTTACAGAAAATTCCTGCAACACTAACCATCATAATTGTAAGGGCTGCAAGTCCACCGTTTTGTTCAGTGATTGCAATTGCGATTGGCGTGGTAATTGATTTTGGAAGAAGAGAAACGTATTCTTCGTGCCCGATTTTAAAAATAAGACAAACTCCAAGAACAAAAAAAGCGTTGGAAATAATTCCACTCACGATTCCAAGCACGATTGCAAGCGCATTTTCGCGAAGTTTTTGGAATTGGCGGTAAAGAGGAATTGCGAGCGCAACCGTTACTGGCGTCATAAGATAATACAAAAAATCGGCGCTTTTTAAGTACTCGGAATAAGGAACCTTAAAAATAATTAAAACAGCGATTACAATTGCGCTGGAAACAAAAAGCGGCGAAAAAAGAACAAAGCGTGTTTTTTTGTAAAGCCAGGTTGCTGCCAAAAAACTTATAAGCGTTATTGAAAATCCAAAAGAAACGGAATTTGTTAAAAAAGTTGAAATATGTTCCATTTTTTAATCCTTATTGTTTGTCATAGAATTTGACGGTTGAGATTCTGCATTGCCGGAAGTTTTTTTATAATTTCGGGAACGCACAAGTTTTGCAAAAAATTGAGTTACGTGACCGACAATAAAAAAAATAAAAGTCGTACCGAGCAAAGTTATAATTAAAATAGGAAGCCAGTGTTTTTGAATAATTGGCCAGGCAACGATTAAACCAACGGTTGAAGGAATAAAAAGAAGAGGCATAATTTCCAAAAGAAAATCAGAAAAAACTTCGACTTCCTGCAACGGCATAATTTTAAATTTTAACGCGCAGAACATGAGCACAAGACCGTAAATCGAAGCCGGAACAGGCAGCGGAATGATTTTGTGCAAAACCTCGCCAATAAAGCAGATTGTTACAAAAATTGCAAATTGTTTAACGAATTTCATAAAGCTAACTCAAAAAAATGAATATTAAGAAAAGTTATAGCAAAAAAGCTGTTAATTTAACATAAAAAACTTAAAAATATTTTGTTTTAAGAGACCGGAGCGCAATTTCCTAACAAACCCGCTTTCCACAGTTCCGCTATACGCTGCATTCGGCAAAGCCGAACGCCTCCGGCGCTGTTCCAATCGGGGCTAGGGGGGCTGTAACGTTTACAAAAAATACAGTTATAAGAATCAGAAAAATTTTACAGGTAATTTAATTTCTGAAAAACTTAAAACCAGACACTGTCTAAAAAATTCATCAAAAATAAATAAGATAACAATATATGCGAGCAAAGAAAGTAAAATGACACATAAAAATTTGATTCCGATTGTTTTGAAGTTTAGATCGCAGGAAAACTGAAAACTTGCAAATAGTAAAATATAAAAAACAAAAAAAATCAAAAATTTATCTTTTACTAAAGCGATTGAAACTAATGTAATTGCCGTAAGCAGAATAGAAACAAGCTTGTTTATTCCGTTTGCTGACACAAGAGAAAATACTATTTTGTATAGAAGATAAAAAGCAAAAATACAGACGATTATAAAAATTGTAAGATTTGAAATTTCTTCAATTTCTGACAATTTCCCGAAAAAGCCGATTTTAAATGAACTAAAATCATATTGTGTAAGAAAAGCATTTTTTTCTTTAAAATTTAAAAATTCTGGACGAAGGTAAAAAATCAAACCGCAAGAAAAAGCTATGTCAAAAATAACATCAAAAATATTTAATAATTTGCGAAGAATTTTTGGTCCTTTTGCTTTTAATTGTGCATTTCTTTTTTCAGCCGCTTCCTTTCTGTTTCGAAGTTTTTCCGCTTTTTTCTTATCTTTTTCTTCTTTTTTTAATTGTTTTAATCTGATTTTTTCCAGTTTTTTTTCTAAATTGTTTTTTTGATGTTCTTTTTTTTGTAAAATAATTTTTTCAAAAAAAGTTTTAATCTTCAATTTAAAATTAACAATAACTTTTTTTATAGATGAGCCAAATTTAAAAAAAATGATTTGATATTTATCTACACAATAGAAAAAAAATTTTCTGATTTTTTCAAAAAAAGACTTCATACTTCCCCCTTTAAAAATAAAATTATTTGCAAATGTATGTTGCAACAGTCTGATAAGAACCTGTTTTTGCAGAAGAAACGCCTATATTAAGTTGAGAAATATTTGTTGGAACAGTAAAGTCCAAAGAAAATGTTCCGCCATCATTTTCCTGCATTTGCGAAAAATTTTTACCACAGATCACCGCTGCAAAATTTTTGCTTGGACAATTAATTTCAAAATGATAGGTTTCACATTTTTTTAAGGGCATTTTAATCGGACAAATTACTTTTGCATCAAAATAATTCTGATAAATTCGAGGATAACGAATTTGACTTCCAGCTTGGGCATTCACAAAAAATTCTGCACATCCAAGGCCTTGTCTTTCTGTCTTTTTATAATAAAAAATCTGGATTTGATATTTTCCTGCTTCTGGAAATTGAATCACGGTATCAGAAAGATTTTCATCTGTTTGTGTAAAAGTTGCGTTTTCAATTCTCTTGTTTTTTTCTGTCTGAACTACTGAAAAATCTAAGTAATAGTTCGCTTTTGTTTCATATTCAAATTGAATCGAATTTAAGACATGATTTGTTTTTTGGGGTAATTCACCATTTTTAATTACGAAATTTTCAGCAACTTCAAAAAATTTGGGCTGAAAGTCTGCAAGTTTTAAAAACTCGGTATTTGAAACAGGCTCTTTTAAAAGCTGTTGTTGTTGTCTTTCTGGCAGATGTGTAAAAATAAAATGTTCTGGTTTTATAAAAAGCCAATCAGTTGTATATTTTTGGACGGATTTTTTTCCGTTCATGTAACCAGAATCCCAAGTGCTATCGATAAAATAATAGGCATTTTCAATTTTCACCATATTCCATGCATGGTTTGAATCCATATTGTTTTCTGCCATAAGGGAAGTGCCTACTCCGCGTGCATAGCCGGAAACCTTTGAATTTTTAAAATTTAAAGTGTCCAAAAATTTCTTCAAAAGATTTGAATATCCCTCACAAACTGCATAGCCGGTTTTTAAAACATTTTCATAATTTTGAGGCGGAACTGTTTCTGCCCAAAAATTCTTAGCATCATATTTTACATTTAAAGCAACGAGGTCATGTGCAATCTTCACTTTTTCAAAATCATCTGTAGAATTTGAATTTATAAATTCGCAACATTTATTTACGTATTCTGCCGGATTAGAAATTTTTAACTTTGCAATGTTTGTAGGAATTTTCTTTGCCATAGGATGCGGCGTATCTGTTCTAAAGGAATAAGCTTTTTCGTAATCTTCTGGAATTTTATACATTGTTGAAGAAACTTTTTTAATTTTTTGAGTTTCATTATTTTGAATGTTGGAATTTTGACTCTCGAAAAGAGAAGAAATTGCTTCTTGTAAAGAATCAATAGTTGTACAAGAAGAAATAATAAAACTTAATATTACGCAAAAGGTTGTAAAAAGGAATTTTAATTTAGATTTCACAAAAATATTTTAGCATAAATTCTTAGAAAATCAATTTAATAGGTAATAAATATTACTTTTTAAAGAGTTCTAAAAAACGAAAATGTCTGCATAATTTTTATCTATGAATGCAAACAAAGCTGATGTTGCACAAGTCTTTGCTCAGAATTTAAAAAAGCATAGAAAAAGAGTTGGACTAACACAAAAGCAACTTTCAGAGCGTCTGGAAATTTCTCAAAAACATCTTTCATTTATTGAAACTGGCGTTCAATTCGCTTCTGCGTCATTGATTGACAGAATCTGTCGGGAACTGAACATTTCCTGCGGAGATTTGTTTGCAAGCGAAAGAGACGTTAACATAAAAGAAGTGAATATGATTTGCGCAATGATGCAGAATATTATGTTTCCTCGGCTGACAACGATTGAATCAAAACTTGAGAATATAGAAAAAAAACTGAACAAAGAACAGAATATCTCATTAGAATAGAAAGAAATTTATTTACGCTTATTTGGAACGGAAATCAAAGTTCCGAGAGCAAACTTTTTATAAAAAACTCAAAAATATTTTGTTTTAATAAACCAGAGCACAATTTCCTCACAAACCCGCTTTCCACAGTTCCGCTATACGCTGCATTCGGCAAAGCCGAACGCCTCCGGCGCTGTTCCAATCGGGGCTATGTTTTGTGGCAGGCAATGGAACAGCGGCAATTTGTTGCCGAGCCACCCGTGTTTTTGAATTTAAACTTGACGGAACAGTAGAAGAAGCACTCGCACAGATTGATTCAAAAGGATATTTAATTCCGTATTCTGTTACAAAAGACAAAAACGGCAACGACAAAAAGCTCGTTAAAATAGGTGTAAGTTTTGACAGTGAAAAACGCACTCTTGGCGAATGGAAAATTGTAGAAAATT